>NZ_CP133261.1:3243552-3567907 GCF_030931715.1 Tissierella sp. MB52-C2
CATCATTTCGTCTGAAAATATACCATGAAATCTAATGTATTCAAATCCTATTTCAGATTGAAGCTCTTTTAGTTGATTTTGCCAATTTCTCCTTAGCCCTTCTGCTGCCCTTCCAAAGGTTATGAGCTTTTTCCAATAGAAGTTATTATTAATTCCTTTACAATGCACATCTATGTCAATTGTCTCCTTAGTATGTAAATATATATTATTCTCTTGTGATAAATCATAGTCTAGATATGTGTACAGTTTCGAAAAAGCCTCTGTCCTATCTACATCTAAATATGTTCTGTCTTTTAGATTCTCTTCATCTGCGCTTAGATTGTATAATTTATTTGCTCTATTCTTATTTTCTTTCCTGAATTGGGAAGGAGTACAATTGTACACATTTCTGAAAAGAGAATTCAGGGATTTTGTGCTAGGAAATCCGCTTTCAAAGGCTACATCGGTTATTGTCTTATCTGTCCTTACCAGTAGAACAACAGCCTTTTCTAATCTCAGTGTATTTAAATATTCTCGAAAGGTCATTCCAAGACTTTTCTTTATATAATGAGATAAGTAGTAGTTATTAAGGTTTTGATTATTAGCCACATCCTGTAATGTTACACCCTTATCAAAATTATCATCTATATAGCTTATAATACTACTGAGCCTATGGATATCATCGCTAATAGCCTCCACCCTATCCTCTGCTAATAATTCATTATGAAAATTGTTAAGAAGGTGTTCTGCAAGTAAAAATAGCTCTGAGGCTATTTTCAGTGAATGTCCTTGTTTTCTTTTATTTAGATTCCATATTATTTTAGCTAAATGGTTTCTAATAATATCAAACCTTCCCTGCTCCTCTTCCTCAAACATAAAGGATTTACAATCAAATATTCTCTTGCTAAATCCATTAAAATATCTATCGTAATGTTTAGTATCAATTTGTAAGGCTAACACTATATTGTCTTCATGTGTTTTAGTCGTATTATGAATTTCATTGTTATTAATTAATATAAGATCATTTTCCTTAAGTAAATACTGGTCATCTCCTATTCTAATATTAATAGACCCCTGTAGGACCAGTAATATTTCCAAATGCTTATGCCAATGCATTTTTAGCTTGTTAACCGAATGTATAAATACTTTAATAGGTACCCCTACATCAGATTTTACAAGTTCATAAAGACTCTCTATACCCCTCACCCCATTATATTTTCATATTAATATGTCTATTTTCTGTGGTGCTAGAAATTTAATACGCTACGACCTATTTTTACCCTTATCCTTTGCTTTTCTTAGATTTTCATCAACCTCATAAATTATTCCATCAAAATCCTTTTCCCCAGGATTTACTATAGAAGAACCAATACTTATATTTATGTTTATTTCATTGTTATCAAATCTAATACTCATATTTTCTACAGTATCTTGAATTTCCTTCATAACCTTAGCAGCTATTTCTTGATCTGAGTTTTTTAATATAATAAGGAATTCATCTCCACCATATCTGGCAACCCAATCGTAATCTTTTCTAATATTTGCACTTAGTACTCTAGATAATCCTTTTAGTACTAAATCGCCGGCTACATGTCCATAAGTATCATTTACCTGTTTAAAATAATCGATATCTAACATTATAACCGTTAGTCTCTCCTTATGCTTTTTAGCGTAATCAATATCAGTTGGCAGTCTTTGATTTATATATCTCCTATTATATAGTCCTGTTAAATCATCTCTTAGAACTTTTTTATTGAGTTCAGCTATTATATCATTGGTTTCTTTAATACTTAGACCACTTAATCCAGTTGCAATTCCTGTTTCAGTAATATCTTTAACTAATTCTAAGACATATAAATCATCTCCGAAAATAATAGGAGATGCTATAACCACGTATACTCCGTCACCTAAGTACTCAATTTTGGTAAAGTTTTTTCTTTCTTTAAAGGCTTGGGAAGATATACAGTTATGACAGGGATTTCCGGTCTTCCAAAATTCATAGCAATTTTCCCTGTGAACTATAGTATCTGCAAACCCATTTTTATAAATAACCTCCTTAGTTATAGGATTTACTATCCTGACAATATCGAATAATCTGCTAATCCCATCTAAATATCTTTGTAAATCATATACTCTAAAAACGTCCATCTTAACAACTCCTCTTACTTTGTAAAACAGAATCTTTTAAATAACTATATTTACTTAGTGTTGTACAATATCTCTAACTTGCTCATTAGGCTTTCAGACACCATTTTTAAATTATTACTTAAATCTTCTAATTTCAAAGTGCTATTATTTTGTTCTTCTACCTTGGCACTAACTTCCTCCGTATTAGCATTATTTTCCTGTGCAATGGCACTTAGATGTTCTATTACTTCTGTTATTTTCTCTTTTCTTGATTCAAGGATACTTCCACCTTCATTAAGTTCATCTATTACATTTTTTATTTCTTCTATTTTTTCTCTTATTTTGTCAAATTTTTCTCCTGTCTTTTCTACACTTTCTGTCTGATATTCAGCTTCTTTCCTTACTCTGTCCATTAAATCTACTGCCTTTCCAGATCCCAATAATAAATCTTTTATAACTTCTTCTATCTCTAAAGCAAATATACTAGATTCTTCTGCCAATTTCCTTATTTCACCTGCTACAACTGCAAAACCACGTCCGGCATCTCCTGCTCGAGCAGCCTCTATACTTGCATTAAGTGCTAAAAGATTGGTTTGATTGGCTATTCCTTTTATCTTTATACTTGCCTCCTCTATTTTACTGGCATTAATATTAGATTGATCTATAACGTTTTTTACTTGTATAGCTGCATTATTACTTCTCTTTGTATATTCTACTAAGATTTCTATTATCTCATTTCCTTCTTCCTTGAGCTTGTCTATATCTTCAACTCTTAAATTTAATACCTCTAATTTTTCCTGTTCTTCATCAATGATTTGTGCTAATGAGCTCAACTCTTCTAAACCTTTCATAGTCTCATTTGCTTGTTTTTCGCTTCCACTTGCAATTTCATCTACTGCAATGACAATCTCCTTGCTTCCAATACTATAGCTTCTACTTAAATCTTGCAGAGTCTCTCCCTCTGATAGTAACTCTTCACTATTATGACTTAAGGTTTTAATTATATCTAGCATATTTTCAGAAGAATCTATTAAAACCTCATTAGTTTCAGATATTTCATCTCTAACTCTAACCTGGAGTGTATCTAAGTTTGTAAAGTCACCTTGTCCAAATTTTTGAGCATTACTTTTAATGATTTTCATCTTATCTCCCACTAGCCTATTAATTAAATAAATGAAAATCACTGCAGCAATTACAATCCCCAATAATAGAAAAATAAGTATTTTCATTATTGCCTGTTTAGCCTCTGCAACAATTGAATATTCATCTAGTATACTTGCTATATAGAGATCTTCCCACATTTCAATTCTTCCATAATGATCTTTTCCATCTAAGGTAAATCGTTCTTCTCCTATGAATTTTCTACTGAAATCTCCATCATTGTCCGAAACTTCTTTAGGTGTATTTTCTAATGAATAATTAAGTATGTCTTTATATATTAAGGCATAGTCACCCTTGATTTCGAACCCATATTTTTGCATATATTCTCTATCTGAATGTAATTTTATTTCTCCTTCTTTATTAAATGCTACGAAAAATCCTTCTTTCCCAATATTTAAGCTTTCTATATAATTTTGAGCAGATAGTATTCTATTTAATTCGTCGTCCGCTCCTTGAGCATTGGATTCTATGTACTGAACTTTACTGGCAGAAGCCAATGCATCTATATCGTCATTCCCTAGAATATTGGTCTTTACAAATTGACTTGCACGACTAGCAGAAGCTAAAGCATCTATTGCAACATTATTTACATTTTGTAAATTTCTCTGTTCTGTACTAACTGCTATATTGACATAACTTTTTAAACCAACAAAAGCTAATATTGATACAAATAATAAAAATATCATTAGAACAGATAATAATATTTTTATGTTTAAACTTAAGTATTTCAAATTGATATTTAACTTTTTTTGCATTTTTTACAGCCATCCTTTCTTATACCTTGTCATAACTATAGAACGGAGTTCTTCAATAATTTTATTAATCTGTCAAACATCCTTAAGTATAAGACAATCAATACCTATATACTTAATTATATATATAAACACTGAACAAACTCTGAACAAACAAGTCATATATTTTACGTCACTAAATTTTTTCCATATATCTCCTATACAAATCTACTGTACTTTTCATTGGTCTAAGTCCCATCTCTTCCCGAAGACTTTCTACATAGTCATTGAAGAAAGCTTCTAAACTAATCCTATTACTTTGCTTACCATAATAATGAATCATCATTTTAGCCACTTTTTCATTAAATGAATCCATTTTATGAACTTTATCTAAACAAATCTTTAAAATTGGAGTTAACTTTCCATATTCCAATTGAGACATTGCATATTTTTCTAGTACATTAGATACTGTGTCTTTATATGTTTGTTGAAATTCCATCGCCCAATGATAACCTTCCTCTTCTAAAAAGTCTCCCTTATAAATTTTTAAGATTTTTTCTATCTCCTTCTCATTATGGTTTTTCAAATTCAACACTTGATTTAATTCTTGGACATCAGATTTAATTGGGACTTCTAATTGATAACAGTCATTGAAATAAGTAATTCCATTTAGATAACCCAATTTCTCTAAATTCTTTCTCAGTTGATAAATAGTCGTGTGCAATAGAGTGGTGGCCTTATCTAAATCTCTATCGGGGAAAATAGTCTCCATGATTAACATTTTGGAAACAGCTCTTTCCCTTTTATTCCATAAATAAGCAAATAACTCCTTGGCTTTTTGGGTACGCCAAATTAAAGGCTTATCCATGCTATCCAGTACCTCAAAAGAACCAAAACCATTTACTTTCAATCTATTATCTGAAATATTTATTCCATATTCTTCTTTCGTTTTGTCCTTTAATCTTTCAATAGTTTTATTGAGACGTTTTTCTTGGATAGGCTTTAATAAATAATCAATAGCATTTATTTCAAAGGCATCTACTGCATATTCTGAATAAGCTGTAATAAATACTATTTCCACAGTATCAAGTTCCTTCATAAAAAGTTCAGCAAGTTCTAATCCATTTATCTCTCCCATTTCAATATCTAAAAATATAACATTAGGTTGTATTTTCTTAATCTCCTTTAATGCCTCAATAGGTTTTGTATAACTACCCACTATATCTATATCTTCATAGGAGGAAAGCATAAATCCTAATAAGTCTAATGCAATGGGTTCATCATCAATTAAAATGGTCCTCATTATGTCTCACCTCCGGAATAACAATCTCTACTTTTGTACCTTCTCCTAATTTACTTTCTAATGATAATGTTGCTCCTCTTAATATCTTTATTTTTTCCACTACATTTGTAAACCCAACTCTTTGGTTGTTTCCTCTTAGAATTTCTTGTTGCTTTTCATATGTCATTCCCACCCCATTATCTTCTATTCTTATACTTATAAACCCCTTAGGTTTTCTTTTCACGATAATCTTCACTATCCCGCTATTATTTTTAGTTGCAAGACCATGTCCTATAGCATTCTCTACTATAGGTTGTAATGTTAAAGGTGGAATCATGGCTCTTATTCCTTCTTCAATATTATATTCAATCTTCAACCCTTCTCCATATCTCATTTGCTCTATTTCAAGATATGCAATTATCAATTCCAGTTCCGACTCCAGAGTAATAAGCCCCTTCTTCCTATGGATATCTAACTTTCCTCTAAAATAAATAGATAGATTATTTAAAGCTTTTCTTGCTTTTTCACTATCTTTATAACTAAGACCGATAATAGTATTTATTGTATTATAGAGAAAATGTGGCGATATTTGAGAATAAAAATATTGGAATTCTTTTTCCAGCCCTTCCTCCACTGATTTTTTCATTAGTAATAAGGATTGAATTCTAGATTTCAATTCCTCAGAATCTATGGGCTTTCTTTGAAAATCATTGGCACCATAGTCAAATGCATTCATTAAATCAATTGTCTTTCCTGATGCCGTTAAAATTAGAATGGGAAGTTCTACCATAGAGTAATCTCGACGAACTATTTCGCATATTCTATCTCCAGACATATCTGGTAACATAAAGTCCAAGATTATTAAATCTATTTCATTTCTTTTAAGAATATCTAAAGTCTCTTCTCCGTTATCGGCTAAGATCACATTGAACTCCAGTTGTTCCATAATATCCCATAGGATTTTTTGGTTCAATGGTTCATCATCTGCTATTAAAACCATTGGTTTACCTATATAGTTTCTTTTCTCTCTTTCTAATTTAGGAATTTTCTCTATAGAATTATTAGATTTAAAAATATCTTCTTCAACAGAAACCATTCCATCTTGTTGCTTTATCTTTACATCATATATTGGTAATGTAAATTTAAAGCTAGAACCTTTGCCATAAATGGATTCCACATCTATTTCACCGCCTTGACTCTCCACTAGATGCCTTACTATGGATAATCCCAGTCCTAATCCTATTCTTTGTCCTTCTTCATTTTTCTGATAAAAAATATCAAAAACTTCCTTAAAATATTTTTCTTCAATTCCAATTCCAGTATCTGATACTTTGATTTCTGCCTGTCTGTCAACTACAGATGCAAAAACCACAACTTCCCCTTCTTTTGTATATTTAATAGCATTATGGACTAGATTATAGATAATCTGCCTAAATTTATCTGAATCTGCCCTTAATGCTGGAAATACTCTAGGAACCTGATTTTTTAATACGATTGACTTATTTTCAGGGATTAAAATTCTCATTTCCTTTAAAATATCTTCTACAATTTTATATGGTTCAATTGAGCTTAATCTTAACTTTATTTCGCCACTTTTTATTTGAGAAGCATCTAATAAATCTTCTACCAAACGAGTTAATCTTTGGCCTTCCTGATTTATAAAGAACAAATCTTCCTGCTGTTGAGAATTCAGTGCTCCCTTTTGCCCCTCTAATAAGTTTTTTGTTAAATTGAGTATTACATGTAAAGGTGTCCTTAATTCGTGGGATGCCTTAGCTAGAAATTCATCCTTTAGCTTATCGTACCTTATAAGCTTCTCTGAGAGAGAGCTTGCCCTTTGATAATCTAGTTGAAGACGATGGCTCATCAATGCAGCTATACTAAGCATCAATAATAAAATCAACAAAATAGGAATATTCCCCAAATCTATTTCGAATAATATCTTCAACGTCATTATGAACCAATAGGAAAACATAGAGGTTGTAATTATTAAAATATATTCTAAGGAATCTGCTTTATTATATATTTCCTTTAATAAAATATATAATATGTAGCTATATCTCATCATCAAAAGCCCCAAGAGAGTCGCATGTAAATAACCCAGATAGATAAGTAAGGGGGTATTTGGATTACAAAAGAAAATTGCCAGCGTAACAAAAATTATTATAGATATTCTATTTATAATCTTATTACTACCCTGATTGCTGAAGAAACAATGCGTAAATTGCGAAAAACAAAGGATTACCATTATCATTGTCAGAACCTGGATTGCAGTTCTAGTTACATAATTGTAGTTATATACTAAATCTAAAAGCTGTTCATTCATAGTTGATAAATATATTCCCATAAAGAAATTCATTCCGCTAAAATATATTAAATAAAGTTCTTTCCTTCGCTGAGAGTATATTATAAGAAAATATATACATAAGGTTAGACAAACTGAAATCGTCAGTGCATCTAATGCACGGCTCTTATTGTTGCTCTCCATAATTGACTCAAAAGTTCCAAATTCAATGGATTTGATAATGCCTCCTGTTGGATAATCATAATTTGAAACATGAATTATTAGTTCAATTTCCTTGTTTACGCTATTACCTGCTGCTACCCTATATTTGCTCCCTCTTCGAAAGTCCTCCTTATTTATAGATAGGCTTCCTACACTAGCAACCTCATGCCCATTTAAATAGACACGGCTTGCTGTACGTATAGTCCTAGTTTTGATACCATATACTTCATCCTCTGGCACTCTAACAATAATCCTATATGTACCTGATCCATCAGGAGAACCTTCCTCATTTAAATAGTCCTTCCATGAACCAGGAACATTTACGTATTTTTTGATGTTCTCATACTCTTTAAATCCATAAGCTTTTGTATCTTCAGGCTTAAGCAATAAATCTGGATAGAATTCCCATTCCCCATCTAGCTTAATATTTCCTTCTCCGTCTATTTTCCAATCCTGAAGATTTAAAACTCCTTTTTCTGCCATATATTTACTCTTTTGATTCGGAAAATTAATTATTAGAAGGCTACCAATAACCATAAGTACAACTATGATTGAAATAGCTATGGATATGATATGCTGGATTTCCAGCTTTCTATGATTTGTCATATTTTCACCCTTTTGCTTATTATAAATACAAAATCCGATACCTTTCATTACCAGTCCCATTATTACCCTTAATTTTAATTTATTACCAAAATCTTACATAAAAATGCTTATAATAGAAGCTCTTCAAAAAAGCCTTTCTAGGAAGTCATTTAAGTCAAATTAAGCTCTAAGATGAAAAAGAGAAGAAGAAAAGGAATTAGCAACAGAATAATTAATTTAAAACTTTACTATTGGGTATATTATATTTACTAAAAAAATGAGGGTGATTTTATGTCAAAATTTCATGAAAAACCAAATATATTTGTTAATCATATAGTATTAAAAGTAGTGGATGTAAAAAGGACTGTAGAATTTTATACAGAAATAATGGGATTAAAAATATTAGATAGAAGAGAAAAAGAAGTGATATTGACAGCAGATGGAGTTAATCCTATAGTTACAATTGTAGAACCTGATAATGCAATACCAAAACTACCAAGAAGAACAGGAATTTATCATTTTGCACTTCTTTTACCAAGTAGATTTCATTTAGGATTATTTTTAAAACATCTAAGAGAAAAGAGCTATCCTATAATTGGGGGAGCACATCATGGAGTTAGTGAGGCTATATATTTAGAAGATCCAGATGGGAATGGAATAGAAGTCTATAGAGATATAGACAGCGAGGAATGGAAACGTAAAGAAAACCAAGTAGAAATGGTAACAGATCCTTTGGATTATGATAGTATTATACTTGACGCTGGTGAAGGAAAGTGGGATAAGATTCCAAAAGAAACTATAATAGGACATATCCATTTACATGTAGGAGATTTAGATGAAGCAAAAAAATTTTATTGTGATGGATTGGGATTTGATTTAGTAATGAAACTGGCTAATTCAGCATTATTTATTTCATCAGGAGGATATCATCACCATATAGGACTAAATATCTGGAACGGAAAGAATTCTCTAGCTTTGCCAGATAATGCTGCAGGTATGAAATATTATAGTATAATATTTCCTGGTATAGATGTAAGGGAAAATACAATAAATAATTTGAGAAATTTAGGTTACGATGTAATAAGAGAAGATAATAATATATTTACAAAAGACCCATCTACTAATTTGATAAAATTAGTAGTATAAAAGATTATTGTATCTTAGGATGATTCTAGTTATAGAATCATCTTTTTTATATGGAGAATAAGTTATAATGGTCTATTACAATAATTATCAATATCAATGGAACGTGAAAAAGATGACTCCCGTTCAATACAGAAATCATCTTCTTACTGCTTAGTTCTCTTTTTTAAATGTCCTTGACAAAGGTACCATTTTATATGAACATATACTCTTTTATAGTATTATTTGCTATTCTTTTTTCCTTCTAAGATAAATGGCAAGCCACCATATGTCCTGATTCCCTTTCTATTAGCTTTGGTTCTATCTCATAGCATTGGTTCATAGCATATTTGCATCTAGTAACAAACTTACAGCCTAATGGTGGATTTAGAGGACTAGGTACATCTCCTTCCAATACTTTAATAGAGTTTTCTCTAGCCATTCTTGGGTCAGGCTCAAGAACTGATGATAAAAGGGCTTGAGTATAAGGATGGAGCGGATGTTTATGTATATCATCACTAAATCCTATTTCAATCAATTTCCCTAGATACATTACTCCTATTCTATGGGATATATGCCTTACCATAGATAAGTCATGGGCAATAAATAAATATGTTAACCCCATTTCATTTTGTAAATCCTCCAGCATATTGACTACTTGTGCTTGAATAGACACATCAAGGGCTGATATAGGTTCATCACATAATATAAATTCTGGATTAATAGATAATGCTCTTGCTATTCCTATTCTCTGTCTTTGTCCTCCGCTGAACTCATGGGGGTATCTATCCATATGGTTCTTTCCTAGTCCTACTTTTTCTAACAATTCTAAGACCTTCTCCTGTCGTTCCTTTTTACCACCTATATGATAAACATCTAAAGGTTCTGAAATTATGTCTTTTACAGTTAGAGTTGGATTAAGTGATGCATATGGGTCCTGGAATATTACCTGCATTTTTCTTCTATAAGGTCTTAAATCTGGCTCCTTTAATTTAGCTAAATCTTTTCCTCTATAGAGAATTTCACCATCAGTTACATCGAAAAGTCTAATGATACTTCTACCTGTAGTGGATTTACCACAGCCAGATTCACCTACTAACCCTAAGGTTTCTCCCTCATTTATATAAAAGCTCACATCATCTACAGCTTTTAAATATTGTGGTTTGCCTATGAAAGACGATTTTTTCACTGGAAAATATTTTTTTAAATTATTAACTTCAATTAATTTTACTTTTTCCCTATTTTCCATTATATTCATCTCCTTTATCTAAAAGCCAACACATAGCTCTATGGTTATTCTCTCCATAATATTCAGGTTGTTGCCTTTTACATATATTCATTACATAGGGACAACGCTCTGCAAAAGGGCAGCCTTCTATTGTCTTAGATAAATCTGGTGGGTTTCCTTTTATTGGTATAAGTCTTTGTTTCTTTTTACTGTCCTTCTTTGGTAAAGATTGAAGCAATCCCTTTGTATATGGATGCATTGGATTATAGAATATATCGTCTACGAACCCTTCCTCCATAATAAGACCACCATACATAACTATTACTCTAGAACACATATTGGCCACTACTCCTAAATCATGGGTTATTAAAATAATAGAGGTATCCATCTTTTTCTTTAACTCCATCAATAATTCAAGTATCTGAGCTTGAATTGTAACATCTAAGGCAGTAGTAGGCTCATCTGCTATAAGCAATTCTGGCTCACAGCTCAATGCCATGGCAATGATGGCTCTTTGCCTCATGCCACCACTAAATTCATGGGGATAGTTATTATATCTTTCCTCTGGAGAAGGAATCCCTACTATTCTTAACATCTCTATGGCTTTATTTTTGGCTTCTCCTTTACTTAATCCTTGATGCCTTCTTATTACATCAGATATTTGTGATCCCACTGTAAATACTGGATTAAGTGAAGTCATAGGGTCTTGAAATATCATAGCTATATCATTTCCACGAATTCTCATCATTTCCTTTTCTGTTTTATTTACTAAGTTTTCTCCTTTGTAAATAATCTCGCCTTCTGTAATCTTTCCCGTTCCCTTAAGCAATTTAATTATAGACATGGAAGTAACTGATTTTCCACTTCCAGATTCTCCAACTACTCCAAGGACTTCCCCTTTTTCCAAATTAAATGAGACCCCACGAATTACTTTAACTTCACCACTATTATTAAAAAAAGAAACCTTTAAATCCTTTAAACTTAATAAGGGCTCTTTCACGTTAAATCTCTCCTTTTCCTTACCTAATCATTATTTGCCTTAGGCTCAAATGCAACTCTAAATATATCTCCTAAAATATTGAAGCTAAGTACTGTTAGTAATATTAATATCCCGGGAAATAATGCTAAATATGGTGCATCTCCAATATATCCTTGGGCATATTTAAGCATACTTCCCCAGGATGAATCTGGCTGACGTACTCCTAATCCTAGGAAAGATAGAGATGATTCTGTTAGAATTGCTCCTGCAATATTTAAAGTTGATGCTACTATTACTGTAGGAAAAATATTTGGTATAATATGTTTTAACATAATAATATTAGATTTTTCTCCTATAGCTTTTGAATATAATACATATTCCCTTTCTTTAATTGATAAAGTCTCTGCTCTAACAATTCTTGCTATTCCCATCCAGCTAAATAATCCTATTATGATTATTATATTTTGAATTCCAGGTTTTAAATAAGCATTTAAAATAAGTATCAGAAAAAACGTAGGTATACTCATAAGAATATCTATTGTTCTCATAATTAAGTTGTCAATTCTTCCGCCAAAATAGCCACTAGTAGTTCCTACTATAGTTCCTATTACTGTGGATATTATCATGGAAAGAAAGCCAACTGTTAGAGATACTCTTCCCCCATATAATGCACGAGCAAAGTAATCTCTTCCCATTTCATCTGTACCAAATATATGATCCTTACTAGGGAAACTCAAACTATTCATTACATCAATCTTATTTGGATCATGGGGCGATAAAAATGCAAGTATAGATGCAATTACTAATACAAAGATTATTATCAAAGCTATGGTTCCTAATTTATTTTGTTTTAACTGATATTTAAAATTTGATTTTAATCTCTCATTCATTATTATCTCAACTCCTTAATCCTTGGATCTGCAATACCGTATAATATATCTGATAATAAATTTCCTATAATCAATATAAAGGACGAAAACATGGTAATTGCCATAATAAGCGGATAATCATAGCTAAATATAGATTTGATCCCTAATTGTCCCATGCCTGGCCATCCAAAAATACTTTCTGTAATAAATGCTCCAGATACTAGTCCTGGCAAGGACATACCTAATATTGTAATTACAGGTAAAATTGCATTCTTTAGTACATATTTATATAGAACTTCTCTTTTACTAGCTCCAGATGCATATTCCACTATTACATAATCTTCTCTTAACTGAGATATGGTACTTGACCTAATGTATCTAGTAACTGTAGCTGTGTTTTGTAAACTTAAAACAATTGTAGGCATTATACTATGCTTTATTAAATCCCAAGTAGTATGTACTCCTATGGTTCTCATTCCAATACTTGGTAAGAGTTTTAATTTTAAGGATAATACGTATACTAACATCATTGCAAACCAAAAACTTGGTATAGATATGCCAAGATAAGAGGTGAAAGTAGCTATATTATCAAATAGTTTGTTCTGGTTTGAAGCTGAAACTAGACCTATTATAATTCCCAAAATCATAGAAATCACTAGTGAAGCACCCATAAGACCTAAAGTTGCGGGAAGTCTTTCAATTATTTGCATTGCTACAGGCCTGTGATTTACTAGTGAATATCCTAAATCTCCCTTTAGTGCAGACTTTAACCATCTTATATATTGTATGTGTATAGGACTATTAAGACCCATACTTTCTCTTATACTCTCTATCTCCGTCGGACCCATCTCAGGAGTGATATAGGCCTGTACTGGATCTCCTGGTGCTAATTTTATAAGAAGAAATGAAACTATAGATATGGCAATCATCATTGGTATTGCTTGAATCATTCTTTTTATAATCATTCTTACCACGTAAATTCCTCCCAATATAATTACAAAAGTAAACTGAAATTCAGTTTACTTTTGTAGTCTTTATTTAATTTATTCCATGATATAAAGCTTAGATAAATCTCTAAACATAGAGATTGGAACTAGCTTAGCCTCTTCTATTCCACCGTATTTTTTATTTACTGCAACTATTGAATTTGGATAAGCTATTGGATATACTACCATATCATCCATTAATTGTTTTTGAATAGTTTGGTAAATTTCAGCTCTCTTAGTCTCGTCTGTTTCAACTACTCCTTCTTCCCATGCTGCATCTAATTTTTCATTTGCATATCCCATGAAATTGTTAAAATCTGCTGTTCTAAATAATGGCTTATATCCATTTGGCTCTACACCCATTACATAGCCATTGAATGCTAGATCAAAATCTGTATTTGAAGCATCAAGTAGTTTGTCATAAAATGCTCCTCTTTCCATTGGTAGAAGCTCTAATTCAACACCAATTTCCTTTAATTGTTGTTGCATAATAAGCCCAAATCCTTCATTTTCTTTACTTGAGTTAATATATGCTAATCTTAATTTTAGATTTTCAACTCCTGCATTTTCAAGAAGTTCTTTTGCTTTTTCTACATTATATTCATATTTTTCCACGTCTGAAGTATGAAATTGTGTATTTGGTACAAATACTGAATATGCTTCTTCTGCATATTCTGATGATTTATAAACTCCTGTTATTATTTCTTCTCTATTTATTCCATAAGCAATTGCTTTTCTTACATCTTCATTTTGTAAATCTTTATTAGTTAATCTAAATACCATATTATTTAGCATACCTTCTTTAAAAAGAACTACATTGAAGTTTTCATCTTCATTAAACTTGTCCACTTCTGCAGTAGTGATATATTTAGCAGATAATTCTCCATTTAATAACGCTGTATTGGAAGCATTTGCATCAGCTATTACTCTGAATACTAATGATTCAAGATTTGGCTTACCATCAAAGTATTCATCAAATCTAACTAATTCTACTTTTTCACCACTCTTCATTTCTTTAAATTTAAATGGACCTGAACCTATTGGCTCTAGATTCTTTGTACTCTTTGCTAAGTCTTCTTCTCCTTCAAATATATGTTGTGGGATTGGGCGGATACCACCTAAACTCCCCATAAATGGTACTGAAACTTCTGGTAATATAAATTCAACTGTTAAATCATCTATTTTTTTAGCCTCTACTGGCTTTCCAGCAACTACAAATGAACCTCTTGAATTAGCTTTTTGTTTTTCATCTGTAATTGAATTTAATGTAAATATTACATCAGCTGCAGTTAAATCTTCTCCATCATGCCATTTAAGTCCAGATTTTAACTTTAAAGTATAAGTTAAATAATCTTCTGAAGGAGTAATACTTTCCGCTAAAAAGAATTGTGTTCCTTCTTCATCAATAACATAAAGTGGTGCAAATATTGCATTGTTAATGGTCATAGTAACTCTATCACCAGCGTATAATGGATTCATTACATTTGGATCACTGCCTATTCCGAATATAAAAATTCCACCATCTACCTTCTGTGGTGCTTCTGACTCCTGTCCTGCATCTGTAGGGATATCAACTGATGCTGGTTCCTCTACATTTTTATTTCCACAAGCCGTTGATATTAACATAACTAAAGCAAGTATCAATACTAACCATTTTTTATTGCTCATTTTATTCCTCCTATGTTCTTTGAATTTCAAATACAATTGATATTATAAATGTAGGTATTAACATAAATCAAATTGATTATTTATATATGGAAAAAATTCATATAGATTGAATTAATTGAATCAATTTTCATTCTTTGCCATATTTGAAATTCAATAAACAATAGTAAAATGCTAGGTGAATTTCCACCTAGCATTTATTTTCCCAATTTAAATAAAGACTTTTCCTCTGCAAAATTTTTTATATTAAATAAAAGCAACACTTCATCAATATCTTTGCCTTCAATGAAATCGTTTAGATTCATATTAAAATATCTAGTATCTATTACTATAATATTTTCGTAATGATTTGTTAGAAATGGAATAAAGCTATTCCCAAAGGAATCTTTAAATATCAATGTGGTTTTATTGTTTTTTATAGAGGTTTTTATTTCTATTAAAGATTTATCTCCACCTAGAAAATAAGAATATTTATCGGTCTTATTTAAATATTCTTCATCATAAAGACTATTTCCCTCGTCCTTATCATTAATTTTTATATTATACTCTACTATATTTTTAGGATTGTAAATATATATTTCGTCTGGTAGTCCTAGATAAAAATTAGCCTTCCTATAATTTGTTCCATAGAAATCTTCTGCTACCTTTTCTATTAGGAAGTCTTCTTCCTTTAAAGGTTGTTTTCCTATTTGTTTCATATAGTATTCATAGGCATAAAAAGCACCTTTACTGGTCCAATGGTGATCAGTTTTATAATATATTCCATCTGATTTTCCATTTAGTACTTCAATTAAATCTATTAACTCCATATTCTTATTAAGAGATGCTTCTAGTTTATCTGCTATATATTCCTCATCTATTGTTGGTGCGTATAGAGGTAGCTTTTCCTCTAATACTGTAGATTTGCTAGGTACTAGCAACGAAGTAACTGGAATATTATATTTAGACATATTTTCTAAGAACTTATTAATACTCTTTATGTTTTCATCTAACTGTTTTTCATCTATTTCCTTATCTATGTCAAATAGATAATCATCTTTCCCAAAGTAAATTCTCCCATTATCCTTTTTCAATAGAGATAGATCTCCTAAAGTTTTAAGACTTATCCAATTATCTCTAAAGACAAATTGATCTATTGTATATGTTTCAAATTCCCGAGTAAATTTTCCTGATATTATATCTTTAAAGCTTAGACTAGGTAATTCTTGTAAATATCTATTTTCTTTATTTGAAAATACTTTTATAGGTGATAATATATTTCCTATGAATAAGGATAATATTAGACCCATAAATATTATAACTCTCGATTTTTTCATGGCTGCCTCCTAGAACCTAAAGTATAGAAATGGATTATAAGATTGATCTACTAAATATGCTATTGATAATAAAAACACTAATATTAAAAATACATTTTCTATAATCCACCCTACCTTATTAGATTCATTTTTTATATGATTCCATATTTTTTTCGGTATATCCGTTGAACCTATTGTCAAGATTAAAAATAGCAATATATTTGTATACAGTAAATATAGAGACCTATTATCTAATAAATTAATATCTCCAAATCTAAATAAAACCTTAATATAATTTAATCCACTACCTAAGGAGTCGAAGGCAAATATAACCCAGGATATAAGAATTAAAAACATACTATAAATTCTTCCAATAAATGAGGGGAGTTTCTTCAATATATTAAGAAGAAATAGTTTTTCCATAATCAATATAATTCCAAAGTAAAGTCCCCATAATAAAAAGTTCCAACTGGCACCATGCCATATTCCCGTTAATCCCCAAACTATTAATATATTTCTAATATGATTTACTTTGCCTTTTCTATTTCCTCCTAAGGGAATATATACATATTCCTTAAACCATGTACCTAAGGATATATGCCATCTTCTCCAAAATTCCGTAATAGATTTAGACATATATGGATAATTAAAGTTCTCTAGAAAGTTAAATCCAAATATTTTCCCAAGTCCTATGGCCATATCTGAATATCCTGAGAAATCAAAGTATATTTGAAAACTAAAGGCAAATATTCCAATCCAAGCAGTTAGAACGGGGATATTAGACATTTTGGATATATTATCCCAAAGCATACCGATATTATTGGCAAGTAATACCTTCTTTCCTAAACCTAATATGAATCTTTTTATACCTTCACTAAACAAATCATAGGATTCTACTCTATTATCTATTTCTTCTGCCACAGTTCGATACCTAACTATTGGCCCTGCTATAAGTTGAGGAAATAGTGTTACATAGGTCCCAAAGGAAATAATATTATTTTGAACTTCTGTATCTCCCCTATAAACATCTATGGTATAGGACATAGTTTGAAATGTATAAAAGGATATTCCTATTGGCAATACAAGGTTTAATAATGGAATATTAAATCCTAATAAATTATTTATATTTGATATGAGAAAATTAGAATATTTGAAAAACCCTAATAGTCCTAGGTTTCCAAATATAGATACTCCCAGCCATACCTTTGCTTTACTTAGATCTCCACTTTCCCTATAATAATGAACAAATCTACCGCATGTATAATCAAGAACTGTTGAAAATATCATAATCCATATATATTTAGGCTCTCCCCAGCTGTAGAAAAATAGGCTGGATACTAATAGTATAAAATTTTTATATTTCCTAGGAGAGATAAAGTATATAGTTAAAACAACAGGTAGAAAATAAAATAAAAACAACACACTGCTAAAAACCATGAAATCCCTCCTTAAAAGATATCTAGTCTGATAAAATCAGACTAGATTGCAATTTATTCAAAAAATTTATTTATAACATCTTCTACTTTTTTTACTTCTTCCTTTGCGAATTCAAGTCTTTCTTCATCTGTAGCTTCTTGCCTATCATCGTGTTTTCCAAGCATTACAAAGAACACATAATCTTCGTGTCTAATTACTTTAGCTGAATTTACTTTAGCTATATTCATAGGGTATTGCATAGATTCTTCCACAAGATATTTTCTATATTTGTCCAAACCTTCTTCTACTATATCACCTTTTCCTTCTTTTGCCTTAATTCCTATAAATGTGTCTACATTAACACTTATCATTGGTGATTCTGCTATGATTTTTTCGATATTATCTTCTTTTATCCCTGTAAGATTTTCTATTTCTTCCATAGTCAATTCTCTATTTGGAGCATAATCCTCACCAAGAGTTTCTTTTACTGCCTCATGTATCTTGTCCAAATCTACTGTTTTTGCTTCCTTCTTAGTTGTACAGCCTATTAAAAATGTAGTCATCATTATCATTGCAAAAAATAAACCAAATATCTTTTTCACTGGGTTTCTCTCCTATCTATATTGTTTTTTATATTTTCTATACTATATTTATTTCCTTGTTTATCTTCAAATACATTGTCTTCTAGTTCTAGAAATTGGCTTTCAGCACCATTTAATAAATAATATATTCCTTTTTCTTCATATAAGAATAATAGAGACTTCTCTCTCTTTTTAAATCTACCTTCCATTGGAGAAAAAACCTTCTCTTTTCTTATCTTTCCTCCTTTCACCCTAAGGGTTATTTCCTCTTCATTAATATTTCCTAAAAATACTTCTTCAGGTTCTATTGTAATATCCGTATAGATATAGTTATTATCCTCTACATATTGGCTCTTACCTATATTTTTAACTTTTCCAATGACTATATTTTCTGCATTATAGAAGTTAGTCATTGGGTCGTCTATACTAAGGCTTCTGGCTACTTGAGGTATTTCTATATAATTTTTTGTACTTAAATTTATATTATTAAATGCCAATGGTATTATTATAGCAATAGCTGCAGCCACAGTTCCAAATCTTATGGTATTTCTATAAATTCTAGTTTTCTTAATCTTTTCTCTTTTTAATACTTCTGCTTTTTTATATACGCCCTCTAGGAAGTCCCTATTATCTTTCATTATCTCCAGCTCCTTTCTCCAGTATTTCTCTAAGGGCTTTTCTAGCCCTATGAATCAATACTTTTGTCTGTCCCAAGGTTTTTCCTAGAATCTTAGATATATCTTCATAAGATAATTCCTCAAAATCTGCTAAGTATATTGCTCTTTCGTAATCAGGCTTTAAGTTCTTTATACTATTTATTAGCAACTTTTTTTCTTCATCCTTTATTACTTTTTCCTCTAAGGTGTCTTCACTTCCTAATATTTCATTATCTCTTTCAAAGGGAATAATATTTATTTTTGATTGTTTTCTTATATAATCTATTGCTTTATTTTTTCCTAGAGTATATATATAGGTCTTAAAAGAATAATTAAAATTATACTTTTCCTTATAAGCATAGATATAGGCAAATACATCTTGAGCAATATCTTCAGCTATGAAAATATCATTAGTATATCTTGAAATAAAGTATATTAAATTATCCTTGTGTCTAAGTACAAGGGTTTCAAAGGCGTCTATACTGCCTTCGAGAAAATCTTTATAAAAAATTTTATCATCTATCATTGGAGGCCTCCATCGTCTTTCATATATTATTCGTTTAAAAATATAAAAAGTTACAGTAATTTTAATATATTTTTAAATTAATTTAAAATATATTAAAAAAAACTAGGTGATTTGATTTCACCTAGTTTTATTCTACATATCAAATAATGACATTATTTCTTCTTCAGATAATTTAGATATTAGAGTTTCTCCCTCTTTAATAACCTTATCTATCATTTCCTTTTTTCTTTCTTGTATATTAAATATCTTTTCTTCTATGGTTCCCTTAGTAACTAGTTTTATTACTTGTACAGTCTCTTCTTGACCTATTCTATGGGCTCTATCCGTTGCCTGATCTTCTACTGCTGGATTCCACCAAGGATCAAAATGAATTACCATATCAGCTGAAGTTAAATTAAGTCCTGTACCTCCAGCCTTTAGAGATATTAAAAATACATCTCCTATACCCTTATTAAAATCTCTTACTAAATTACCCCTTTCAACCATGGGAGTAGAGCCGTCTAAGTATAGAGTTTTGATTTTTTTACTTTCTAAAAGAGCTTTTATTTTTTGCAGCATGGTAGTAAACTGGGAAAATATCAGTATTCTATGCCCTGATTCTACGGCTTCAATTACTATTTCTTCTAAGGAGTCTAGTTTCCCACTTCCCCCATTATAATCTTCCACAAATATTCCAGGATGACAACATATCTGTCTTAGTCTAGTTAAACCAGCAAGGATTTTTATATGACTTCTGCCATAGCCCTTTGAATTTATTTCATCATCAATTTCTCCCTTTATCGCCTGTAAATACGCCAAGTATAATTTCTTCTGTTCCTTTGACATTTTGACAACTATTTTTTGTTCTATTTTATCGGGTAATTCTTTTAATACTTCCTTCTTTGTTCTCCTAAGAATAAAGGGTTTAATCTGATTGCTTAATTCCTTTAGCTTTTCGTCGTCATTTTCCTTAGTTATGGGTTTTTCATATTTATCTCCAAACCTTCCACTGGTTAAAAGATATCCTGGCATTAGAAAGTCAAATATTGACCAAAGTTCAGATAAGGAATTTTCCATGGGAGTTCCTGTTAAAGCAAAGTAATTCTTAGCCCTAATATTTTTCACAGATTTGGCGTTTATGGAACTTTGGTTTTTAATATGTTGAGCTTCATCTAATATACAATATCTAAAAGATATATCTTTATACTCATCTATATCTCTCCTAATCAATGGATAAGATGTAATTAGCAAATCGTAATTCTTAAAATTGCTAATCAAATTAGCCCTTTCCACCTTATTTCCAGCTATAACTAAAGTTCTAAGATTTGGAGCAAATTTATCTACTTCATCTTCCCAATTATACACTAAAGATGTGGGAACTATGACGATACTAGGTTCAGTTCCCTTTTCTTTTTTTTCTGATAATAGAAAACTTATGACTTGAATCGTTTTCCCTAGACCCATTTCATCGGCTAAAATTCCACCAAATCCATAATTAGTCAATGTTTTTAACCATTTAAATCCAAACTTTTGATAATCTCTTAAATCTGCATTTAAATTTTCTGGTAACTTATATTCTATATCTTCTGGATCATTTATATCTCTAACTAACCTTTTGAAGTCTATATTTTTTTTAATAAACTCAATCCCTCTATTATGGATAAATTTATCTAAATACATTGTCCTATACTTGGGAATTTCCACTGTACCATTTTGAAAACTTCCTACATCTATATCTAAATAATCTAACATATCTACCACATCGTTAAATTCCTTATTATCAAGGGATAAAAAGGAGCCATTCTTCAGTTTATAATATCTTTTCTTTTCTTTTAAACCTCTGAAAATCTCCCATAGTTCTTCATTTTCTATACCTTCTATATTAAAATCAAACTGAAGCATATCTAATTTATTATCAAGTCTAACTCTACCTCTGAAACTTTGTGAACTTATGAGCCCAATGCTTTTGAAGCTTTCAGAATAATATATTTCCGAGTGTTTCTGTAGCTCTGGAATAATATCATTTATAAAGTCAAAAATGTCTTCCTCCTCCTCGAGATAAAAGCCTCCATCTTCAACTTTAAAATCCCCATTCTCTAAAAATGACATTATTATTCTTTCCTTTTCTACATCTCTTAATAGAATTTTATTTGTTTGGGTCTTTATATCCTGAGATGAAAAAGGATTAATATCTATATTCCCATAATTAAATATTACTTTTCCGAGAATTGTATCTCCCTGTCTATCAAAATATATGCTTGAATGTAGGGGTTCACTTTGGATTGAATCCTCCACAGTTTTATCTATATCTAGATTAGAATATTTTTTAATGATTGGAAGGACTTCAGATACAAAGGTATCCTTTAGCTCCTGCTCTATTCTTATTGTTTCTGTTTTCTTTTTATTTATTTCAATATATATAGGCTTTATAGTATTTGATTGTTGTTCTGATATTTTATGAATATTTCCTTTATAAAAAACATATTTCCAGTCATCAACTAAAGGTATTATATTTATATCATCTGCCTTTAAAAGAAGATCGTTTTTGTCTTTTTCCAGCTTTAAATTTAAGTCTATATCTCTATTAATAATTAATATTTCTTTAAATTCTCTATGATTTATTTCTGCATTAAATCTTCTGTTTGCCATTATTTCAAAGAATTTTTCTAGGGATTTTGGACTAAAATTTACTTGACTTCCTTTAAAGGTACTGAAATATTTTGTGCCATAATAGTTTATTTCGTAGTTTTCGTATAATATAGTTAAATAATCTATTAATTCCTTATCCTCATTAGCAAAACAATGAATTTCTGGAGAATATATGAAATTCTTTCCAAATTCTATTACCTTTTCTTCGCACATGTCTGATATGAATTTTCCTAGATTCCTAATTACATACAGTTTATCTTCTCCAATTCGCATTTCCAGACTAGGAATTTCATCTGCAAATTTAAAATTTATTTCTAGGTTTAAAGGTATTTTAGCATTACTTGGTGTTCGTCTATAATGATGAAGTATATTTTTTATATCGCCTTCAGATTTTTGTCGTTTTATAGCTCCTGTTTTTTCATAATCCATGATTAATATCAATAAAGCTACTATGTGTTTACAATCTCCGTAATATTTTTTAAAGGCTTGACAGGTACAGGATGTTCTTTTTATTGAGTGATTGCTATTGAATTCAGCTATTGATTCGTATTTAGAACTGCCGTATACATTGGCAACATAATAGTTGTGACTTGGAGTTGACCTTACTTCTCTTACTTTACCAGAATTATAGTATTCCTGTCCTCTTATGAAAGTATCATAAGATTCCACTCTATCTATTATTGTTTGATTTGTTACCCTTGACATTTATTCACCACCATCTCTAATCCTTAAATATACCTAATTATTTCTTTGCATCACTTCTATTATAATGTATTTTGAATGTTTATTCCATATGCTTCACTGTTTAGATAACAAGAAGGAAGGAGAAGATATTTAATACTAATAGGTTTGTTTGACTTAGTATGCCATGATATAATAAGTTGAGGTGAAAATATGAAAATATTCTTAGATGCAGATGGATGTCCAGTAGTTAGTATAGCAATAGATATTGCTAAAGAATATAAATTAGAAGTAGTAGTAGTGAAAAACTATGCCCATGAAATCATGGATCCTTATGCAACTATTATTTCAGTAGATATATCTAGAGACAGTGCCGATTTTTATATAGTAAATAGGATAGCAAAAGATGATATAGTCATTACCCAAGATTATGGATTAGCAGCTATGTGCTTATCTAAAGAAGCCATTCCTATGAATCAAAATGGGTTAGTATTTACTAGAGAGAATATAGATGGAATGCTTAATCGTAGACATTTACATAAAGAGCTTAGAAAACAAAATAAATATTATGGCAAAGCTAAGAAAAGACGCCCTGAGGCTGATATGGAATTTAAGAGAAGATTAAGGGAGTTGTTAGATAAAATGTAAAAAAGTGATTGTCCCAAAATCAATTTTGAGACAGTCACTTTAAAATCTAATTCTTTGATTTAATTGAAGAAATACAGTGATGTACAATATTTTGAAATACTGTTGCTAATATAAAACAAATGCTTAAAATATAATATGCACGGTTTGTCTCTGTACTATGAAAAAGTAAAAAATACAGAACCCATCCATTTACAGCAATAGTTAATATTGTCGCAACTGTATAAGCTTTGGAGCTTATTCTTATATTACGATAACGTAAATATGAAATAATCATAAGAGCAATAATAATTATTATTGCAATCCATTTTATCTTTGTAATAGATAGCATCTTCTCCCACTTACTATTAAGATATATAATGTGTCGAAGCATCCCCATACGAGTTTTAGTAAAGTGATGAAATGCATATGCCCCAACTATTGCAACGAACTCCAATATACTAAATAAAATTATACATATATAGTTTCTCCTATTTTGCAGCCTTGTCATTTGGAAGATCACCTACTGTTGTGTCAACTACTTCGCCAGTATCTGGATCTCCAACTTGCACTGGTAAATTATCATTCATTTGCCATTGATACCATCCACCGTCATACATACTCATATTTGTATATCCATTCTCATACATGATTAAAAACGGAATAGATGCACGCCAGCCTGTACCACAATAGAAAGAAAGTTCATTATCTAAAGTAAAGTTAAGACCTTTCCAAAGTTCTTTCATTTCATCCATATTAATATAAGTTCCGTCTTCATGGGTATAGTCCTCCATGTGATATGGATCGCTGCCTGCCTTGCCCCATACTGCACCTTTAGGCTCACCAGCTTTTTCTATATAAGAGTAACCGCTAGTTTCACCGATGAATTCTTTATATGAACGAATACTTACTAGACGGAAATTAGCATCGTCTTTCAATTTCTTTTCTGCATCTTCAACCGATAGCCAGAATTGTGGATTTACTGGAACTTTTGCACCAAATTCCGTTGCAGGTATTGCAGCATTTGCAGTAGTCTCTAACTCATATCCTGCTTTTGTCCATGCATCAAGACTACCATCTAATACCTTAACATTATTAACTCCTGCCCAAATATAAGCATATGCTACCCTTGCAGTACCTGAAACATCAGATCCATATAAAATAACAACTGTATCCTTTGTAATTCCAAGTTCTAACATTGCTTGTTCTACTTCTTCCGGAGATTTTAAATTCCAATAAGGCTCTCCCTCAATACTTGCAATATCCACATGTATAGCACCTGGTAAATGACCAGTATTATAATCTGGACTATCGTTAGCAGTTCCCCAAGAAGCTTCCAAGATTACATAATTCTTTGATTCCTCTTGCTCTCCATCAATAACACTTTTAACCCATTGAGGAGAAACAAATACTTTCTTTACATCAAGGACTTCAACCTTTGGAGCATCTGCTTCTTCTATATTTTCATTTGTTGTGTCCTCTCCTGCCAAAGTGTCTTCAGGCTGTTTTGGTTCTTGCTTACATCCTGAAAGCGTTGCCAATACTAACATTCCTACGAGTAACAAAACAAAAAACCTTTTTTTCATTTTCACGCCTCCTATATATTTTTGTCTAGTACCTCTAAAAATGTAGCACTAATATTTTGTAAAGTCCAATTAATAAAATCCATAGGTGGCGATATTAATATAGATAAATGAAATAGTAACTATTATCATCCCATAAGAATACTGGATGGTCTATATTCTTACTTTTTCTTAATATATTTAAGGTTTTTTATTCCATAATCTCTTCAAACCGATTAATTACATTCCCTTCCCGCTCTATCTTTTCTAAAAACATATCTAATGGTCTGACCCAAATTCCATATTCTCCATATAGGGCTTGGTATACAACCATTTCTTCTAAGGTCTCTGAATGCTTTGCTATATGAAGGACTAAATATTCTTTTCCTTTGAAATGTTTATATTTTGTATTAGGCTTGATTGTTCTAGTATTTTTATTGTCCATATAATGACTCCTCTTCTTTGTGTAATTACATTTTAATTGCTTAGATTTTATTCATTAAACTTCACATTATATTCTCCATCTGTTTTTTCTACAATAACAGTAAAACTGCTTTTCTCTAAAAATTCGTCTGGAACTTTGATCTCTTTCTTTACTAGATTATAGAGTAGCTTCTCTATAGATTCTACAGCCTTAGATTCTGTAGCATCAACCTTAGCATTGAGAATTATATCTTTCGTTGGATTTATAATTACCGATAATCCCTTTCCTGATAATTTAACTCCTTCCTCTGTGATTATTTCTTCCTTTAGGTAGTTAATATCAGAAGAAATATTAGAGGACAACTCCTTTAATGACATATCAATAAGTGGCTTATCCTTGTATTTAAATTCACTTATCTTAATTTTAACTGTTTCAACGGCATTATCTACTTTCTCACTGGTTTCAGGATTAAACATTCCCAAAGCATTAAATATCAAAATAAATATAATCCCTATTAATATAAATTTTACAAGCTTCATGATTTTGCCTCCCAAAAATTACTGATACCTTCTTATTATATTCTATTACCTCCGTATAGTCTAATCTACCTCATTTTATCGTATTACCTCTATTATACTATATTACCAAAAATCCACCTATTCTTTTATCTGCTATTTTGTATTTATTCCCTACTTATCCATTACTTATTATATTATTTCTTGTGCTAGATGTGTACCTTATTAAGATAATGGAAAAATAATGTATAACCAACATACTTCATACAAAAATAACCACCCTGCTGTGAATCACAACAGAGTGGTTATCAGTAATTAATTATTTGCATCCAATTATTACAAACATATCCGTACTATCTACTTCCTTTAGAACTTTCAACCCAGCATCTAAAAAATATTGTCTCATAATTTCCATTGATGGCAAATTGTCTTCTTTTACAGCTTCATCTACTCCTCTATGAAGATTGTTAATAGACTCCCTGCTCTGAGAATGACAAATAGTGAAGTTACCACCAACTTTTAATTTTTCTGCCATCCTACTAACTGCCTCTGCCTTTCTACATTTGAAATGAGGAAACATAGAATAGCAGATAATATGGTCATAGATGTGTTCATCCTCTTTACTCTCGAGTACATCTACACATTCAAAGATGACATTCTCATATTTGTTTTTCCTCTGAGCAACCTCAATCATTTTTTCAGCTAGATCAATTGCCTTAATGCAACCTGACTGAGTTACTCTTTGAAATAAACTTGGGATCAATACTCCAGTTCCTGTTCCCACATCTAAGACATGACTACCCTTCTTTATATCTATTAGATTCAATATATATTCTACCTTTATCATGTCATGATTACAGATTTCATCCCAAGTATCTGCCATATTATTAAAGAAGTCTTTTTGTGACATCATTTCCCTCCTCCTATGATGCCGTACTCTTAAACTTATTAGTCGATAATACAACTATAGGTATTAAGATTAATTGTATTACAATTCCTGGAATCCCTTTAATAATTGCACCTTGTATAAATACAACTGGACTTGGAAGTTGTACTGTAAAGAATGTTATCAATGCCCATACAGCTATACCAGCCGCTATTCTACCGCATATCATACTAATAATAAGTGATATATAAACATTAAGTTTTAGTTTTCTATAAAGTAAACTTACCATCGCACTATAAACTGCCAATTCTAGAGCCATATATGGTAGCACTGGGAAAAGTGGCGGCATTCCAGTTAGTAATGAACTTAGAACAGGAGTCAATATACCTACAGCAATTGCAAAGGGCAATTCTAAAAAGAAACCAGCAATTAATACAGGAATATGCATTGGAAGAAAGACTGGACCCCCTCCCCCAAACCCGTGAAATATCATAGGTAATATAAGTCCCATAGCTATAAATATTCCTGATAATACTAAATTATTTATTCTTTGATTTTTCATAAAATCCTCTCTTTCAATATGCAACAATTTCTTTAATCATAAACTCTTTTCCACTTAGAATCTCTATATCTTCTCCACTACAATAAGGGCAACAATATTTATTCTCAACTAAGTTAAATACATTGCGGCAGTTTCCACACATTCCATTTGCTGGTAAGATTTCTATTTCAAGCTTTGTGTTCTCAAGGGTGGTTCCATCAACTGCCGCTGGATAACAAGCTTCAATATATCTGGGTATCATGGAAGATAATTGTCCTATTTGAAGCACTATAGTATCTATATTTGTTACTCCATTGCTTTTAGCGAAGTTTTCCACTGTTTTAACTACTTTAATAACTACACCTAATTCATGCAAATAGCTCACTCCTACATATTATGCTTAGTATATATACCCATAGATTTCTTTACCTTATGAACAACTATTCTGCCCTTACGCTTAATCATATTTTTGACTATTATTGGTTTAAGATCTTCGAAGGATACATTTTCTTCATCATACTTTCTTATAAGAGATATGGCATCAAATTTACATCTTGTGGTACATGCCCCGCATCCTATGCAGGTATATTCATCTACTGTTGTAGCTCCACAGCTTAGGCATCTCTCGGTTTCCTTCTTTACTTGTTCTTCTGTAAGAGTCTCTCTTAGGTCGTTAAAAGAAGTCTTAGCCTTTGCTCCATCTACATGAGTTGTGCTCTGTCTTGGAGTGTTATCATATCCTTCAAGTATTAGATTTTCTTTGTCTAAGGCATGGTATGCTCTTCTATCACGACCAAGTACTAAGCTTTGCCCCGGCTGAACAAAACGATGAATAGAAATTGCAGCTTCTTTTCCTAGGGCAATGGCATCTATGGCAAATTTAGGACCTGTCATAGCATCTCCACCTGCAAATACATCTGATTCAGCAGTTTGAAGGGTAAAAGAATCAGCTTTGATAGTCTTATTTGGATTAAGCTCTATTTTAGAATCCTCCAATAGATTTCCCCATTCTATTCCTTGTCCTATGGATAATAATATATGGTCTGCTTTTACTGTAATAGTATTATCTTCATCATACTTAGGATTGAACCTCTTATTCTCATCAAATACTGAAATACATTTTTTAAATTCCATAGCTACTACACGGCCATTTTCCGTAATAATTCTCTTAGGACCCCAGGAATTATTGATTACAATATCCTCTGACTCTGCCTCTTGGACTTCTTCATCTAAGGCTGGCATTTCTTCTCTACTTTCTAGGCAGAACATATCAACCTTTGATGCTCCTACTCTTGTAGCTGTTCTAGCTACGTCTATAGCAACATTTCCCCCACCTATGACTATTACATTTCCTTCAAGCTTTACTTCTTTTCTTAGATTTACTTCTCTAAGGAAATCAACTCCTGTAATGACCCCTTCTCCATCTTCTCCTTCAATACCTAACTTTCTTCCTGATTGTGCTCCTATTGCAAGATAAAATGCCTTGTATCCTTGTTGTCTTAATTCCTTTAGGCTTATATCCTTTCCTACCTCTATACCTGTCTTAAATTCTACACCTAACTCCTTTAAGATGTCAATCTCAGCATTTACTACATTTTTTTCCAATCTATAGGATGGAATCCCGAGAGTAAGCATACCACCTAAAGCATGTTGTTTCTCGAAAACTGTTACTTTGTATCCATCAATAGCTAAATAATATGCACAGGATAAGCCAGAAGGACCTGCTCCTATAACGGCTATTTTTTTCCCATAATTATGCTTAACCTTTGGTATATAACGATTTGCCGTGTTTAAATCCTGTTCTGCTATAAATTTTTTAATATCATCTATAGCTACTGGATCATCTATATCTCCTCTAGTACATACAGATTCACATTTCCTTGGACATATACGTCCACATACTGCAGGAAATGGATTTTCGTTTTTTATCAGCTCAAGGGCTTCCTTATATTTACCTTGAGAAGCTAACTTAATATAGCCTTGCACAGAAATATGGGCTGGACACTGTGTCTTACAAGGGCTGGTTCCAGTATCCACTACATTTTCTCTATTTATACGATAATCTGGATTCCATTTGTCTGAACCCCATTCTGTATTAGATGGGAAATCTATCCTTTGATTTTGTCTAATTGGTGTTTTAGCACATATTTTTTGCCCTAACTTTAATGCATTTACAGGGCAAACTTGAACACATTCTCCACAGGCAACACATTTGTCCTCATCAATATGAGATATATAATTTGATCTAACCATATCATTATTTAGGAACATCCCTGCAGTCCTTAGAGATAGGCAGCTACATCCGCAACAATTACATATTGCATGAGTCTTTCCAAATCCATCTAAATTAGGTATTTGATGCATCAAACCATTTTCTTCTGCTCTTTCTATGATTTCGAAGGCTTCTTCTTTAGTTATTTGCTTACCTCTACCTGTACGAATATAGTATTCCGCCGCATGACCTAATTGAATACACATATCCTCCTTTAAGTGACCGCATCCTTCTCCCATAATTTCCCTAGATGTACGACAGGAGCAATCAGATACTGAAAATATATCACTGTCATTTAAATATTTTGATACTTCTTCATAAGATGCTCTTCTTGTCTCACCGTCAATGGCTGTTTCAATAGGAATAACACGCATTAAACCTTTACCCACTGGAAATGCTCCCGCTGTTTTTGGCCCTCTTACTCTTCCGTAGGCTTCAAAGGCTTCTGCTATTTGAGGATATTTTTTTACGTTTTCCTTATTGTTTACCATCATTTCCATAACTCCCGGCACCCAAGTATCAAGCCAGTATTTATCTTCTCCATCTATTTTATTTACAAAACAAGCACCTGCAACTGCTAATTCCCATAAATGTTTTTCTGCATCTTCTACAGATTTTCCACATAAAGCTGCTACTTCCTTTGAACTTTTGGGTTTTCTGAATTCTAGGCATAATCCTACTTCTGCCATTTCATCCGTAACTACTGGTTCTAATATCATATATTCAGGGTCATTATAGTTATATGCTGACTTTGAATTAGGTTTCTTTCTACCAATATGATTTGCTAAATCTAATACTTTTGGCTTTCCCATAAATCTCACCCCTTAGTTTTTATTCCTGCCAGCTTTTTACTTCATTACGAATCCAATTAGCCCATTCTTCAATTCCTTCTCCAGTCTTTGCAGAAATAGGAATAATTTTTATATTTGGGTTTAATTTCTTTGCACGAGTCTTCACTGCCTCTAGATCAAAGTTAAAATAATCTATAGTATCTATTTTATTAATCAATAAAACATCTACAATTGAAAACATCAAGGGATATTTAAGGGGTTTATCATCACCCTCTGGTACACTTAATATCATAACATTTTTAGATGCACCTGTATCGAATTCTGCTGGACATACAAGATTGCCTACATTTTCCAGTATTACAAAGTCAAGATTTTCTGTTCCTAATCCATCTAGACCTTGCCTTGTCATATCAGCATCTAAGTGACACATTCCTCCAGTATGCAATTGGATAACTTTTGTACCTGTTTGAGCTACTGCATGGGCATCTACATCAGAGTCTATGTCTGCTTCCATAACACCAATTTTCATATCGGATTTCAAAGCTTCAATAGTCCTTAAAACTGTGGTTGTCTTCCCAGATCCTGGTGATGACATGAGATTTAGCAGAAATGTTCCTTTCTTTTTCAATTCATCCCTAAGGATATTCGCTTGTTGATTATTATCTTCGAAAATGCTCTCCTTGATTTCTAAAACCTTAAATTTTTCCACTTATTACCCACCTCTCTACAAATTTTTACTACATTTACAATACCTTAATACAGCTTTATGGAGATTGTTATCATTTTATCACTTTTATTGTATTTAAAATAAAATTTACTGTCAAAAAAGGCGAAACAGTAAGATTTCAATGCTTATGGACTTTGTATTTCAAGTATTGTTTACACTTCTAAACCATATAATCCCGATTTTAAGTGTTTCTTATAAAAAAATATGTAAATATAACTTGAATGTAAAAAAGTCATTAGAATATGCTGAAATCCTATAGATCAGGAGTCAAATTAATGATAAACTATAGTTAAAATTACGTTATTTTTTTAACGTAATGTTTTAAAAGTATGAAATCATAATATTTATATGAAAGGGGTTTTGGTTATGTTCTTTTTTGAAATGCTTCCCTGGTATAACATAATTATGTGGTTTGTCGTTCTTGGTATTCTTATTGGATTAAATGAGCTTTCACGTATCAGTAAAAGAGTAAGTATTTTTATATTTATGGTTTTGCCAGTAATCCTTACTATAGTTTGGATCACTAGGGCTCCTAATGAAATCACATCTTGGTTTACTTGGGTCAAAGTGTATTCAGCACTAGCAGGTTGCCTTATTTATATGGTTGTTCGGTTTACAGACTACCATAAGAGACACAAATGGTATCTAACACTTATTCCCTTTATATTAGCTATAAATATATTGGAAGCCGTAGCACGAGAATTTCAAGTTGGTATAGCCGGCTTTAATGGAATGGTTGATGGAATGTATTATATATCTGGAGGGTGGAACTATTTAAATGCAATAGCTGGTATTTTAAATATTTTAGTGATTTCCGGCTGGTTTGGTATCTACTCAACTTCGGGTAAGCGTAAAGATATGGTATGGCCTGACCAAAATCTCCTCTATATTATAGCTTATGGAGTATGGAATATATCTTATGTATATTCCTGTGCACCTGGCAACGCTCTATACTCAGGACTAGCATTAAATCTTGCACCTACTATCCCTGCTCTTTTATGGTCAAAAGGAACTTGGATGCAAAACCGTGCACATACGCTATTTTTTTGGATGTCATGGGTCATGACATTCCCATATTTCTTTGCTACAGGAAGTATTTTTAATGTAAAGGTAAGCTACAACCCTACAGCTAACTGGACCCTAGCAATAATATCTTTAGGTCTTAATATAATATTGGTAGCTTGGCAATTCTACAGAATTGCTAAGAATGGTCTCAATCCTTTAAAGGACGAGATCTGGAAGGATTCAAAAATAAGTTCAAAGCTTGAATCTATATAAACTAAAAAATCTCCTTGATCGTCACTGATTTAAGGAGATTTATTATATAATCAATTGGTTAGAAAAAACGATTTAATAAATCTATAGAATACCGTATACAGTTTTCCATTGAAAGTGTACTCATAATTTCACCTGCTAAAAATACATTGTGTTTACCCTGCATGGATTCCATTTTATTATAGAATCCACTTTCTAAGACGCAAGTATCTATATAGGGGCAATGCTGCCAACTTTTAGCCTGATAAAGCCTTGGATTCTGTATACCTAGTTTTAACAAATCATCTTTAATAATATCTAAAGCAGATACTTTAGAGTTATCACTGGGATTATATGCATAAAGCATCACCATCCCTTCATCATCATCTTCATCCCACCTAGAGTTCCATATGGTAATATGTCCTTGACGATTGGATGATAAGTTTTCTAATATACAGCCACAGCCTTTAGGGATTTTATCGGCTATGAATGCATAGACGTTAAAAGATTGATATCTTATGCCCCTTAGATACTGTTTCATATCTTGATCCCAAAAATGAAGATTTGAAAATTGATCCAAGGGAGCAGCAATGATAACTCGATTAAATTCAAGTATTTCAAATTGGGTTTGCACTAATAGAGTTTCTCGCTGAGACAAAGAAATATCTATTACTTTTTGACCCAGTCGAATGTCTTTGATTTCCTTTCCTAGTCGTTCTATTAATGAAGACACTCCATTCTTCCAAGTAATAAACTCTGGTAGCTCCATAAAGGACATTAAATGATCGTAGTTTAAGATTCTGAGTACATATAGAGCTGGTACTTCATCAATATTACCTAATCCAAAGATAGTAAAATATTGGGTGTAGATGGTCTTTAAAATCCGGAATCCATGTATATCACACCATTTCGAAAAAGGAAGCATTAGTACAGGCTCAATATTTTCAATATTTGATTTTTTAAGGGACTTATACATCTCTAATACATCTGGCAATCGATCTAGTTCATCCACAAAGTCTTCCAATTTTTCCTTCGGTATAGGTATAATCTTCTGCCCGTCAGTATTGTAATTGGTACGGGATAATTTTGGTCCGTCTGCTTTGATATTTAGCCGTTTCATCAAAGCCTTAAGATATGGCTGAGAGGGTAAACCAAAGATTGCTCCAAGCTCGTGGGACTTTTCCTTATGCCAGATTGTATATAATTTACCACCTATCCGCTCGTCTTTTTCAAAAACAGTGATATTTTTATATCCCCTTTTCTGTAGACCTTCAGCTATAACAAGTCCTGAAAGTCCTCCCCCAATTACTGCAACTTTACAGTCTTCCCTATTCACCTTTCCCACCTCGCCTTGAATAGTTTATCAGTGCCATAATCCAAAGTGGCAATGTATCTAAATCTACATTATTTTGTGATGCCCTTTCAAGTACAACCTCAACAGGTGTTTTATCTGCATTGTACCCACTTGGGATTACACTGTAGAAATTATACTCCCTTATAAATTTATTAAGTGCATGTTCAACTTTTACAAAAGAATCAAGCTCATTGTTTAAAGGAATTTTGTTGTAGAATTCTGTAACCAAAAACTTATTTAATGACATCATATCCTCTAATATCACATTATCTTCAGGAGGAATAAATATATGATTTATACGAAGTTCTTCTATAACTTCCTTATACTCATTATCCTTTACAAAATAAGGCAAAAACTCCTTTTTCCTATCGGTGGCTAAATTTTTAATATTTATATTAAATAGCTTCAATAAATAACCTAGTTTACGCTCAAAGTAGCTCCAAATATCAATATCCTGTTTTTTATTGTACAATTTTACTGCTACCCATTTTGAAGCAGTATCGTAGATACTATATTGATATATTTTACCAATCCCATCAAAGGTTCCCATAAAGTCAATCCGTTGGATGACTAAATATCCTGGATATACCTCCTGTTTATTAAAAAGCCCAAGTATTTCCTTATTATCCTTTCGGTTAGTTTTTACATGCGATGCTTTATTCTTAGAATATTGTACTCTCTGATCCTTTCTTGTTAAATTGTTTCGCCTCAAGACATTATAAATACCTGTCTCTCCAATATCGATTCCTTCAGCTCTTAGCTCATAGTAAATTCTTTTGGGTCCATCAGCAGGATATCTTCCTACATATGCTAATATTTCCTGCTCAATAGCCTTACTAACTTTATTGGGCATCTGTGGCTTTTGTGGCTCCTTTATTTCCAGTCCAATCATGCCATGCTTCTCGTAGGCTCTTTGCCAATTATAAAAGGTTGTCCTAGAAATTCCAAACAACTCACAGGTTCGAGAAACGTTATTCTCCTTCAATGCATATTTCAATATCATATATTTATTATGTGCATTAAATCCTTTGGATTTCATAACAGTAACTGCTACTCAAAATATGAACAAATATACCCATACTGAGATTTTTACTGCTTCACCGTATCTGTTCTCGTTCCGCAAAACTACTAACATTTGATATAATACTCCACAGTCGTAAATTCCCGAATTAGCCTTCGGTACATATCTATAAATAACTTGATTATGCTATCTTATAGATTTTAGCATCTCTTAAATTAAGACTTGCATTAATATCTCTATCCTCACTATAACCACATTCACAAATATAAACTCTATCAGATAACTTTAAGTCCTTCTTGATAATTCCACATTCGTGACATAATTTACTACTCGGATAAAATCTATCAACTATTCTTAATTCAATCCCTAACAGTTTACATTTGTGTTCAAGTTTCTTTCTAAACTCATAAAACTTTTGACTTGCAACTGCTTTAGAGAGATGTCTGTTCTTCATCATACCTTTTACATTTAAGTCTTCAATAGTTATATGGCTTGGTTTTTGCCCAACTATTTCATCAACTGTTTTATTTATATAGTCTGTTCTAATATTGATTAATTTCTGATGAAGTTTTTGTACCTTGATTATTTGTTTTTGGATATTTTGTCTAGTAACAGTACCCCCCTTTTCATTTTTATTTCTTATTTTTAAACTTTCGTATTTTCTCGAAAGTTTTCTTTGCTCTCTCTTTAACTTCTTTTCTAGCTTTTTAATTCTAGCAGTTTTATTTATATTATTTTTAACTAATCCGTCACTGCAAACTACAAATTGGCTTAGTCCTAAATCAATTCCAACTCCTTCATTTGTATTTTCTTGTTTTTCTATTTCGTCTACATCCACAACTACCGATACATAATATCTATCAGCTTTTCTTGATACAGTACCACTAATAACTTTTGCATTTGTTGGAATATAGCCAAATTCTTTTAATCTAACCATTTTTAATGATGGTATCATTATTTTATGTCTTTCTATTCTCCAATCGGTTTTATTATTTTTAGGAAAATAGATCTTTACATCTTGTTTATTTTTCTTTTTAAATCTAGGAAATTTTGCTTCACCATTAAAAAATTTCTTATATGCAGTTTCAGCATTACATATAGCTTTCTTTCTAGCCTTAGAACCACAATTGTTAATCCATTGATATTCATCTAATGTTTTCACTTCATTGTTAATGTATTTATCAAAGTCATTGGCATTCATAAATGCTTGTTTTTTATCAATTATTCCATCTTTATACTGTTGATATAATTCTTTATTTTTAGCTATGTATGAGTTATATAGCCATCTACATACACCAATGCTTTGATTTATCTTTTTCTTTTGTTCTGGAGTTGGATTAATCTCTGTTTTGTATGATCTTAACAATATCCTCATCCTCCTCAATTTTCTTTTTATATTTTATTAATCTATATATTCTACAACTAAATACATGGATTATAGATATTAAGTCTTGTATCATTTCTTCTTGAGGAGAGAGTTCTTCATTGTTTACAACTATAAGTTCTACTCCATTAGATTTAATAAATTTTTCAAACCATTCAAATCCAAATCTTATAAATCTGTCTTTATGTGATACAATTATTGTTTTTACCAATCTTAGCATACAATCTTCTAAAAGTTTATTCCACTTTTTACGGTTATAATTTAATCCACGTCCTATATCTTCAAAGATTTCGTCAACTATAGCTCCTTTTGCATTAGCATATTATCTAAGAAAATCTTTTTGATTTTTTAAATCGTCTTCTTGACCACTTCTAGAAACTCTAGCATATATAATGGTTTTTCTCTATTCCATCACTTATGTCCATGTTTGTCAATGTATTTATTAACAATAACTCCTTTCCTTTAAGAGCATCAAAATCATATAGCCTTCATATCTCCTAATCTACTTCAGATTATCGTGTTACCATCATTATACTATATCCTCAAGGATTTCCCAATTTTTTCCTTACGATCTTTATTTATTTCTTATTTAATATATCTGTCATAATATGAATTTACTTTCATCTATTATATAATAATAGGTATAATAATAAATATGGAGGGATTATATATGACTAAATTTAAGGAAATTAGACCTGAAGAATTTAACTATAGCCCATTTAAACTAATTGGCAAGGATTGGATGCTGATTACTGGAGAAAAGGATGGAAAGACTAATACAATGACTGCATCTTGGGGTGGCTTAGGTGTTATGTGGAATAAAAATGTGGCATATATAGTTATTCGTCCACAACGCTATACTAAGGAGTTTATAGATAACTCTGACTCATTTTCATTGACCTTCTTTGATGATAGCTTTAGAGAAACACTATCTTATCTGGGAACCAAATCTGGTAGAGATGAGGATAAAATTAAAAAGTCTAATCTTACAGTTGCACATGATAATAATACTCCTTACTTTGAAGAAGCAAATATAGCAATTTTCTGTAAGAAATTATTTGCTCAGGAATATAAACCTGAATCATTCATAAACCAAGAACTTAATGAAAAAATCTATCCTAATTCTGACCATCATACACTCTATATTGGAGAAATAACTAAGATACTTATAAGAGAATGATTCTTTTTCCTTATGAAATTTAAATCTTGCAACATAATCATACTAGAAAGATTTTTAATAATATACTAAAAAACTAGGCTTACGCCTAGTTTTTATTTAACCAATCTATTGTGCTCTGTATAATAAGAGCTGCACCCTTCCACATTTCTCCCTCGTCTATATCAAACTTAGGATTATGATGTGGGTGGAATTCTCCATCTATTTTTCCAAGATTACTTAGATAGAAGAATGTGCCTGGAACTCTTTGTAAGAAAAAGGACATATCCTCTGCACCCATTACAGGTGATTTCATCTCTACTATATCATCTTCTGGAATTATCTTCTTAGCCGATTCTACAAATCCCTTAGTAAACTCTTTCGAGTTTATAAGTGCCGGATAACAAAATTCATAATCAATCTCATAGCTAGCCCCATGTGCCATGGTTATTCCCTTTACTATTTCCTCTATTCTTCTAGAGATTCTCTGCCTAGTATCTTCATTTACTGTTCTTATTGTTCCTTGGATTTCAACTGAATCTGGGATTATATTATGGTTAAATCCTCCATCTATTCTAGTAACAGACACAACTGCTGGTTCCACTGGATCTACTTCACGACTGATTATTGTCTGTAATGCTAAAACTATTTCTGAAGCTGTAACAATAGGATCTATGGATTGATGGGGATATGCACCGTGAGAGCCTTTTCCATTTATTTTAATATACATTACATCTACTGCTGCCATCATTGCTCCATAGGATACTCCTATTTTTCCCTTAGGAATTTCCTTACCTAAATTTCCTAAATGTAATCCCATTACAGCATCTACTTTGGGATTTTCCAAAGCACCTTCTTCTATCATAGGTTTTGCACCACCTGGATATTCTTCTCCAGGTTGAAATAATAACTTTACATTACCTTTAAATTTATCTTTATTTTCATTCAATACCTTAGCTACTCCCAGCAAAATGGCAGTATGTCCATCATGTCCACAGGCATGCATACATCCATTATCTGATGCAAATTCTAATCCCGTTTCCTCTTTAACAGGAAGAGCATCTGTATCAGCCCCTTAACCCTATGGTCTTTCCTTCTTCTTTACCCTTTATTAACCCTACGATGGCATTTCCATTTACTAAGGTATGATATTCTATATTCATATTATCTAATTCATCCATTATAAGCCTTGAGGTTTTTGGTAAATTCAGCCCTACTTCTGGTATTTGGTGAAGCTTTCTTCTCCAGCTGATTATATCTTTTTCTATTTTCTTCACTTCTTGGATTATATTGAACATATTCACATCACCTCAAGGATAATTTATCAATCTATAATGCAAATTATGTTCTGATTATATCATATAATCCATCTCATTATTACTCTAACTATTGTATATTATTGTTCCACTTTCTCCAACCAATGCTTCCTTTGCTTTTTCTAATGAAGCTATTATTGCTTGTCTTCCTTTTCTTGATTTAGCAAAATTTACTGCAGCTATTACCTTTGGAAGCATACTTCCCGGTGCAAATTGTCCTTCTTCTATATATCTATAAGCCTCTTCTATAGACATCTTATCTAGATTAATTTGATCTTCCTTTCCAAAGTTGATGGCTATTCTATCTACGGCTGTTAGGACGAATAAGTAATCTGCATCAATTAATTCTGCAATTTTGCCACTAGCAAAATCTTTATCTATTACACCATTAACTCCTTCATATCCAAAGTCTTTTCTAACTACTGGAATCCCGCCACCACCAACTGTTATTACTATATGCCCATCCTTAACTAGGGTTTTTATGCATTCTTTTTCAACAATATCTGTAGGTTTTGGTGAAGCCACTACTCTTCTATATCCTCTTCCAGAATCCTCTATCATTTTATATCCTTTTGCTACTACTAATTCTTCTGCTTCCTCTTTAGAATAAAATCTTCCTATAGGTTTTGTAGGATTCTGTAAAGCTTCATCATTTTCATCTACCACAACTTGAGTTACTATAGTTACCACATTTTTATTTATATTTCTTCTATTTAACTCTTCATATATTCTATTTTGGAGATGGTATCCAATATATCCCTGACTCATTGCAATACATTCTGGAAAAGGCATAGATATTTCTTCCATAGCTAGGTTAATCATACCTACTTGCGGTCCATTTCCATGAGCAATTATTACTTCGTGCCCTTTCTCTATAAGGTCTACTATTGGTCTCGCTGTTTCCTTTACTAGTTCAAATTGTTCCTTTGGAGTATCTCCTAAAGCATTTCCTCCTAAAGCAATTAATATTCTGCTCATATTTACCTCCTAGTTATCTTTATTAAACTCAAGAATTGCTTTCTTAAAGCATTCCATTGGCGGACTTACTAAACCTGCACCAACTTGTCCTATTCCAGCAACCTTATGTGCCATTCCAGTATTGATTATAGGTAGAATACCTTTTTCAATTACTTTAACAATATCTATTCCTATGGCAGAACCACGGAAATCTAAAGTTGGAATAGAATAATTGGTATTTTCACCTACAGTTATTTCATACATTTTTTCACTATATCCTATGGCATCTTCTACAGTTCCTCCTACGAATTGAACTATAGCAGGAGAACCTCCCATGGCAAATCCACCTATTCCCATTGTTTCTGTAATTGCACTGTCTCCTATATCCGGACTAGCATCATCTTCTTTAAAACCTGGGAACATTAATCCTTTTATCATATTTGCTGGAGCAGTAAACCATTGATTTTTTCCAAGACCACTTATTCTTATTCCAAAGTCAACACCATTTCTAGCCATTGTAGTTACTATTGTGGAATTTTCTATTCCATGTGCTGCATCTGTTGCAACTTTACAAGCTGGCATAGAAAGGTTTAAGAAATAGTGTTCATTTGTCTTTATAAAGTTTAATACTCTTTTTATTATAGCTGAATCTACGTCTGTATCTATTATATAGGAAACTATTTCCCTAAAGAATAAACTAGTAGCAGCTTTATTTCTATTATGACATTCATCTCCCATATGAACTGCTTGAGAAATTATAGATTTTATATCTATTCCGCCATCAATACTCTTTAAAGCCTTTTTCATAGTAGGAGCAAACTCTTCTTCTATCCATTTAAGTCTTTCAATAACTTCTTCATTAAATGCACCATATCTTAGAACTTTTCCTAATCCCTCATTAATTGTACAATAACCATAATTTTCATAGGTTTTATTATAAATAACATGTACTGGCATAGATGGAGATACTATACCTGCCATAGGTCCAACAGTACCGTGTTCATTACAAGGTGAAAACTCAATTTCTCCTGAGGCTGCTATTTTTTTTGCCTCTTCTTCATTCTTAGCTTTTCCTTCATAAATTAAAGCTCCTATTATAGCACCCTGCATTGGACCAGCCATTCTTTCCCACTCTATAGGTGGACCTGAATGAAGTATCATATTTTCTTTCATTCCCGGAATTACATTTATTGCCTTATCTATGTCTACAAGGATTGGATGAGAATTTATCATTCTCCCAACTGCTTCTTTATTTGCTTCTTTTATTTCTTCTCTAGAAGATAATTTATCTATTATATTTAGTAACTCTATATCTCCACCAGCAGCAGGAGCCCAATCTAATTGCAGCACACTTTGACCTTGAAGTTCTAAATCATCTTTAAATTTACTTGTTCCTATATTTAATATCTTTAGTTCTTGTGAAAACAATTTATTAATATTACTCATCTCAAATCCTCCTATTATGATAATATTTCTATTACTATATTGGCCGCTTCAGAATTGCTCTCTGCAATTATTACTCCTTCTTGTTCTAAAAGACTTCTTTCCTTTGCATAGTTTTGTTTATCTATATCTGTTCCGCAAATATATGCTACAAATATTATATTTTTTCCATTATCACTAGCAACTTTCTTTGCTTCTTTAATAGCTTTTATAGTAACTCCTACTGGCTCATCATGGGAACCATATCCTAATTCAAAATCTAGTAGAATAACTCCCACTTCTGCATCCTTGGCTTCCTTTACAATCTTATCTAATCTTAAAGTAGGTTCTATCATAGGATGTGGTTTACCTACTGTAAATTGGTCTTCCCCTAAATCTAACAATACATTTCCAGAATAAATTTTTATATCTTCAAGTTTTTCATTTTGATTTTTTGCTACATTACTTTTTATAGAATCAAAATTTCCTCTTAATATAGATAAAGCTTCTGCACAGAGAGTTCCTCCACAGAATAATCCTCTAAAATACTTTTGTTCTGGCTTTAAAGTCTTCTTTAATTCTTTTGCTCTTGTTAAAAGTTCACTATGGATTTTATCTTTTTCATTGTTCATACCTGCTAATTCTACTGCCTTTCTGGCTGCTTCATAAAGATCATAAACAAAGGATGTATTATTTAAATCTTTTTCTTCTTCCTTATTTCCATCTATAAAGCAAATAACTACTGATTTTTCTATGTTTTTTACTTCTTCTAGTATTTTCTTTTCAACAGATTTTGCTGGTGGTTTAGAAACTAGAACTATTATTTCTGTATCTTTATCTCTGCTTAAAGCTTTTAGACCTTCTAACATCATTATTCCGCCAATTTCTTCTTTAAGATCCCTACCTCCAGTTCCTATTGCTTGAGATATACCTCCACCTAGTCTGTGAATTTGAACCATTACTTCTTGCAGTCCTGTACCAGAAGCACCTACTATTCCTATATTTCCTTTTCTTACTTCATTAGCAAAACATAATCCTATATTGTTTATGCTAGCAGTTCCACAATCAGGTCCCATTACTAAAAGTCCTTTTTCTCTACCTAATTCCTTTAATTCCTTTTCTTGTTCTAAAGTTACATTATCACTAAAGAGCATTACATGAAGACCTTTTTCTAAAGCCTTTCTTGCTTCTCTAGCTGCATGTTGTCCTGGTACTGATATTACTGCAAAGTTAGCATCTTCCATTTGCTCTAGTGCAGCATCTATAGTTTTAGGACTTGGTACTTCACCTTTTTTCTTCTTAGTATTTCTAGATGTTAAAAGCTCTTGTACAAACTCAAATGCTTTGTTATAAACTTCATCTGCTGTTGCTTTTATAGCTATTAAAAGGTCATTGTCTCCAGCTTTTTCAACTTCATCTGTTGACATACCTATATTAGCCAATAGTTCCTTATTCATTTTTGTTGCCATAGAAACTACTGTTTCTTCTACTCCTTCTATTTCTAAAACCTTACTTGATAAGGACATAAGTGTAACTGAATCATAATATTCATTTTTTCTTACTATAACTTTTGATATCATCTATATACCTCCATTTTCTAAAATGTCCAAACTATACATTAAACCTATAATAACTCCTACAGATAAATCTACTCCTGAAGATGAACCTATTGAAAATACATTATTTATACTATCTAATAATCCTTCTTTATCTTCACTAAATAGTTTTCTAATAAAGTCCGTTAAATGCTCTCTCTTATTTCCTTCAATACATGAGTTTATCATGCTTATACTAATATCAGTTGTAGGTAGTTTGTTTTGTCTTAAAATATATTTTATTTTTCTAAAAAGCGCTTGTGTTTTTTCTATTTCTACTACATTTAAAGCTGTCATAAAACCAACTAAAAAGTCATCTCCTGATGGTGTAAGTCCATTGCCAAGTCCAATGATTGAAAATATACTTTCCTTAAAATTTAGATACTCACTATCTATACTTGTTATAAAATTGGAAACTCTCTTATAAAGCTCTCTCTCTATAAGAGTTGGTTTATAACTTACAGGGGATTCCATATATGTTTTTATATAGCAATGCTTGACTCCACCATAATTTCCCTGATGAAATAAATAATGATTATATACTTCTATATTTCTTTTAAACAGTTCTAAATTGCTTTTATCTATATCAATCTTTAATTTCATTGGAGACCATAGTTGAACATTATCAAAATTTATTGATAATTTGTTTTCTATTCTTAGAACTTTATTTTCAAGAAAAACTAAATCATTTATATCTATTTGTAAACTGAAAAAATCATCTATATTTTCATTATCTATTCTTACAGCGTATGGTCCGTTGTCAAAACTACTTTGTAATATACTGTATATTTGATTGTCATCATCTACAAAGTTAATGACTTTTTTAAATATGCTATGAACTTTTCCTACTACATGATTACAATTCTTATTTTTTGTATCTATGAAGGTTTTTAGCCCTTTATCATAAGAGAGGGCATAAAATGATTTATCTCTCACCCTATCCCTCCCACTTTTAATTAATAGTATTAATTTTCAACACTTATATTCTCTTCTTTTTTATAATATTCCATAACTAAAAATACAACTGTCATCGCTACATATCCTAAAGAAATATATCCTCCAGTACCAAGACCAAGTTCTGAAGCATGAATTATACCGAAAAATGCTAATGCTGCTGTTATCAAACTATACACTGCTGATAATTTAAACTTCTTATCTATTGCAAAGATTACTATTGTTGCAATCATCATACTACTTAAGATATCTCCTGCACCTAATATTTTCCATCCTATATATGGAATACCAGCATTTACTAAAGTCTCTGCTCCTACATCCGCTATACTTGTACCTGCTGCTCCAAGGGCATTATTTATTTGAGTTACTATATAACTAGCTATAAATGGCATAAATGCTATTATTAATGCTGGTATATGTTTCTTTTCTGTTGAACCAAAGGCTTGTGCTCCTATAACCATGGAAATATAAACTAAAATTGGTAATAATGCTACTAATGGTATTATAGTTAATGCTAATGGTAATAGTCCCAGGAATGATACTACAATGATTACTAATCCAGTTAACAATCCATAACCTACTCTAGCTCCTGTTGCTTTCCAACCTGGATGGCCAATATATATTATTGTTGGATATGGACTTCCTAATGCAGCCCCTAAAAGAGTAAGCAATCCTGGTATTAATAGAGCCTTTGTAGTATTGTAATGATCCCCTGCTACTTCTGCACTTTCAACATTATCTAAACTTTCTAAAAAGTCATATATTGCAAGTGGAATTGCTGCTGCTAAAAAAGGTGAAAGGTATGCAAATCCTTGCGCTAAGTCTCCAATGGCTAATTTTGGAAATGCTATTGCAAACCCACTAGCAGCTTCTTTTACTGCATCAATATCCATATAACCTGTTGACCATGCTAATACTGAACCAGCTATAATAGCCACTAATCCAGCTGGTATATTTCCAGGCATTTTCTTATTTGCAAGCCATCCTACAACTACTATTGCTAATGTTGTAAGTCCAATGTATGGAGTACTAAATATTTCTCCCATAGGATTCATTGCTATATATGTTACCGCTAGTCCTGCTAAAGAACCAAGCATAGCTGACCTAGGTATATATTTTCTAATGTATGGGCCTACAAATGCCCCTATAGTCATAATAACTCCCTGTACAACATTCCATGCTAATGCAACTGACCATGCAAGATGCCAATCCTTCGTTTGAAGATATACTGGAAGAATTACTGCAAAGGCTACCACAAAATAATGGGGAACACTAAGTCCATAAGGCATAGCTGTTACATCGCCTTTTTGCTCTTTTAACGAAAGCTTTCTTGCTTGATATGCTAGCCATATATTACCTATACCTATACTTATTGCTGCAGCAGGTACAATCCTACCATAAACGATTTCTTTTGGCATATTTATAGCAAATACCAATAGACCTATTGCTGCTAAAAAGTTAGTTAATGAGTTAGTAAACAAACCGAAAAATCCATTTAAGTCTCCCTTTACCCACCACGGAGTCCCTTGTGTTGCAATTGTTTTTTTATTCGTCATATATAAGTCCTCCTTATAATTTCAACTTTAACTTTATTTATTTAATACTTCTAGTAAGTTTTTAGATTCTGTTGTCCATCCAAATATACCGCCTTGTTGATTTATCATTCTTATGGACGCTTCTTGGTCCCTAGGATCAAAAGCTGCAGTACAGTCTTCTAGCATCAAACACTCAAAGCCACGGTCATTAGCTTCTCTTATTGTCGTTTGAACACAAACATGCGTAGTAACTCCTGTAACTATTAAATGAGTAATTCCTCTAGTTTGTAGTATAACCTCTAGGTCAGTTTGATAAAATGCACCTTTACCAGGTTTATCTATTATTGGTTCTCCTTCAATAGGCTTAAGTTCATCAACAATATCATGACCATATTCTCCTCTTACTAGAATTCTTCCCATAGGACCCATATCACCTATTCCAGCACCTTGTTTTTTTCCTCTTTTTAATTTGCTTGGTGGACAATCTGCTAAGTCTGGTCTATGCCCTTCTCTAGTATGAATCACAAACATACCTTTTTCTCTAGCTGCTTCTAATACTTTTTGTAATGGTTCAATAATACTCCTTGTAGGAGTTATATCATTTCCAAGTTTTTCTCCAAATCCACCTGGTGCACAAAAATCTCTTTGCATATCAATAATAACTAAGGCTGTTTTTTCTAAATCAAAATCATATTCATAAGGTTTTGCATTAACTATATACTTTGTCATTGTAAACTCCTCCTTGATTTTATAATTCTTTTTTCATCTTTCTATTACTTGAATTTTCAATCTTTTTTACTATAAAAAATAATATAGCAATTATCAAATATCCTGCTAATACATCATTTGCTTTTCCTATTCCTACACTTGAAGTATGAATTATTCCTAAAAATGTCAATCCTGCTGCTATTAAAGTTGTAATTAGTGCTTTGTTTAAATCTTTATCTATGATGTAAACACATAGGCTAGACCAAATCATACTTACTAATATTGCACCTGCTCCTAAAGTTACCATTCCGCCATACTCTAGTCCTGCTATAGCTAATGTATTAAATCCAATTTCTCCAGCAGTTTTTTCTGCAAGACCTAGTGCAGTATCAATATTATTTTGTGCCCAATTCGCAATCCATGGAATAATACCAAGTAATACTGCGGGGGCATATTTACTTTCAACTGCTGTGAAAGCCTGAGAACCTATTACAAGACCGATGTATAATAAAATTGGAACTATTGCAACTAAAGGTATTAACTTTGATAATAATGATATTACATTAAACCAGGTTATCAATAAAATTACTATGCCTGTAAGCAGAGTATATCCTAATCTTGCACCTGTACTTTTCCATCCAGGATGTCCTACAAATACTGCAGTTGGGAAGGGACTTCCAAAGAGACTTGCTAGTATAGATGTAACTCCATCTGCTATAAGTGTTTCTCTAACACTATAGTCATCTCCAGCTATTGAAGCACTTTCTACATTATCCATGGTTTCAAAAAAATTATATACTCCTAAAGGTATTGCAGCTGTTAAATAAGGTATTGCATATTTAATTCCTTTAACTACATTCATTACTGAAAATCTTGCATAAGCAGGCTGAACATTTGTAAATGATGATACTAAAGCATCATAATCCATATATCCAGAACCCCATCCAATTGCAGTACCCAATATTATTGCAAATAATCCTACAGGTATATTGAATGGCATCTTAATATTTCCAAACCATCCAAGGAGTATAATTGCTAGAGAAACAAAACCTATATATGGCATTCTAAAAGTCTGCATTGCTGGGTTCATTGCAATAAATGTTATTGATACACCTGCTAAGGCACTTAACATAGCCGCTCTTGGTAGAGTATTTCTTACTTTAGGTCCTATTATAGATCCTGAAACCTCTATTATTCCTTCAATTAAACACCATGCTAAACCTGCATACCAAGCTAATTCTGGATCCCCTGTATCCCAATAAACAGGACCCATGATTAAAAATACTATAAGAAACATGTGGGGAACACTAGTTCCAGAAGGTAATGCAGTTATATCCTTTCTCTTTTCCTTTAAAGAGAGTTTATATCCCATCCAAGTGTAATACAATCCACTTAAGAATATAGAAAGTCCAACAGCTGGTAGTATTCTCTCATATACTATCCAATTAGGCATACCTATGGACACTGTTAATAAACTAGCCATAACCAAAATGTTACTGAGATTATTGGTAAATAATCCAAAGAAACCATTAATATCTCCCCTGTCCCATAACCTTACCTTGTATTTATCCATATATTGACCTCCTTTCGGAATATATTTTAATGATTGTCTACATATTATCATTCCTCTTTTTTAAAGTCATCATTATATATAGCCAAAAAAAAAGAGTACAATTATCAATTATTGACAATTGTACTCAGTTTATTAACATTTTTATTATATTATTTATATAATAAAAATTTAAGTCCACATTTTAATAAATATATTTACTTTATTAAATTAATATGTCTTAACTGACATATTAATTTAGACTCGTTTTATTATATAATTAATCTTTATTTGCTAACAACCACAAGTAAATATTGTAAGCTAATACTAATTCTCCAACAACAAATCCATCATCGATTTTTATACCTAATTCTTTTATCCTATCTACCCTATATCTTAAAGTATTATAATGTATAAATAATATTTCTGCTGACTTCTTTGCATTGAAATTTTGTTCAATTAAAACTTTTAATGTTTCCATTAATTTCATATTATTTACTTTATCATATTCTATTAATTTTCCTAGCTTACTATCTACATATGTATTTAAAATATCTATATCTTTTACTTCTTTTATTATCTTAAACATTTCATAATCACTATAATGGCTAACAAAGGAGCTTTTATTCAAAATAGCACTAATAATTATGCTACTTTGGGCTTCTTTGTAAGCTAAAGAAAAGCTACTAATATCTTTTGCTATATTAGATATACCTATTCCCAATTTCACTTTATCTTTTAGTCTTTCAACAATCAATCTTCCTACTTCTTTACAATTTTCTTTAATATTTGTCATAAAAACCACATTAATGAAAACTACTATTGAATCATCTATATATACTGTTTTAAGTTTTTTATCATTTATTAGCAATTTCTCTTCTAGAATTTTCTGTATAAGTCTTGAATCTAAAAGTTCTCCGTATAATTGTTTCTTTTTTTGGTCATCTTCTACTAATAATTTTATAATCATTATTACTTCAGGAAACTCCATATTCCATCCAAAAACCTTAGCTTTATTTATAGTATCTATTGGAGAATCTATTTTCCCCTGTAATATATCTCTAATAAATGCATCTTGAAAACTTTTCTCTTTCTCTAATACGGCATAATTCTTATAAAATACAGAGGCTATCAGCAAGGAAGCTTGCTCAACAGCTACTATTAAACTATTATTGTCAACTTCTCCTTTTAATAATACTATATATCCAAACCTAGTCTTTCCTGCATTAATAGAGTATTTAATATAAGATTCTTCTCCATATTCAACATCTTGTACTTTAACTATGAAATTATTATTTCTATATCTATTAGAAGGCAGCATTATTGTTACTTCTTGTTCAGTCAAATCTTTAGACATATATGTAATATTAAAATCATTGTCTAGTAAGAGGACCGGATATTTTACGATTTCAGATAAACTATTTACCAATGAATCTATATCTTCTCCTTTTAAAAAGAGTTTCATAAGACTTTCATGGACATGATTCCTAAAGTTCAATATATTTATATGTTTATTTAAAGATAATTCCAGAATTTCTGTTACCAACTTAGATAAATTAGCATCTTGAGGCAACTCTATAATTGGAAAATCTAATTCATTAGCTTGTTCTATCATTATTGGCTGTATTTCCTTTATATATCTAGCTGGTTTTATACATATACCTGCTAAATTTAATTCTACTAGTTTAGGTATAAGTTCATTAGTAGCAGTTTCATTATTATATATTGGATACAAAGTAGTAATTAGCAAACTATGGGCATCTACATAGGAAAATATATCTGGAACTTCCATTAAGGTTGCATTATTTACAACATTAGATAATCCCTTTTTACCAGCAACTATTTTAGCATGTTTAAATCCGTCTAATTCTAATACATCTTTTACTGTTATAAGCATATTAATCACCCATTTCTAATTTAGATAATCATCCTATTGATCTTTTTATAGTAGTACTGAAATTATTGGTATAGTCAATATAGATAATATATGACTTATTATGTTGAATTTTAAAGCAAACTCTATTTCACAATCATGCTTTTGAGTCAAGACTACAAGTAGTATTGCTGTTGGTAAGGATTGCATTGTAACTACTATACTTGTAAGAAGTTGTGGTGCATTTATAGCCTTAAGCAGCAATAATGCCGTAATCGGTGCTACAATTAATTTAATAAAACAAGCATAATATATATCCTTATCTCCGATTATTTCTTTTAATTTCAGCTTAGTCATTTTTTCACCCAATATTAACATTGATAATGGTGAGGTAAGTGCTGATAACATTGAAAGAGGTTTACTAACTACATAAGGCATCTCTATTTTTAGTATAAACATTATTGTACCTAGAAATACTGCAATTAGTGCTGGAGTTTTCACTAATACTTTAAATGGTGATTGTGTTTTTTCCTTTGAAAGCATTCTTTCTCCATAGGTCCACAATATAGTATGATAAGGTATCATAAATACAGAGGCATAAAGCACCGCTTCTTGTCCAAACAATTCAAATATCAATGGAAGTCCCATAAATCCGGAGTTAGGAAATGCTGTACCAAATATTAAAACAGCTTTTTTCTCTCTAGGATATTTTATAAAAAGAATCTTGGATATTAATAGAGTGATAATGTGTACTCCTATAGAATATACGAATATTAATAATACTCCCCTCAATGTATCCTTTGAATAGCTCATATTAAAGGATGAAATTATAAGTGCAGGTAATGCTATTGCTGTAAGTATCTGAGTCATACCCTTAGATATATTTTCATTTATTATATCTTTCTTTGTTGCTATGTATCCTACTGCCATTAATATTGCTAATACTATAACCTGCTGTATTACAAAAGACGTTTGCATATTGTTCCCCCTCAATCTCAATTACTTCTATTATATATTTATATTATTAAAAAAACTAGGTGAAGTCCACCTAGCTTTCGACTTTATATCTTCATTATATCTTTAAATTCATTTAATTTACTCCGACTAATGGGTATCTTTTCCTTTACTCCTGTTAATTCTAAGGCATATGTGGCATTGTACCAGGGAATTATGCTTTCAATAAAATTCAAGTTTACTAAATAACTTCTATGCCCTCTAAAAAAATCTGGATAGTTTAATTGTTCCTCTAAACTGTTTAATGTTATACGGGATTTAAAGCTCCCCTTAGTAGTTATTATGTATGCATATCCATCTAAACTACTAATGTATACTATATCAGAAGGGTTCAGAACTATTATCTTGTCTTTCTCATTAATATATATCTTCGTACTCTTGTACTCTTCATTTTTACGCAATTCTGTGATTATCTTTTCTACATCTTCTATATGCCCTCGATTCTCCTCTTTGTTTAATTCCACGATTTTTTCAATGCTTTGTCTTAATCTAGATTTTGATATGGGTTTTAATAAATAGTCTACTGCATTAACTTCAAAGGCTTTTATTGCGAATTCATCATAAGCTGTTGTAAATACAATTCCAGCGCGTCCTTTCTCTTTCATAATAATATCTGCAACTTCCAATCCACTCATTTGTGGCATTCGAATATCTAGAAAAATTAAGTCTGGCTTTAATTCTTTATTCTTACTTATGGCCTCATATCCATTAGAAGCCTCTCCAACTACGTCTACTTCGTCAAAGTCTCTAAGCAATGAAATTAATCCCTTTCTTGCATAATCCTCATCATCAACAACTAGACACCTTAACATTGAGTTCAACCTCCCTTATTTTAGGAATCTTCATTGTTACAGTTGTCCCCTGATTATATCGACTATTTATTTCTAGTCCATAGCTTTCTCCATACTTGTTTTTTAACCTACTGTTTACATTAATCAATCCTATAGAGTCATTATTTCTTCCATTACTAAATATCTTAGATAGAAATTCTTCTTTAATACCTATGCCGTTATCTTCTACTATTAAAATAGTCCTTTCTTTTCCATCTATAGCTGTTATTCTTACTGTACCTCCCTCTATTTTTTCAAATATTCCATGATTTATTGCATTCTCAACTATAGGTTGAAGTATTAAAGGCGGCAAATAACAATCTAAATCATCAGGTATATCAAATATGACTTCTAATTTTGACCCAAATCTAGCTTTCTCAATTTCAATATAGGATCTAATATATTCTATTTCTTCATATATATTTACTTCCTCAGAGTTCTGTTTCAAACTTTTCCTAAAGCAAGCTCCCAAATGCAATAATAATTCTTTAGCTTTTTCCGGTTCTGTTTCAGTACAAAAAGCTATAGTATTTATTGAGTTAAACAAAAAATGTGGATTTATTTGAGATTGGAGTGCTTTCAATTCAGCTTTTGCTAAGAGGCGCTTCTGATATTCTAACTTGCTCAAAGCTATTTGAGTTGAGAATAAATCGCCTAAGCCTAGAGTTAGTTCTAAATCCACCTTGGTGATGGAGTCTTCTCTCTCCCTATATAATGTTAAAGTACCTATGGTTTCAGTATTTTCTTTAAGTGGAACAATAATCGCTGAACCTAGTTTTTCCTTACGCCCCTTAGAATCTATTTTTATATTTAATACTTTTGTATATCCCATTTCTATAACCTCTCTTGCCAAGGTTTTTATATCATTTTCTTTAATCTTGTGATTTCCCTCTTTAGTCCCTATATATGATAATATATTTTCTTTATCCGTAAAGACTATAGCCTCAACATCTATCATTTCTTGTATTATCTTCGAAGTTGCCAAAGCTGTTTCTTTATTAAATCCTTTTATAAAGTATGGAAAGGATCTATTAGCTATTTTTAGAGTCACTTGTGCTTGTTTAGCAGCTACCCTTTCTTGTTCACTAGATATACTATCTATTATTGCAATGAACACAGCTATACCTGTAGAATTTAATACAATAATAGGAAGTGCAATTATTTTTACTATTCCTAGAGCATCGGAAAAGGGTCTAGAAATCAGTAATATTAAAGCCATCTGTATGATCTCTACTACTACTCCTCCTACTGTTGCCATCACACATTTATTTTTACTTTTATAGTACCTCTTGCTTAATAATCCAGATATTATTCCTGTTAATATAGTAGAGATAGTACAAGCCATAGTGGTTAATCCATTTATATCTATTATCATTCTATGAAAACCTGCTATAATTCCAGCTAATATTCCCACCATAGGTCCACCTAAAAGTCCTCCTACAACAACTCCAATAGCTCTAGAATTAGCAAGTCCTCCATGTATATATATTCCTATATAAGTTCCAATTATCCCAAATACTCCAAAGATTACAGATAAAATTAATTTATCTCTAATCTTAATATTTTTCTTGGCTAATAATCTTTTAACTGGCTTTACCCTAGAAATTATAAAAGCAAGTATCATTATTATTCCAACTCTATTAACTAGATCCATAAATATAGTTGACATTTTGTTTTCACCTCTTACGTACTATAAGTCAATTATATATCTTTTTAAAAATATTTAACAGAGTTTATCTTTATAGAAAAAAGGATGGCTGCTACCATCCTCTTCTATCTATTATTTAAGCAATTCTACCATTAATACCCCTACGCCTTTACCAAGTTCTACTTCAATTCCTAATCTATATAAAGCTCTTTCTATGGCCGCTATTGTGGAAATCATATCGTGAATATCTATATTCCCCATATGACCTAATCTAAACATTTTTCCTGCATAAGCTGCTAATCCTCCTGCTACGACTACTCCTTCTTCTCCTAAAATCTTTCTGAATTCTAAATCATCTACTCCGTCCATATATAGAACATTCGATAATGTAACTGCTCTATGGTCTTTTTCTGCTAGTAATGTAAAGCCTATAGCCTCTAAAGCTGCTTGCATTGCCCTAGCATTTTTTCTATGTCTTTCGTATCTATTTTCTATTCCTTCTTCTTTAATAATTCTTACTGATTCTTTAAGTGCCCAAATCATATTTATTGCTGGTGTAGCAAAGTATTTTGAAGGATCATTCATAATTGGGAGCCATTTATCAAAGTCTATATAATACTCTGGAATTCTTCCAAGTTCTTTCCTTCTTTCCATTGCTTTAGGTCCTGCCCATACTATTGCAAGTCCTGGTGCTACTCCAAAGGCTTTTTGTGATCCAGTGATTAGAATATCTATATTCATATCATCTACATACTCTGGTTCAGCTGCTGTAGCACAAACTCCGTCTACAATATATATTGTCTCAGGGAATTTTTTTAACATTTCACCAATTTCTTTTATTGGAGCACAAACTCCTGTTGATGTATCCACATGAGTTACTGTAATTCCATCGTATTTCTTTTCATTTAGTTTTGCTTCAATATCTTCTATAGGTACGATTTTTCCCCATTCACTGCTTATTACATCTACATTTATACCTTTTCTTTCAGCAAGATCAATAAATCTATCTCCAAAGAATCCATTTGATACGATAAGTAAATTATCGCCTGATTTTAAAGTATTTGCTATACCCATTTCCATTGCCATGGTACCAGTACCTGCAATAACAAATACTTCTCCTTCTGTTTTCCATAATTCCTTCATATCTTTAAGTAATTCTTTATAGTCATTTATAAATCCTGGATCTCCAAAAGCAACTGTTTCTCTTCCCATCTGATTTTGAATAGACCTTACAACAGGTGTTGGTCCTGGTATCATAACTAACTTTCTAGGTTTCATCCTATATTCCTCCCTTTATTTTATATTATTTAAGCCTTCATAATTAAGCCTATAAATTCTAAATCCTCATTTCCAATGTTTTTTATTGAATGACCCTCACCGCTTTTACATAAAGTGAAATCTCCTTCTTTAATGGTCATTTCATTTCCATTATCGCTATAAAGCGCCTGACCCTTAAGTATATAATAAGCTTCTTGCTCTCCTTCATGTTTATGGAATCCTATGGAATTTCCAGGTTCTATTATATGCTTTGCAAATAATCTACCGTGTCCACAGAAATCTTCTACTTCAAATAAATGAGTTCTCTTAATTTCTCCTTCTCCTTGCATTAAATTTACAACTACGTCTTTTCTTAATTCATCAGATCTTTTTATCATTTTGAAAACCTCCTAATTAAATTAATATCTGAAGTAACCATGGTGTTAAAAATACGGTAATTAATCCTGCAACACTTATGGCCAGTGAACCCATTGCCCCTTGTACTTCTCCTAATTCCATAGCCTTTGCCGTTCCTATAGCATGTGAAGCCGTCCCCATTGCTATTCCCATAGCAACTTCATCTCTAATTCCAAATAGTTTACAGACATAAGGTCCTATAACATTTCCTGTAATTCCCGTAAGTACAGTTACAGCAACAGTTAAAGCTGGTATTCCTCCTATTTGGGCAGATATTTCTCTAGAGATAGCCGCTGTTACAGACTTTGGTATAAGCGACACAGATACAGATTCAGTTAATCCAAACATCTTACTTAAATAGAATATACTAATTATTGATGTAATACATCCCACTATTATACCTAGCAGTACTGAAATTCCACTGCTCTTTAGCCTTTCTATTTGTTTATATAATGGCACTGCCAGAACTACTGTTGCAGGTCCTAAAAAGAAAGTAATTATACTACCTCCTTTGTTGTAAACTTCATAATCAATATTAAGATATGTTAATAAAATTATTATCAATCCTATTGCTATAATTAAAGGATTAAATATTGCCTTCTTAGTTTTCTTATTTATAAAAAGCCCTATTTGAAAAGCAATAATTGAAATAACGAATCCAAATATAGGTGTATCTAAATAAACCATTATTTGATTCCCTCCTTTCTTCTACCTTTTAACATTTGGACAGTTAAACCTGTAGCAGCCATTACTAATGCTGTTGTCAGAATTATAACTGCTAGAATTGGCAGCCATTGCTCCTTTATTAGATCTAAAGATGCTATTAATCCCACACCCCCAGGAATAAATAGAAAAGTTAAATGATCTAGAAAAAACTGAGATACAGATTCAATTTGCTCTAATTTTACTATTCCAGTGAGTAAACAGATTAATAATATTATCATTCCTAAAACTGTAGCTGGAATAGGTATTTTTGTTATGTACTGGGTAATATGCGCTGTAAATAATATTCCAACTATGATAGCTAACTCTTTGAGAATCTTCATTAATACCACCACCTTATACTTAGTAAATTCTATTTAACTTTAACTACATTTCCTCCTTTCCTTTTTCTAAAAGATAAATATTTCACATTAATATAGTAGAGTATTATCTTTATATCAATTATATGAAGCTTCCCATTTTTATACAATATCTTTGCTATGAAATGCTAACAATCATAGATAAAATACAAGATTAATTCATTGATTGACAATTAACAAATTAATGACATAAATCTTTTATTTTCAATGTAAAAATTTCTATCGCCCTATTAAAAGCAAAAACTAGGTAATATATTACCTAGTTTTTTATTCTGCAATTACTTCCCTTTTTTAATCCAACTGGCTACTTCTACCGTTCTCTTTGCTTGATGTTTCACTGCGTCGTTTACATCCTCAACCATGTTTCCATCTTGCCCCTGTGTAACAGATGTACCGTATGGATTTCCTCCTGCTTTATATATTGAATCATCAGTAAATCCTGGTGGCACTATAATTGCTCCCCAGTGCATCATTGACGTATATAGTGATTTTACTGTAACCTCTTGCCCACCGTTAGGATTTCCAGCTGATGCCATTGCTGAAACTACTTTATTTGTAAGCTTCCCTTGTGCCCACATTCCACCTTGCATATCTAAGAATTGTTTCATTTGTGAAGGTAAGTTTCCAAATCTAGTTGGCATTGAGAATATTATAGCATCTGCCCAATCTAAATCTGCCGATGTAGCTATGGGTATATCCTTTGTTGCCTCTACATTGGCTCTCCATGCTGGGTTGGAATCTATAGCAGCCTCTGGTGCTAACTCTTGAACTTTAAGAACCCTGACTTCTGCCCCTGCTTCTAAGGCTCCTTCTTCCGCCATCTTAGCTAATTTATAATTTATCCCTGTTGAACTATAGTATATTACTGCTAATTTAACTTTTTCCATCTTCATTTCTCCCTTCAATAATATATATGTCAATTCGATATTGTCCTTGAATATTGATAATATACCCTTACGAAAAAGTCACCAAACATTTTATACTATACTAGGGTATTTATTGTTAGAAATGATAATATTATTCCAGCTAAAACTGATAGAACTAAATTTCCTTTTATATATGATATAATAGCCGCAATTCCAACACCTATGACAGTTACTATTTTCATCCCATCAGCAGCAGTCAATATACCTCTTATGATTAAGATACTCAAAGAGGTATAGGGTATATATAGGAGAAATTCCTTCAAACTTTTATTTATATTTCTGTTGTTTAATAATGCTAATGGTATTAACCTTGGTAAATATGTAACTAAAGTCATACCTATTATTAGTGGCAAATAGCTTTTCATCTTATTCCTCCTCATTTTTCCTAAAGATAACCACTCCTATGGAAGAAGATATAATAATTCCAAGGATTATATCCCAGCCTGAAGTAAATATCTTAGAATAAAATAATATTACATAAACTACTGCTGATATTATGGATAGGAATAAAATATTCTTTGATTTCTTTATTTCTGGAAAAAGTAATGCTGCAAACATTGCATATAATCCTATACTCAGACTAGACTGCAAAGAAGCAGGAAGTATTTCTCCCACTAAATACCCCGCAATTGTACCTAATGCCCACGAACTATAGGCTAATATATTTATTGTAAGCACAAATGGTAAGTCAATCTTATCTTTATTAAAGGAAATTACTGAAAATGTTTCATCAGTAATTCCAAAGGCTACTATCGGTAGAAACTTTTTATTCATATCTTGAAATTCTACTGCCAATGATGCTGACATCATCATATGCCTAAGATTTAATAAGAAAGTTGCAAGTATTATGCTGCCTGCAGATACTCCTGCCCTTATAAGATCCAATGCCATAAATTGACTAGCCCCTGCATATACCATTACAGATAAAAGGCTTGTATTTCTAAAAGTAACATCCGTATTTTTTGATAGTAGCCCAAAAGCCATAGCTATGGGAAAATACCCTATTACTATTGGTAGTACAGCTATAATTCCCTCCTTTATTCTATCTTTTGTCATATTCCCATCTTCCTTTCTTACATTATCACAATAAAAATTAATAATATTATATTAGTATTACTATGAAAACACAAGAAAAATAAGACAAGTTCACAATTTATACTTAGTATAAATTGTGAACTTGTCTTTTGAGGTCATTATATTGTAAAAATATTTAATCGTTCTTTTAGTTCTTGTGATAATCTTTTTAATTTTAATGCTGTTTCATTAAATTCTGTCATAGTTGCGTTTATTTCCTCTGCTGATGCAGATACCTCCTCCGTACTTGCTGAAGATTCTTCTGCTACTGCTGCTATACTTGACATTGTGTTTACTATATTATCTGTATCCTTGTTCGTATCTTCTATGGTGTGTTTTACATTCTCTATACCTTCCATTAAATTATTGATACTCTCTAATATTTTACTAAATATCTCTCTCGTATCTTCTACAGCTTCCCCTTGATCTTTAACTATTATTTGAGTATTATCCATAGAATGTACTGCCAGTTCAGATTTTTTCTTTATATCTTCTATTAGTTCTTGAATCTTTCCTGTGGCAGCACTTGATTGTTCTGCAAGTTTTCTTATTTCATCTGCTACTACAGCAAATCCTCTGCCGGCATCTCCTGCTCTTGCTGCCTCTATGGCTGCATTCAATGCTAAAAGATTTGTCTGAGACGATATGCCATTTATGGCCTCAGTTATAATTCCTATTTCTCCAGTTGCTTGATTCATTTCATTTATGGCTTTAGACATATCTCCAGTAGATATATTTACTTCTCTAGTTCTCTCCGTTAATTTATTCATATATTTAAGCCCGTCCTGACTTAAGGCATTGGTTTCTAGAGATATTCTATTCATATTATTTGCTAGTTCTTCTATATCTTGGATTTCTTCTGCCAATTTGTTTATGCCTATTACTCCTTCGTTAATATCTTCAGCCTGATTTATAGTTCCTTGAGCCAATTGATCGATTGTTATACTTATCTCGTCTATTGCTATGGAGGTTTCATTTGCACTGGCACTCATATTGTCCGATGTAGAAAGTATAATATCTGAAGAGTTATTTATATCTAAAACTAGGTTCTTAATAGTATCTACCATACTGTTAAATCCCTCTGCCAGAGTTTGGAATTCATCTCCAGTATTTACCTCTGCATGAACTAGCAGATCACCACTTGATACCCTTTCAAAAGCCTTTAAAATCTTATTTATATTATTATTTATCCCTTTAACTACAATTAAAGATAATACCAATGAAACAACACCTATAATGACTACTATAATTTGAATTATTAATCTTAATTTATGGATGTGGTCTAATAGTTCCTTCTCATCTAAAGTAACTACTATTTTCCATGCCCTTTGGCTATCGGTTGTATGTCCTATATATTGTTTTTTTCCGTTAATTTCATATGTTTTAAAATCTTGTTCTGTATCTAATATATCGTTATACCAAATCATCTCTTTAGCTGTTTCCTTACTTAACTCTTGAGAATCTTGATGAGCTACTGTTATACCTTTTGAGTCAATTATATGTAAATAACCATTTTCTCCAATCTTAATAGATGAAAACATATTGGTCAAGTCCTCTAAAGCTATATCTATTGCAAGTGCACCTACTATGTTGCCATTTTGTTCTACAGTTTTAGATATAGTTATTATGTTTTTTCCTGTAAATGCGTCTATATATGGGTTAGAATAAGTTATATTTCCCTTATTTGCTACTGCATCCTTATACCAATCCCTTGCTGTGGGATCATAGTCAGGTGCTAATTCAGTTTTAGGATACAATATGGTCTGTTTATTTTCTAAACCTATATATGCTCCTAAAATAGCCTTATCACTTTTCTGTGCATATCCTAATCTTTCAAAGGCTTCATCTGTCAAATCATAATCAAAATACACATCCTTAAACATCTTATCTTCACTAAACATATTAATTAAAGACTCAAACCTTCCAAAGGAAAAATCTATGGAGTTTTGAACTTCCTCTATATTTTGTAAAGACATGATCTTCAGTTTATCATATAAAGTATTAAAAGATATTTTATATGATAATATTCCCAACAATACTAGTGGCACTACTGATACAAATAGAAGTAATACTGTCAACTCTGTCTTAATACTTTTCTTACCTTTCTTCAATTCCTCTCCCCCCTAATATTCTTGTTATTATAAATAATTTATTGATAATATTATATCATATATTAGTTTATTTTATAGCTTTATATATACCTATAGATTTTTTTATGCTTATACCCATTAAAGCGATAAATAAAAGGGGGTCTAAAAAATATTTCAAAGAAAACTTTTTGAAACTCTTTGATCCCATAACAAGTTCTTGATATTAAAGTATTGAAAGCAGAACTTCTCTATTAGCTATAAAAAAAGAACTAATTTTTCAAATTAGTTCTTTTTATAACTAAATATTCTTAGCTAGCAAAGCTGCTCCAATGGAACCTGCATATCTTGCTAAATCATTTGTCTTCACTTCATTCTGTAATTTTTCTGAGAGAAGAGTAACAAAAGGTTTTACTTCACATAGTCCACCTGTTAAAAATATTGTATCTGTAGCCCCATGTTTATGAAGTAAAGCATATACCCTTCCTGTAATAGAGTTTACTATTCCTCTTGCTATACTTTCCCTTTTTGTCCCAGAGCCTATAAGGCTTATGACTTCAGACTCTGCAAATACTGTACACATACTGGTTATATTTACATCCTCTCCTAAAAGAGCCATTTCACCCAATTCATCTATACTTACACCTAAAGTATTTGCCATTAGCTCTAGAAATCGACCTGTGCCCGCTGCACATTTATCGTTCATGGTGAAATTAGACACTTTTCCATTTTCTAATGTAATTATTTTTGTATCCTGTCCGCCTATGTCTATTACAGTACAATCTGCTCCTAATAGATAATGAGTCCCTCTACCATGACAAGTTATTTCTGTTATGGTTTTATCTGCATAAGGTACAGATATTCTTCCGTATCCAGTTGCCACAACTTTTGAATCTTCTATTTTTATATTTTGCTTCTCTAGTCTTTCCTTTATTGTTTTCGAAGTTTCCACACTGCTCCATCCCGTAGGCATGGTGAAATTTTCTATTAGTTTATCATCACTAAACACCGAAACCTTTGCAGCTGTGGAGCCTATGTCTATTCCTATATAATGCATTTTAATCATCCTTTAATTTGCCATCACTGGTTTTTCTATTGTTTCTAAGAAAGCTTCAACTCTTACTTTTACTTGTCCTGTATCTGAATCTGAGTAGTCAGTCTCTATTTGAATAAATGGAAGATTTAATTCCTCTTGAACAAATTTCTTAACTGTAAAGGATTCGATATTATATGTGTGACATGCTTGCCAAGTCAAATCTACTACTCCATCTACATCATATTCCTTAGCTAATCTTCCTATTAATTCTAATCTTCCATTATTATTGGTCATACATGAACAAGGAGTAGAAAGATATTTTTCTGCTAAAGCAGTTATAGGATCTTTATTTTCATCTACCATAACATCTAATCCCTTATATCCAGTACAATTTTCTAAAGCTACTACAGATGCACCGGCTTCTTCTAATGCCTTTAGTACCTTCTCTGAACCAGATCCAATTGGACATCCTGTAAGTAGTATTCTAGGTGCCTTTTCATCAAAGGCATAGATTCCTTTTTCCATTCTTTCTTCTACTTCGTCTATAAGTCTTTCAATTAAATTAATTCCTGCTTCTTTATCTACATTGAAGCCTTTTAGCCATTGAGCCAACATCATGTCCATTCCTGATAAGGGTGCAGGCTTATGAGCATTTAATTTATGTAGTCTCTTCATCGCATCTCTTTCTCTATTCATCAATTTAATTGCATCTCTCAATTTGTCATCTGTTATTTCTACTCCAAGCTTTTCTTCTAGGAAGTTTTTAAACTTAACCATTTCTTTTTTCCATAATTCCAAGGAATCTTCATCATCAGCTGTTTGAGGTAGGTTCATTATATGCATAGGTTTTATTTTACCCATTAGTTCATACATCTTTTTCTTTCCATCGCAAGTAGTTTCAGCTAATAGGATATCTGAGAAATAGAAGTATGGACATTTATCTGTAATTGCAAAGCCATAACTTGATTTAATTAGTGGACATAAGTTTCTTGGCAGCTCTTTCTCTGCATCTTCTATAGGTCCTTGAGTTGTCCCACATAATGTTACGGAAATGGCATCTGCCGCCAATGCTATCTCTGAGGGTGAAAATACACAATACATTCCTACTACTTTTTTTCCTGCTTCATGGGCCTCTTTGATTTTGACTGAATTTACACCTCTTAAAGCTTCCACTTCTTCCATTATCAATGGTCTCATATTATCGCTCCTTTTTAAGAATTAAGTACACATAAAATATTACCATGTAAAAAAACCATGTACCAATTGTTTTTATCAATAGGTACATGGTTTCATATAGATATTTTTTATAAGGATCTATTTTTTTCTAAATAGTCATTTATGGCAGCCCTTAATCCTTTTACTCCAAGAACTGAACAGTGAATTTTACTTTGAGGAAGTCCATCCAAAGCATCTATCAGCTGTTTTTCTGTTATACTTAAAGCCTCTTCAATGGTTTTGTTCTTTGCCATTTCAGTTATCATACTGCTTGTAGCTATAGATGCAGTACATCCAAATACTAAAAAACTAATATCTGTTATTACATCATCCTTTACCTTAATGTAAATAGTTAATGAATCACCACATTTTAAGTCTCCATATGTTCCCTCACCATCAGGATCTTTCATACTTCCAACATTTCTAGGGCTCATAAAATGTTCTATTACCTTCATTGAGTATTCTGAATACATTTAATCACTTCCTGTTATAGTATACTATATGTTTATTTTAACATAAATTTATATTCTCGTATAAGCATTTCTGTTTCCACTTTATACATAAATATCTGAGAATTCAACTTGTATTCTTTCTGTGTTAATTGGAATATTACTGTCTTCCATATCATAGAACTCATCAATTAGCTTATCTGGTAATCCTACTATAAATTCTGTTCCCTGTCCTAATTTACTTTTCACTGATATAGAACCTTCATGTAATTCTACTAATGCCTTAACTAAATGTAATCCAACCCCTGAACCCTCTGCCCTTTTCTTTAATGGAGAATCCACTTGAGAAAACCTTTCGAATATAATATCAAGCTTATCCTCTGGTATTCCCATACCATTGTCCTTTACAGAAATTATAACTAATCCTTCTGTATTGTTTATATTGACTTCAATTTGTCCGCCGACCTCTGTAAACTTAATTGCATTTGATAGTAGATTTAATATGATTCTTTCCATCATATCTGAATCAAAGGCAATTATTTTTTCTTCCATATCTGTATCAAATATGATATTAATATTTTTCAATTTAGTATATTCAACAATAGACATGGTGATGTCTTCAACTACTTTGACTATGTCGTTATTCATAGGTCTGAAGTTAAAGTGATTTGTCTCCAATTTATTTATATCAATAATATTATTAATCAATCTAAGCAGTCGGTAACTATTTTGTTTCTGCATATAAATATATTTATTAAAATAATGTATAAATTCCTCATCCTCTACATCACAATTCTCCAACAATTGAACACAGCCTAATATTATATTTAATGGAGTCTTTAATTCATGAGACATAGTCGCTAAAAATTGAGACTTTAAATTATTATACTCCTCTACTTCTTTTACCTTTCCATCAACAGCTTCTATCATGCTATCAAAAGCCTGTCCTACATCCCCTAAATAATCATCGTTGTGGATTTCTGTCCGTACATTTAAATCGCCCTTTGTAACCTTATTTGCAGTATCTTTTAGTTTATCAATAGATTTAATAAATCCTTCCGAGACTAAAACAGCTGTAATAAATGATAAAAAGTAGAAAAAAATAAGGATAAGTATGTCTTTTGTAAATGTCTGTCTATTATCTATTAGTAATTCTTCTATAGACGTTATCGCAAAGGTTGACCATCCTATTTCTTCTATTGGGTATTTTATTTCCATTTTTTCTTTTTCATCAAATTGAGAATATCTTGAATTAGTTCTAACAATTTGTCCCTTTAATGCCATTATATCAGGTGAATCTAGGACTGTTTTTCTTTCCTCCATTGACATCTGCTTAATGATAGAACAATATACATAGGTTCCTTTTTTGTCTATTATTCCATATGTACTTTTTCCACTTATTCCACCTAGTGGGATCATTTCTTCTATATCATCAGCTCTTAAGGCATTTATAACTATTCCCTTTAATTCTCCGCCAACCCTTATTCCTCTAGCTATAGGGACTATTAATTCTCCATTTATAGAGCTATATTGTAAATCCCCTATAACTTTTTCCTTCCCTGATAAAATTTCATTATAGTATGTAGTATCTCTTATGTCTATTCCCAAATTATTATTATAAAGTCCTGAGGTTATGGTTCCATCCTTAGTTGCCCAATAATATTTCATATTAAGAGGATTATTATTTGAATTAATGCTATTGAAATATTCTCTTATATTGTCATTATTCCAATCATCATGTGCAGTTATGGAATTACCAATTGTATACTGATTGTCCCATATTCTTTCTAAAAAGTTCACAAATACACTACTGATCATTGCTGCTATATCTTGATTTTCTCGCACTTCCGTTTCAATACTTAGCTCCAGTTGACTTTTTATATCTACAAACTTCAGTATTGATAATGGGATCAATGTTACAAAGATTATGTAAATCATTTTCAGCCGTATATTTTTACTTTTCAAATTCTACCCTCCCCACTGTTTCTGACATTAAAATTGGATTTTGAGGAATCTTTATTATGACATCATTGTAACATTATTTACATTCTTTTACAACGAATTAATGTACTAGTTCAATAAAAAAATCAGGAAATTGCGATTAAATCACAATTTCCCGATTTTTAAGGAGGTCTTATATTATAGACCTATATTGATTATGCCCTCTTTTGTTATTTCTACTCCTACTTTTAATACTTCCTCTAAGAAATTAAAAGGAACATAGGTAGCCGAACCCTTGATTTCTGGTGCCACGCCTAGTTTAACTATCATTTTTGCAAAGTTATAGTTATCTTCACCAATAACTATAGATGTCCATTGAGCACCTTTCGTTAATTCTACACTTCTTGCTTCATTACTCCATTTTATTTGATATTCTAATGCCTCAGCTATTTGTCTAAGGGGTATCATCTTTATACCTTCATCATTAGTGTAGATTGGAGAAAGTAATTTAACTTCTTTTCCATCTATGATTATCTTGTCTAAAGCTGTAATTTCTACTTCTTCTACATTTCCTACTTCTTTTTTATCTCCAATTACAACTATTTTTTCTGGTGTTGTCTGTGCTGGGATACTTTTTGTTGATATAGTATAGAAAACTACTAGATCTTTGTTTTTAATATTTTCTTTTTCTACCTTTTCACCATCTTTATTTACTATAACTGTATCTTCACTAATATTTAATTTTAAGTCATTTTCTCCACTTACTAATTCATCATTAAATCCAGATACTTTAATAAATGATGGTTCTTCGCTTCCTTTCACAACTATTACACCTGGTGTAAGTTGTCCTGGTAAGCTCATTGCCATTGGAGTGTTTTTACCATAATATGCAGTAATAATAGCTCCTTCTTTTAATTCCTCTTTATCAATAAAATCCTTAGTTTCATCATTTAATAAAATTACATCTTCGCTAATATGGAATATTAATCCATATTCATCTCCTTCTTCTTTTACGTGTATAGAAAGATTTTCTCCATTTTTTCTTATTTCAGCAACTTTTCCTTCATAGTTCATATAATCTTGAACCTCTGCTTTTTCTATATTAGTAACCTCTGTAGAAACAGGTACCACATTTGAGTCTGCATTCATATTTGCCCTAGCTACCGCTGGACTTAGAGTCATATATGTTGCCAATGATATTGCTATATATTTTGTAGTTCTTTTCATTTTTAAAATCACTCCTTATCTTTATTATAGTATATCAATGATTTGTAATAAAATGGTTACATATATATTACATTATGATTACACTAGTTATTATTCCTATTATCATGGAATACTTGGTCTAATACTATAACTAAGGATAATATAAAGGCATGATTTTCTTCATCTGCTATATCTATAGAATAAGTGTCTGAAAAACTAAGGAACTTCTTACTTATCCAAGCAACAGGTCTTCCATTTTTGATTATATTAAAATTATAGGCAAAAACATCTCCATCTATGGTAAAGTCTCCATAGGAACTATCTATTGTAAACTTAGGTTTGAAAAAGGTAAACTCCTTCTGGATCCTTGCTACAACCTTATTGCCTTCATAGATAATATACTCTGGTAAAAATCTAAATATCTTCTGTTCAATATATAGTAAATTCCTTCCATTCATATCATATAAATTTAATTTATTACCTATGGAAAATACTTTTCCTACTACTTCATAATAGGGTCTATTGTTTTCATCGTTTATAGTGAAGCTATCTGAAAAGGAAAATATCCTTTCCCTAATTAAATATCTCATAAAATCCACCTCTATATATTATTTTCTTTCCTTTATTTTTTACTATACTATAATATAATATTATTATAACTAAACTTTTTATGTAGAAAAATGGTAAAATATATGAAAATAAATTTATGGAGGAAAATATGGATATTAAAATTATTTTTGAAGATAAAGATATACTAGTAGTGGAAAAACCGCCGAAACTTCCTTGTCAAAGTGATAAAACCTCTGATGAAGATCTAATGAGTATATTAAACAGACCTTATCTTGGACTGATACATAGATTAGATAGGCCTGTTGGTGGAGTTATGGTCTATGCAAAAACTAAAGAATCTAATTCCTTTCTTTCAAGAGAAGTTTCAGCTAGAAGACTTTATAAGGAATATCTTACAATAGTATGTGGAAGCCCTTCAGAAACTGAAGGAGAATTAAGGAATTATTTAAAAAAGCTTCGTACTATAAATATGAGCAAAGTTGTTGATGAAGGCACCCATGGCTCTAAAGAAGCTATCCTTCAATATAAGGTACTGGATACGATAGATACCGAAAAATATGGAACATTAACATTGCTAAAAATTATATTAAAAACTGGTCGTCATCATCAAATAAGAGTTCAATTATCTCACGCTGGTTTACCAATATGGGGAGATAATAAATACAATAAGACCTTTGTAAAGAAAAAGGAATGGACCCAGATTTCTCTTTGGTCTTATAAAATAGGATTTAACCATCCTAAAAGTAAGGAATATGTAGAATTTACTTCTTTGCCTTATGAGGAATTACCTTGGGAAGAATTTAATATTAGTGACTAAAAAACATCTCAAAAATTATTATTTGAAATAATTTTTGAGATGTTTTTAGTGATAAGAACTTATTTAAAGTAGGGACATCCTAACTTTAAACACTCTTTATTATTAGATTTGAAAGTACATAGAGGTTTGTATTCCTGATAATCATACATCTTAGTTTCAAGATATTCATCTGCAAACTTTGATGCTGTCTTTATTGCTGTAAATACATTTCTTTTACAACATCTTGGACCACCAGTTTTAGATATTTCTATTAAAGCCGTACCTGTCATTAAATTTGCTAGTCCCCAGTTTTCCTTTGTCAATGGAGTTGCCTCTGTTATTATGCTCATAAAAATCCCTGTACCTACTGCAGCACCACAGTTTCCATAAAACCCACATATTCCTCCCTTCACATCCTTAGCTCTCATCTTTGCAACAGCAAGCTTTTTGATTTTATTCTTTTTTTCATCTTTAATATTATAATAAGATGTTATAAGAACTGCTGGTACTAAGAAGTGGTGTTCTGGTCCATGCATATTTATTAGAGGATTTTTCATAATTTCAATTGCCATCTCAATAGGATCTACTTTATCTGTATTCTTACAGTAATTTTCTATTAAATCATTTCCACTCATGGAGTGGCAAGAATCACATACATAATGTCCGTCTTTACAACTTACATTGGATTTAAACTTTTTATGACAATATAGACATTCTAAGTCCTTATACTCTTCAAAATATTCTAGTTCTTGTCCACAAATCATACAGTCCTTTGAATGTCTTTTTTCATTAATTTCTTTAGTCATTATTATCACCTCTACTTTTATTTAAGTTTAACATTTTAGCTATATATCTATTGTTTTTCGACATAAATTAATTTCACATCATAATTATTATACCATTACTGTAAATTCTATTCTAGAATATATTTTGAGGTTAAAATAAAAACATAGGTAAAATTTTACCTATGTTTTTCTATATATCTATTAGACTTTAAACTTTGCAATAATAGATTGTAAGTCCTGTGCTAATTTATATAAATCTTCACTTCCTTTAGATATTTCTTCTGTGGAAGCTGCTTGTTCTTCCATTGATGCTGTTACTTGTTGTGTAGCAGCTGAGTTTTCCTCTGCAATAGCAGAAAGATTTTGTAAAAAATTAAGTATTTCATTTTTTGTTTCTTCTTTATTTTTTCCTGAAATATTTATTTGCTGCACAATCTTTTCTGTATCTCTCATTGTTTCTGATATTAATATATATTTATCTTTACTGTTTGTAACATTTTTTGTCTGCTCATCAACTATAACTCCTACTCGTTCCATGATTCGTACTGTATTGTCAGCATTATCCTGTAATTCATCAACTACTTGATTAATAGCTTCTGTTGAAAAAGAAGATTGTTCTGCCAGTTTTCTGATTTCCTCCGCCACAACTGAGAACCCTCTTCCTGCTTCTCCTGCTCTTGCTGCTTCTATGGCAGCATTTAGGGCTAATAAATTAGTCTGTTCTGATATTGATGATATTAGATTGCTTGCTTCACTGATTTTATTGGAACTATCCTTTGTTTTAGATATAGAATTCTGAATTTCTTTTGCTGCATTATTGCTTTCTTGTGTTATATTATATAAATTTTCGATTTCTATCATACCATCATCAATTATTTCTATTATCTTATTAGATTCATAGGTTAATTTTGTTATATATTCAAGATCTTCTTCAATAATATTTCCCAGTTCAGTTGCCTTTGATGAAGCTTCTTCAGTATTTTGTGCTTGTTCAGAGGCCCCATTTGCTATTTCCTCTGCCGTTTTAGCTACTTCGTCTATGGCAATAGATGATTGATGAGTAATCTCTGTCATTTCTTCTGAGGCAGCGGCAACTTCATTTGACGAATTATTTATATCCTTTATAATATCTTTAAGATTATCTGTAATATGTTCTAAAGCTCTGCTAAGACTGCCAATTTCATCTTTTCTTTTAGCATATTTTTGAGGAATCTCATTGGTTATATCATATTTAGCTATTTGCTCCAAATGCCTTACCCCTGCAATAATTGGTTTAGTAATTGCATTTCCTATAAAATATACAATGACTATACCACATATTACATTAATAATCATGTCTTTTATAATCTTCCATCTTAATACGGAAACTATATGTGATGCTTCTCCTATTTCCTGTGTCAATAATTTGTCAGCTGTAATTATAGTTATGAGACCTGTCGAAATAGATGCTACTAAAAGCAGAATAGAAAAATAAATAATGAGTTTAGTTCTAATACTTTTCATTTCAAGACCTCCTTCTAATTGCATTATCATCCTATCTTTAATATCTCTCTGAAATAATATGATATATGAATAGCAGCATATTTATAAAATTAGACTTATGAAATTTATTATATATTTTATTCCAGTTTATAACAATACTTGACAAAATTACCTCCTTATGTATAATACACATGACGTAATTATTATTAATATATTTTATAATTTTATTTTTTTGCTAAAACAAGCTATTGCAGACTCTCTTATGATTATTTATAAACTATATTTAGGACTTACTTACCATATTTATATTTCTTAGTATATATTTTTATCAAGATATGAGATTATTGTATTGTAAATATATGTAAAACAATGGAATAATTTTGCTATTTATTTCAATTTTTACAAGTCTTTGTTAAATATTTATTATAAATCTAAAGGAGGATTTAATATGAAAATTGTTGTACTAGGTGGAAGTGGTGCTCAAGGTATATTTGCTGTAGAGTCACTGCTTAAAGGAAATGTATTTGATGAAATTGTTCTAGCAGGTAGAAATTTAGAAAAAATTGAAAAGGTAATTAAACAATTTAATTCTCCAAAATTATCAGCGGCACAGGTAGATATCTTTAATAAAGAGAAGTTAATGGACTTAATTTGTAGTGCCGATATTGTAGCAAATTGTACTGGTCCTTATTATTTATTAGGAGAGCAGATCATTAATGCTACTATTGAGGCTGGAGTCAACTATGTTGACTATTGCGATGATGTTATAGTTCATGAGAAAGTATTTACAGAGGAAAGTCAAAAACTAGCTAAAGAAAAAAATATTTCTGTTATTGTCGGATTAGGCGCTAGTCCTGGATTGATTCCTTTAATGGCTATGAATAGTGCCAATGAATTAGATAAAGTTGAAGATATTAATATATATATGGCTATTAATAATAGAGAGCCAGAAGGTCCTGCTGTATTAGATCATACTATTGAAAACTTTTTTGGACAAGTTCCATTAATAAAAGATGGAGAGAAAATTTACGAAAATGGCTTTGAAGGAAAAGAAGTTTATGATTTTGGGCCTCCTTTTGGAAATTTATTAGTGTCTACAATGGGACATCCAGAAGTATTTTCATTACCAAGAGTTCTTCCAGAAATTAAAAATCTTGTAATAAAGCTTGGAGTATTCCCAAGCCAAATCCTTGAATTATTTAGCATATTTTCAGCAGTAGGTTTAGCTAGTAAAAAACCATTAATGGTAAATGGTATGGAAGTTGTACCTCGTGACTTTTTAATAAGTCTACTTATGTCTCATCCACCTAGAACTGAACTTCTAGAAGGTGAGCCAGAAACTATTTATTCTGCTACTTCTGTTGAAGTTAAGGGAACAAAGGATAATTATCATGTAACACATAAATATGATTTTCTATCTCAAATGGGTCCAGTAACTAGTATTCCTTTAGCTCTAGGAGCCGAAATGCTTGCTCAAGGTAAGATAGATAAAACTGGAATATTAGTTCCAGAAGAATGTTTAGATCCAAAATCCTTCATTGATAATGTAATAGAAAGAGCTAAGAACAACAACTATCCTATCACACTTAAAAAGGAAATAAAAATTAATAGTGAATGGATTTAAGATATCATAAGTCATCTCTAAGTGAAAATGAGCTTTTCTTAAGGGAGATTAACGATTAAATATAAAGGGAGTGTTCTTCTATTTATTATATAGAGAGCACTCCCTTATATTTGTATATATTATAGATAACCAACATCATAATGAAAAAATACACGTTCGTGCTGTTTCGAATATGGATAACTCCTACAATTCATTCAGCTACAAAATCCTAAAATTTATAAACTCGCTACGCTCAAACATATAAATTTCTTTACGGATTTTATAGCTTCATTCATTGGGAGTTATTCCATATTCTGCAAATGCACTCTCTTAGTACTTTTTATTATGATTTCATGTTGGTTATCTATATAAACGTTAAATTATCACATGGATTTCTTATAAAATATTACTATTTTATATCTCAAGTTTCCTAAATTATCTACGTTCCAATTCTTTATAGAAACTCTTTTATTAGGCTTTATCTAGGGAAGAACCCTTCTTGCAGTATAATAGCTACTTGCATAGTATCCTGATGCAAGAGTAGTTATCTTTACTACATCTCCTGATTGAGGAGCGTGTACGAAATTTCCATCTCCTACATATATTCCTACATGATTTATATTTCTACCATCTCTTGCAAAAAGAACTAAATCTCCGTATTTTAAATCCTTCTTTGCCACTTGGGTTCCAGCTGTTATTTGCTCTCTTGATGTTCTTGGTATTGTTATACCAAGTCTACCAAATATATATTGAGTTAAACCAGAACAATCAAAACTATTAGGCCCTACTGCACCCCATACATAAGGTTTTCCCATTTGTTGTGATATAATATTTTTTATTTTGGCACTTGAATCATTTTCTTGACTATTTAGCTGCCTGCTTGTCCCGCCTCTTGATATGGTTATACCATTTCTTGATGCTCTGTCAGATGCAATTACTTTATCATATGCTCTCATTGCAAAGGCAATTGCCTGCTCTCTGCTAGTATAGCCTTGAGGGTCAAATTCCTGCTCAGCAACGCCATTTATAATTTCTGCACCATATAAATAGTTTATAGCTTGTCTTGCCCAACTAGAAATTTTATTATAATCATTAAATTCGTAGTCATTAGAATTTGAGTAATCATATCTTGGTTTTGCTGTCTGTAGTGTACGATATAAAATTACACTTACTTCTTCCCTAGTGACATTTTCATTTGAACCAAAAGTTCCATCCCCTTTACCATCTATTATACCTAGCTTATTTGCCATTGTAATATATGGATTTTTTGTATCAATAAATGGACTTTCTCCCTGTAACCCAATTTCTTTTTTACTTAAAACTTGATATAGTCTTACTGCAAGTTCCGTAAATTCCTCCCTTGTAATATTTCCTCTATAATCTCCTTGAATTTTTTCTGGTAGAATATCTCTTTCCTTAGCTTTCTCAATTTCTAATCTTGCCCAGTTACTTGGGATACCTCCTTTATTCTGTGATAATTCTAAATTAGCATATGTATTTTTAGGAATTATGGCAACGACCATAACTGTAAGTATTAACATTAGCCAAAATCTTTTAAGTCTGCTTATCATTAGCTCCCACCTTTCTTCAAAAAGTAATAAAAATTAGGTTACAATTTTGTAATATTTATATATTAACATAGAACCTTTAAATCTGTTACTTACTTCTTATGGCATATATTCCATTATATGGAATAACTGTAAATCCAAAAATAAAAATCCCAGAAATATTTACGAGATTTCTCCCGGGAATACTTCTAGGATTTAATTATCCTTATGATTTATAAATCTATTATATATAGCTTTACTTAATGTTCTCATGCTTCTCCATATTATCATATCTGCCAATTCCAAATATTATAGTGACAAACATTACTAAGATCATTCCATAGGAATATAATACATAGGGTGTTACCTCAATGGCTGAAAGTGGAGCTGCACTATCTTTTGCAAAACCTATGGTATAAATTATGGCAGGAGTCCAAGGCAGAGAATAAACTAATGTATTAGACTGAGCATCCAAAAGGTTTGCTATACGATAGGGACTAATACCATGTTTCTTTCCAAGGGGTTTGGCAAAAGAAGCACCTACTGCTAGTATTGCAGGAGCATTTAGACCCATTAAGCCAGAAAGTATTATAATCATAAAGCTTATAACTAATTCAGCACTTCTAGCATTTTTAGCCACTTTTCCTAAAGCATTTAATAATTTTATATCTCCATGACCCGCCCTCATGATTTCAATGGAACTAAATAATAAGAGAGCTAAAACTACAACTTGCATCATACTATTTATACCTGTATAAATAACACCGTCTACTGTTCTATCAAGTCCAATACCTGATACCCTAATTAAAGCTTCCTTAACTACATCAGCAGCAGGATCTATCTGGATAAAATCCATTAGCCCTAATAAAACTGCTGTGCCACCCGCTAATACAGACCCTATTGTGGTTGCAATAATAATATCACCAGATTTAACAGCAATCCATATTGTTAAAGCAACTGGAATAAGCATGAATAAAGTCTTAGGATCATATGAAATAGATTCCACAGCGGAAATATTTCCTTTATAGCCACTTCCAATAATGATAATTCCAATAATAACTATAATCCCTGCGGCAATGGCATATTTTAAACGAGACTTAACTACACCGGGAACATCAACACCTTGGGAGGTGGCTGAACAAATAGTTGTATCAGAAACTGGTGCAAGATTATCACCAAAAGCAGCGCCAGAGATAATAGACCCGGCTAAAAGAGCTGGATGTGCTCCTAAAGCAATACCTGCTGGATATAAGACACCCATTCCTGCAGCAATAGTACCAAACCCTGTCCCTGAAGCTGTGGCAAATACTGCTGATGCTAAAAATGATATTATTATGAAAAAAGTGCCTTGAATTCCCATGGATGCAGCCACACCAGCAATGCCAGTTGCCAATCCTGATGTACGAAGAATTCTAGAAAATACTCCTGCGAAGATCCAGCAAACTATAGGAACTATGGCCTCTCTACTAGCCATACCACTTATTAAAGCATCAGAGTACCTCTCCTTATCCTTTGCGAAGAAGAAAGCAACTACTAATGCAATAAATGCAGGTACCCAGAGAGCACCATCTGATATGGAGCCATAGTGAAATGTTGTAAGTATAATCATACCTAAAAATACAACAAAGGGTAGGAAAGAAACCCATTCTCCGCCATAAAACTCTAGTTTTTTTGTTTCATTATCCATTTTACTCCCCCTTAATATTATTTATCTATATTTATATGCAGCTAAATTTTAATCTTGTCTAATATGTGAACCCCTAATTTTACTTTAGGATATAAAATTTCATAAGAAAAATAAATGACTATTCTTTCTCTAACTTATCATCTTTATGGTATATGGTTCTAGATATTACAAAACTATTTTTTCGCAGAAATTCTCTATTAAAAAACTCAAAATAAGCTCCTGGTGAAATAAGTCCTTGGATTTTTACTAAATCTATTCCTGTTTGTCCAACTATGGTATCTGCTAAAAGAACGCAATTTGTATTTAAGGCAAAATACGTTTTAAATGGGCCTTTTATAAATTTATAGAACTTACCCTTTAGTTTTTCATACACCATACTTGCATAATCTTTACAGGGAATTTCAGGTATTATCCCTAATTCTTCATCAGTTTTACTTTTAGGATACCATTCATATAAGTTTTTATGAATATCTTCTATTTTGTCTCTTACTCTTTTCTTTTGACCTTCATTAAGTTTTAAACCAAATCCAAATAAAGTTTTTCCCATATGTTTTTGAGAAAATTCTATATACTTTTCCTTATTAAAGATTTCCATCAGAACTCCATCTGATATAAGCCCAGCTAGCTTATATGTATCTTCATCATAGCTGCCATAAGTCATGACCTTGCCTTCAAACCAAATGTCCACATGGCCAAAAGCAGAAATACCTTTATCTCCTACATGTATTAAAACTTCTAAATCAAAATCAGTATCTTCTTTTAATATAATTAAGTTTTCTTCATTTATTTCTTCCGTTTCCAAGGCTTTATTAATTTTCATTAAAATCTTATGGGGAATAAATGCAACCATAAACACAGGCAGATTAATTCTAATTCTTCTTTTAAAAGAATTTTTCATCTCTATAGATAATCCATCCAATAGAGCATCTATGATAAATGAAATTCCATAGATAATGAAAAATACTCCAATTATACTATAAATGGACAAAATTGATGCTAAAGGATGTACTATTATAATCATTCCAAAGAGTATCAAGATTATAGCTACCACTACAATAAAAAACCTTCTCTCTACTTTATTTTTCCTATATTGCATATAAATTAAGAGTCTAATTATCCCACTAAAAAAAGCATAAATCCCAAAAGATATTGGAAAAATCGAAAGAACAAATGTAGGCTTAAAATAGAGAGTAGAAGCCATAATTAAGTTAGTCACAAATCCAAAGAGCCTAGATATTGAATTAAGCCTCTTTTTCTTAATAGGAGTAAAACCTATAATTTGAAAAATTGCAGTTATAGTAAAAAGTATGGCAAGTATATTTAACATACTCTTTACTGCCAATGTGACAGTCTCTTTCTGGGTTAAAAACACTACTCCAAGCCCTAGATATAAAACGCCTGAAAAGGTCATGGAGTAAACATCAATATTCTTTATTTTCAATGCCTTTATATTCATATATTCACCTCCTGTGATAATGTAAAATTATTTAGTTGATTAAATTTTGCTATTTAATTAATGCTATAGCCATTCCTAGAACAAGAGGAAAATTAGAATATGTATATAATATTTCGTATACTTATTATGATTAATCTGAGTCTAACATAATTTTGATTTTCTCTTCTACTTCTATCGGCAAATTCCCATCTAATGCTCTTTTCAATAAAAAAGGGTTCTTAATTCCATTCGATAGAAGATGTTCTTCTATCATCTTCACTTTAAATTCTCTGTTAGGAATTAATTGATAAAGTACATACCAATCCTCCAATGAAGTAAATGGAATATCTACTCCTTTAATGCTTTTTAATTCTGAAATGGAATTGTTATCAAAAATATACTCAAAAACTCCTTCAACATGATTAACTGCAAATCCTGCCATTACATCAACATCAATTCCTCTTATTATATATTCATAAAAGTATTCTGTTGAGTAAATAGAAGTCTTTTCCCACAGTTTCTTCTTACCTATTTCTTTAAGAATTTTATCTACCTTATGAATATCCTTAGTATCTACAAAAATATCTATATCATTAGGTTTTTCCACTAGATTGTATTGGTTTAGCAATATTGAAGCACCAACTGCCCAAACTACTTTAGCATTATTAAGCTTCTCTCCAATATAACTTAGGGTACTTAACATTTTATAACCACCTCTAATTTACTATATTTTATAGAATTATTCTTAATTACTGAACCAATTATATTCCATAATCAATTACATAACCTACTTACTTTTACCCTATTTCATTTATTTTAAATACATCAGAACATTGTTTTCGAGGTAATTCACTTACGGATTGTTAGTTGCTTAAAATAAAATCAGACATCTTTATTTCTTCCCACTCAATTCCTTTTGGAGAAATATTAGAGTATAAAGTTATTAAATCATTTTCATCTATAATGAGCCTTAGCTCAAAATTCATTTCCTTTGGTTGCAAGTATTCATCATACATTTGCTGATAGTTATTACTTCCACGTTCCTTTGCCTCTTTAATATATCCCACTGTATCTGGATCTTTATCGTAATTTTTATATATCAGCTTATAGAAAAAAATAGATTCAATCTTTTCATTCACAGCTTCTTCCTGATAATTTGATATTTCAAAATCTAGCAGCTCATAATACGACGAGAAAACATTTCTACATTCTTCTTCCATATATGCACTTATTTTATCATAATTTTTACTAGTCCTTTGAATCAACTGTACACGTTCTGTTGTTGTTCGTGATGGATAGGTCTCTACGACCTGAACTACATCTATTGTTATCTTATCTTTTACAGAGAAATCATTAAATGTAATATCAACAGGCTCACCATCAATAACTTCAATAAAGTAAGCATTTTTACATCCTACATAGCATTTATCACCTAAGATGCTATTTTCATCTAAGCCTTTTACTAACATAGTTTTTTCTTCTTCAATAATTTCTAAAATTTCTGCATTTACTCCCATATGCACAACATCCTTTTTAGCCCCACAAGAAACAAAAATAAAAGCAGCTAAAATAAAGCATAAAGATAATACTATTGATTTTCTCATACCCTACCTCCTGTTTTAATATAATAATATCTTATTCATACTGTATGGAAGAATACCATCAAAGATATTCTGTCCTTATTCTTTATTATCTTATAATCTATCTTTTAATGCCATAAAAATACAACTTTTTTATAAAATAAAGAATAAATCTTTGGATTTTGAAAGGATTAACAAGAGCACAATTACTATTCTTTATTATCTTTTATTTATTTCTTGACATTATTATCATGTATGATAAAATGTACTTATTCGATATGTACACTACTGTACAGTTAGGGGGTGTGATGTGGAAATTATTATAAGCAGCAATACAAGTAAGCCAATCTATGAACAGATAACATCACAAATAAAGGCAATGATTATGAGCGGAAAATTACAAACAGGCGAGCCCATTCCTTCTATGCGTGCACTGGCAAAATCTCTCCATATAAGTGTGATTACCGTTCAAAGGGCTTATGAGGATTTACAAAGAGATGGATTTATAGAAACTACTGTTGGTCGTGGCAGTTTCGTATCAGCTCAAAATAAAGATTTTTATCAAGAAGAACAGCAAAGATTAGCTGAAGAACATTTACAGGAAGCTGCTGATATTGGACGGACCAGTGGTATTCCATTAAGCAAATTGGTTGAGCTTCTAACCATATTTTATCAAGAGGAGGAATAATTATGGAACCTATTTTAACAGTAACTAATTTGACAAAGCAGTATCCAGATTTCAAATTAGAAAATGTTTCATTCTCAATTCCAAAAGGTACTATCATGGGACTAATTGGAGAAAATGGTGCTGGCAAAAGTACAACTATAAATGCGATTTTGGATTTGGTTCAAAAAGATAGTGGTAGTGTGACTTTTTGGGGTGAGGAGCTATCTTCCAATCCAAAACAACTTAAAGAGGATATAGGTGTAGTATTTGATAGTATCAATTTTTACGAAACCCTAACCCCAGCAAAGGTGGAAAAAATTTCTGCAACAGCTTATAGACAATGGGACACCTCTACTTATCATAACTATATCAAAAGGTTTCAGCTTCCCTTAAATAAAGAAATTAAAACATTTTCTAAGGGGATGAAAGTTAAACTATGCATTGCAGTTGCTCTATCCCATAATCCAAAACTTTTAATTTTAGATGAAGCAACCAGTGGTCTCGACCCTATTATGCGTGATGATATTTTAGATGTTTTTCTTGACTTTGTTCAAGATGAAAATCATTCGATTATGATGTCATCACATATTACAGCAGATTTAGAAAAAGTAGCTGATTATATTACTTTCATTCACAAAGGAAAGGTCATCTTCAATAAGAAAAAAGATGAACTCATCTACAATTATGGTATTATTCGTTGTGGGGCTACTGTTTTTGACACAATAGATAAATCAGAAATTCTTGCATATCGTAAATGTGATTATCAATGGGAGGTTTTAGTTGATGATAAAGAAAAGGCAAAAAGGAAATATAAATCAGCAGTAATAGATAATGCCTCTATTGATGATATTCTTTTACTTTATGTAAAGGGGGAACAGGTAAAATGAAAAGTTTGATATTGAAGGATTTACTTAACATTGGGCATAATGCAAAATCTATGTTATTCATGCTTATTGTTTTTGCAATAATTATAATACCACAAGGAGGCATAGAAAAATATATTATTACAAGTGGAATTCTCTGTAGTATGATGGTTATCACTACCTTTAGCTTTGATGATAATTCTAAATGGGCTAAATATGCCATGGTTACACCTATTTCAAGACAAGAATATGTTCTCAGCAAATTTATTGTACTTCTCATCTTTTCAACCATAGGTGTAATCTCCGGTCTTATTGTCGGTAGTATTGGGGGAATTTTCCTTAACAAATTGGTATTGGATATTAACAGTATGATTACAATTTTAACCGTTACCATAGTAGGCCTAATGATTTCTATAATTTTAGGAAGTATGTCCATTCCATTATTGTTTAAGTTTGGTGCAGAGAAGGCAAGAACTCTATCCATAATTACATTTGTTATTCCCGTTGTCATTTGTTTTGCTATCTACCAATTGCTGCTCTTATTAGGAATTGAATTGACAGAACAATTTATCGTTATTCTCCTTTACAGTTCTCCACTAATTGCAATAATTTGGAATTTTATAATGTATAAAATAAGTTATTCAATTTTCTCCAAAAAGGAAATAATACTTTAAGGATCAAAGGGATTTAGGGGTTAAAAAAGGAAGAAACATGGGATTTTTCTCATGTTTCTTCCTTCTCGATATAGAACTTTATTTTGAGAGTATAAGTCACAGTAACTTTTTAACTTTCATCTATTTTTTAATCCTTTTTCTCTATATAAATCTTTATCTGCCATAGTCATTGTGTCCGCCATATTTTTTAATGAATTGCTATAAGCAATTCCTGCACTAAATTGAATATTTAACCCATAACTTACTGATAATCTATGGATTTCTCCCCTAATTCTTTCTATAACTTTATAAGCTATATTTCTGTCTTGTTTAAAAAGCAAAATTATAAATTCATCCCCCCCATATCTTAACCCCACATCACTTTTCCTTATGCACTTTTTAATCCCTTCTCCTACAATCTCAATGACTTTATCACCTGCCGTATGACCATATATATCATTTATTCCCTTTAAATTATCCACATCAATAATTATCAAGGTAAAGTTTTCTGCCACAAGATTAGACATTTCATCATTGATAAGTCTCTCCCAGTAGTTACGATTATATAGTCCTGTGACCTTATCAATGAATACCCTACTACAATCAGTACACTTATCATATTCCTCTATAATTGTAATTAAATAGTATACTTTATTGGCAATATTAACCTTGTCAAGGTTTACATAACAATCCCCTAAATCATATTGAATTGGCAAATCATCAGACAATCTTTGTAAAATCTTTAGTTTTTCAATATATGATATTGCGTTTTGATTGTCTATGCTGGTATATTCTATATTACATCTTTTATCTAACACAATATGAACTATTTCCCTATGTTTATCCCCTTTAGACATAATAAATATCCCCCGTTATTAAATTTTGTTCTTTATTAGAACATATTATTACATAGTTTTGGATAAAATACAAGTGTTCCAATAAAGAACAAAAGGGTGGTATATTATGAAGTTAATATTAGATTCTAAGGAGCGTAATGTTGCAGGACCTAGAGTAAAAATTGCAAGATTAAAAAACAAGCTTACACAACAGGAATTATCAGCAAAACTTGAAACACTTGCTGTCTATGTAGATAGGGCAAGCATTTCAAAAATTGAACAACAGAAAAGAATTATTACGGATATTGAGCTGATAGCATTCTCTAAGATACTTAAAGTTAGTGTTGATTGGTTGTTGGAGATTGATAAGTAAATTTTGATTCAATTAGATAGGAAAAGAAGAATTATATGTCTCGATTTATCTATTTTAATATTTTCATATATACCTTTTAGGGTATTAAATAGCTATAGGCGGAAAATGATGGTTTAATGCTAATTTGGAATTTTATAACGTATAAAATAAGTTATTCAATTTTTTCAAAAAGGGAAATAATAATGGAATAAGTATGTTGCAGTTATTATCTACAGCATTTTTATTAAATTACAATAATTCACGTAGTCTTCTACACCCTTGATTTTTTATAGATAAAATGAGGGACAATAGTTTTGTCCCTCATTTTATCTAAATTATTTATCTAACCATATATAAGTATATTCTGATTCTGATGCTTTTTCCACAGCATCTCCTGCTGGATGACCTTTTACATAAGATTTAACCACTATCTTTGCTCCCTTTTCATATAAAAATATATTTGGAAGATCCTCTGATAATATTTTTTGTATTTCTTTATATATAGGTGCCCTGTCTTCTTCTGAAGATAAGATTACCCCTTGTTTCAATAATTCTTCTACTCTAGGATTATTATATTCTCCTAGATTCATTGAAGTACCTGCACCAATACGATTTCCTATTGCTGATATATCTGGACCTTGGTATCCGCCAAGCATTGTTAATTCAAAATCACGTCCAAACCAAACCTTCTCATCATAAGCTGCATCGTCCATTGCATTAACTTGTAGATCTATGCCAAATTCTTTGAAGTTTGATTTAAGGACTTCTACTATATCATCAAATCCAGGATAAGTATCCACTGTTGTAGTGAAATATATTCCATTATCATCAGCCTTATATCCTGCTTCTTCAAGTAAAGCTTTTGCTTTTTCAATGTCTCTTTCTGGAAGCTTTGCGTCTTCATTTATTGCCCAATCATAAAGAGGTGATATGAAATATTCTGCTTTTTCACCAATGCCTTTTAATGCCTTAGTAAAAATTTCATCTCTATCTATACCATAAGCTACTGCTTGTCTGACTTTTAAGTCAGCAAATTTGCCCTTATTTACATTAAAATGTATATATCCTTTGTTTGGCCAAAGTTTGTCATATATTACATAATCCGGATTGTTTTCAAATCCACTAAGCTCATTAGCGGGAACACCATGTTTATTTTCGTCCGTTTCCCCATTTAGCCATGCTTGATAAGCAGTACTCTGCTCTGGAATTATAGAGAACACTACCTTATCTAAATATGGTTTATCTCCCCAATATTCATCATTTCTTTCAATAGTTACACTTTGTCCCTTTTTATGCTCTACAAATTTAAATGGACCAGTACCTATTGGACTTTGATTTGCAGGGTTTTCTAACCAATCAGTTCCTTCATATATATGCTTTGGCATTATATATGTTCCAAACCATGCTACATATCCTAATAATCCTGAATTAGGTCCTTTAAGCTTAAATACTACTGTATTTTTGTCAGGACATATAATTTCTTCAATATCTGAAAGTGATGCTGAAGCAAAGCCTTTTTCCTTTATTATCTGGTCAAAAGTCCACTTTACGTCTTCTGAGCTGAAGTCTTTACCATCATGCCATTTAACATTTTCTTGTAGATGAAATGTTATAGTTTTAGCATCTTCAGAGAATTCCCATTCCTTAGCAAGATCTGGAACTACTTGATCATATCCATTAATCTTTACAAGCTTATTGAAAACATTTTGAATCACCGGGTATGCACCATCATCAGAATGAGCATCAGGATTATATGTTTGGGGCTCTCTAGATACACTTGCTATAAATGTTCCACCTTCCTTAGGTCCAGATGAAACCTCTGATTCAGAATCAACCTTTGCCACAGCTTCTGTCTCCCCAGCTTCTGGAGCTTCATTTTTCTTAGCACATCCTGTAAATAGTCCAAGACATAGAACTATAACAAGAAGTAAGGATATCTTTCTCATTTACTTTCCCTCCATTTTTTATGTAGTATATTTCTTTATACAGCTTGATTAATTATGTAATTTCAAGCTAATCCAATTAATTTTTTGTCATTCGGACCTCATTTTTCACCTCTGCTTTCATTTTTTTATTTATTTAATTAAGGAATTAATTCCTTAATTAAATAAATAAAAACAGCTTGCATAATGATTATCTCCTACTTCTTCCATAATAGGATATGATTTGTTACACTCTTCACCTGCTTTATAGCATCTCGGAGCAAAATAACAGCCTGGACCTGTATCAATAGGAGTAGGCGGTTCTCCCTTTATTCTAATTAAATCTCTATTATCAAATGGATTTATGGATCCACAGTTTGAAATCAATGCCTTTGTATATGGATGCCTTGGATTATGTATTACATCATCTGCTTGCCCAATCTCTACTATTTTCCCTAAGTACATTACTGCAATCCTATGGGATATATAACGTGTCGTTGCAATATCATGACTTATAAACATCATCCCAGCCCCTTGCTCCTCAGTGAGATGCAGCAATAGATTTATTATATCTGCACGAACTGACACATCTAGCATGGATACAGGCTCATCAGCAATAATAATCTTGGGATTTAATAGCATAGCTCTAATTATGGATATTCTTTGAAGCTGCCCTCCAGAAAGCTCATGAGGATATCTGGAAAGATAGTCCTTTGCTGGTCTTATACCTGCTTTCTCCATAACTGATATACAAATATTTATTCTTTCTTCCTCAGAATTACCTATACTATGTATTTTTAACGCAGTAGTCAATATCCTTTTAACATTATCTCTAGGGTCAAAGGTATCAAATGGATTCTGAAAAATCATTTGACAATCTCTCCTAAATTTTAAATCTTTATTTCTCAATATGCATTCAATAGGCCTGCCTTCAAATTCAATAATTCCCTCTGTAGGACTCTCTAAAGCAACTAATAATCTCCCCAAAGTAGATTTACCACAGCCAGACTCACCTATTATTCCCAATATGTTTCCTCTTTCAAGGGAAAAGCTAACTCCATCTACAGCCTTGATGGTTTGTTTCTTTTTTTGAACATACCATTTCCTTAAATCCTTTACTGTTATGAGGCTAGTCATTATATTCACCTCCTACTAAATGACATGCTACCTTCCAATCATTTGATAGCTCTACTGTCTTTGGCTCACTGACAAAGCATATATCCATAGACTCTTTGCATCTATCAGCAAAGATACAGCCCTTATGTACTGCACTAAGATCCGGAAAAGAACCTGGAATCCCCTTTAACCTATTTCTCTCTCCTGTAAGAGATGGATGGGAATTCAAAAGCTCCCTAGTATAAGGATGCTTAGGTAAACTAAGGACATCTTCCACATATCCAGATTCAAGAAGATAGCCTGCATACATCACTGCAACCTTTTTACATGTTAAAGATACTACTGACACATCATGAGTTATCATTATCCTTGTCAATTTTAACTTTTTTTCAAGCTCCATTATCTCCTCAAGTATCTGTCCCTGTGTCACAACATCTAAAGCAGTTGTTGCCTCGTCTAATATCAATAGTCTCGGGTAATGAAGTAAACTAAGAGCTATACTGACCCTTTGCATCATTCCCCCTGATAATTCATGAGGGTAAAGATCATATACTCCCTCTGAGAGATTCACAAGATTAAATAATTCAAATATCCTCTCTTTAGCCTCTCTATCGGTGGCATATGCTTTATGAATTTTATATATATCATTCATTTGAAGTCCGATTTTATGTACTGGACTTAGTGAATTCATTGATTTTTGGAAGACATATGCAATTTCCTTCCACTTTATTTGTCTCAATCTTTCTTCATCTATTTTTAACAGATTAGTCCCATCAAATATAATATCTCCCGTTATCTCTGTTATTTCTTTGGGAAGGAGACTAAGAATCGACATAGCAAATGTTGACTTTCCTGACCCAGATTCACCAACTATTCCAATGGAATCTTCTGATTCTATATTCAAAGATAAATCCTTTACTGCTTTAATTCTTTTCCCTTTAACTTTATATACAATATTTAGATTATTTATATTAAGTAATGACATTTTATCCTCCTCAGTCTTTCCCATTAAATTTAGGGTTTAACAGACGATTCATTCCTTCTCCGATTAAATAAAAGGAAAGCACTGTACATACAATTGCCAACCCTGGAAAAGTGCATATCCACCAACTACGGGGAAGATATACTTTTCCATTTGCAATTATCTTACCCCAGCTTATAACGTTAGGGTCTCCAAGACCCAAGAAGGATAAGCCTGCCTCGGATAATATTGCAGACGATATAGCCATGGTGGAATCTGCTATAATCGGGAAAATTCCATTAGGTATAATATGCCTAAATAATATCCTAATATTACCTTCACCAATGGTTTGAGCACTTTTTATAAATGTCCTTTCCCTTAGGGATATTGCTTGGGAGCGCATCAATCTTGCAGTGCCTGTCCAACTTGTTAATGCCATGACAACTATTATATTGGTTAAACTGCTTCCATAGATTGCAATAATAATTAATATTAGAAAAAAAGTAGGCAGCATTAAAAAAATATTTATTATCTCGGAAATTATTTTATCAGTCTTTCCCCCTAGGTATCCTGCAATACCTCCTATTAATGTCCCTATAATCGACGATATAAAAGCAACTACAATTCCTACCTTTAATGATGTCCTAGCACCCCAAACTACCATGCTAAATACATCTCTGCCTAAACCATCAGTACCAAAAATATATTTAGAAGAAGGTCTTGCAGTTAAATCATCGTTTAAAAAATAAGGGTCATTAGTAGCAATAAAGGGGGACAGTATTGCTACTAAAATCAATATTATAAGAATTGTAATGCCGAGCAATAGTTCCTTAGTAGAGCATATTTTCTTCAATATATATTTCACATTCTTCATAATATAACACATCCTTATTCAAGCCTGATTCTTGGATCTATTAAAGCATAGATAATATCAGTAATAATCATAACTACACAAATAGATACAGAGATCATCAGATATACACCTGTTAGCAGTGGATAATCCCTTTTCATTATTGCATCCATAATAAGTCTGCCCATACCGGGCCATGCAAAAACTATCTCTATCAAAGCTACCCCACTAATTATAAATGCTAAAGATAAGCTGAGTTTTGTAATAGTAGGGATTATAGCATTTCTCAACACATATTTATTAAATATCTTATTCTCTTTCATTCCCGCCGCCCTTAAAGTCAAAATAAAATCCTCTGACATAGTCTGTAAAACTGAGGATCTGGATATTCTGAAATACATTGGCATCTGAATTATAAATAGAGTACTGACAGGTAAAACCATATGCTTTATAGTGTCTAAAACACGAGCAAATCCTTGATGATCAGCCCTTAAATCATACATTCCTGAAGTAGGTAAAATTCCAAATTTAGATGCAAATATAAGTATCAAAATTAATCCAAGCCAAAAGCCTGGAATAGCATCAAAAACATAGCAAAAACTACACATAAGCCTGTCAAATATAGACCCTGCCTTCCTTGCTGCATATACACCCAAGAATGTTCCTACTACCACTGACAATATAACCCCTGTTAAAGTAAGTAAGATTGTGGCAAATAACTTTTCACTGATTAGCTTTGACACAGGCTCATTGCTCATATAGGAATATCCAAGATCACCTTTTAATATATTTTTTATATAATTGACAAACTGGATTGGAATCGATTTATCTAATCCATATTTAGCTGTTAAATGCTCTATAAGCTCTGGATTAGGATTTTCTGTACCTGCTAAAACCTTTATAGGATTTCCTGGAGCGTATCTAATCAAAAAAAAGGTTAAACAAAAAGAAAATAATATTGTTAAGATTCCAGTAGTAATACGCTTTCTAATATAATCTCTCATAATATTTCCTCCCAATTAATCCATTATTTCCACAAATCATTCTAAAATATATGATAAACTTCTAACAATTTCTTTTTCCATTGAGTAGTATAACATTTAATCTCCAGTATGTTAAATAGGATTTATCTATTCAAAAAATTTATTGATATATTTTAATAATACTCAAATTACCATTAATATAATATTTTATATCTATAACTTGAAAATTAAATTTTTCAAATAAAAAAAGCAGGAGATTTCTTGGATTTTAGTCCATTCTTTCTCCTGCTTTTGAATACAATATAGTTTTATTTCTTATATCTCTCTTCTATTATCCATGGCCTTTGCTAAGGTCACCTCATCAAAGTACTCAAGATCTCCACCTACTGGTATACCGTGGGCTATTCTTGTTACTTTTATACCTAAGGGCTTTATCAGCCTTGATATATAAAGAGCTGTAGCTTCACCCTCCACTGTTGGGTTAGTAGCTAGAACTATCTCCTTTATTTCATCCTTTGATAGTCTATTTAAAAGCTCTTTAACTCTTATATCATCAGGTCCCACATTATCCATTGGAGATATTACTCCGTGGAGTACATGGTACTGTCCCTTATACTCCCTAGATTTCTCCATGGCTATAATATCTTTGGCTCCTTCCACTACACAGATTATAGACTTATCTCTCATATTATCTCTACAAATATTACATGGGTCTTCATCTGTTAAGTTGCAGCAAATACTACAAAGTCTTATTTTCTCCTTTGCATCTATAATGGATTTAGATAACTTTTCTGCATCTATGTCTTCCATTTCTAATATATAGAAGGCTAATCTTTGAGCAGTTTTTCTACCTATACCTGGTAAATGCGATAGCTGCTCTATTAAGTTGGCTATAGGTAGTGCATACTGTTCCATTACATACTCCCTTTCTATTAGAACAATCCTGGGATATTCATTCCACCAGTAAGTTTATTCATTTCCTTAGTCATCATATCTTCAGCTTTTCTAAGTGCTTCATTTACAGCAGCTAAAACTAAGTCTTGCAGCATTTCCACGTCTTCTGGATCTACTACGCTTTCATCTATGGTGATTTCAAGAACTTCTTTTTTGCCATTTACTTTACATGAAATAGCTCCACCACCCGCAGTTGCTTCTACCTCTGTTTCTTCTAATTGTTTTTGCATTTCCTCCATTTGTTTTTGCATCTTTTGCATTTGTTTCATCATATTTCCCATATTTCCACCCATTCCTGGGAATCCACGTTTTGCCATAATAAATTCTCCTTCCTTATTTTATTTCTACTATATCTTCTCCAAAGAAGTCTATAACTTCTTTTATAGATTCATCTTTGTTTTTTTTTTCATCTTTAACTTTTGGTTTTTCACTACCCATTATAAATTTTATGTCTATGTTTTTCTTAAAATAAGTAGAAACAATATTTTCTACAAATTCCTTATTAGCAGGTTTTTCTATGGCATCCTTATGGAAACCAAATCCTTCTTTATATCCTATGGTCAATGTGTTGTTGGAGTAGCTAATAAGTTCACCCTCAATAAGTAAGGCAAAAATATTCATCTTTTTAGACTTTATACTTTGTAGTATTTGTTGCCACTCTTTAGTTATTGCCTCAAACTCTAAGTCTTTTCCATCATCTGTAAAACTTTCTTTTTCAGGTAATTCCTCCTGATATTCTTCCTTCTTTATCTCTTCTTTTTTTACTTCTTGTATATTTTTTACATAAGTATTTTCTAATTTAGGTTGTTCTTTTACAACTTCTCTTTTCTGAGGTACACCTTGTTCTAATCTTTTTATTCTTTCTTCTAAAGAAAAACTATCTTCTATTTTTGTTATTTGAATTACTGCCATCTCAAGAATTATCCTAGGTTGAGTTGACCATTTTGCCTTTTCGTCTGCTGTTGTAAGTATATCTAGAGATTTAAGTATAAAGCTTAATTCTAAGTTTTTACTTTGCTCCATATACTTTTCTAATAATTCTTCATCTATATCTATTAACTCTAAGGGATTTTTGGATGTTTTAATTATCATTAGATTTCTAAAGTGCATAATTAAATCCTTAATAAATTGATGAATATCCTTACCATTTTGGATGACTTCATCTATTATTTCCAATACACTCTCTAAGTTCTTGCCTATTATATTATCTATAATATTAGTTATTAGCCCAGTATTTACTATACCCAATATACCGATGGCATCTTCATAATTGATTTTACCTTTACCAAAGGATATACATTGATCTAGTAAACTTAAAGCATCTCTCATGGCTCCATCAGAATTTCTAGCTATTAAACTTAATACCTTTCCATCCACCTCTAATCCTAATTTACTACAAATCCCCCTCATATTTTCTATTATATCCTTTGTAGTAATTCTTTTAAAGTCAAACCTTTGACATCTAGATAGAATTGTTTGAGGTAGTTTTTCAGGTTCTGTTGTTGCCAGAATAAATATTAAATGCTTTGGAGGTTCTTCAAGGGTTTTTAGCAATGCATTAAAGGCCTGAATAGTTAACATATGAACCTCGTCTATTATATAAACCTTATATTTTGCTCTAGCCGGCGGATATACTACTTTATCCCTTAATTCCCTAATATCATCTATACCCCTATTGCTGGCTGCATCCATTTCTATAACGTCAATTATACTTTCATCTAGTATTCCCTTACATATTTCACATTCATTACACGGATTTCCATCATGGGAATTTAAACAGTTTACAGCTCTAGAAAATATTTTTGCTGTGGAGGTCTTACCTGTACCTCTGGTTCCAGAGAATAAATAAGCGTGACCTACATTCTCTTTCTGTATTTGATTTTTTAATGTAATTGTTATATGTTTTTGACCTAAAACATCATCAAAGTTTTTAGGTCTATACTGTCTATATAAGGCTTGGTACATATTCTCACCTACATTTTTATAATATAATATATTATATCAGATTTGGCCTTATATTACACCCATTAATCTTATTCTGTGCCAGCCTTAAAAAGTAAATACAGCTTTTGTTGAAACTCATTTACTGAAAGTTCATTATTTATAAAAGATAAAAAGGTGGTAGATCCCATGAACCTATTGGTAACAATAGGTCTAGATAAATGACTATTTAAACAGAACATGGCTTATAGACTTACTCGTGTACATATATAAAAAATCCTAAATAGTATACTCCTTAGGTCTTTACTTAGTATAAAAAAATATTTTTTATACTATGAGTCAATATTAAGCTACGGGGTATTTATTATTGGTATGGATTAGAGACTGATAATATATTTAAAAAATTTGATATTAACTAAGGAGGAAATATATGAAAATAGATTTTAAGCTAAAGATTATAGTAATAGCCCTATTGTTTTTTTCACTAGTCAGTACAGTATCAGTATTTTACCAGCTGGAAAAAATGGGGGCTGATAGTAGAGTAATTAATGATGCAGGCTCTGTTAGAGGAGGAAGTCAGAGACTTATTAAGCTGGAATTAACAGGGGAAAATGCAGATAAGCTTATAGAGACATTAGAGAAGAAAATAAATGGATTAATTGATGGAGATTCCGAGCTAGGGCTACCAAAGGCTACAAATGAAGAATTTATTTCATCTATGGCCAAAGTAAAAAAAGACTGGGAAGATATAAAGGAAACCATATATGAGGGTAGAAAGAGTGGAGACAAACCTAATTTAATAAGCAAAAGTGAGAATTTCTTTGAGACCACTAACGAAGCTGTTGCAGCAGCCGAGAATTACTCAAGAGAAAAGGTAATATTTCTTAAATTAATTCAAGGTATAATATTTGTTTTTAACTTGATAATCTTAATATTTATTTGGATTATGAGCAGTAGAGGAATCTCTAAGCCACTTATACATTTATTTGAAGCAATCGATAATTTAGATGTTTCTGAGAATATCCCAGAAGAATTTATGGTTAAAAAAGACGAGATAGGTCTGCTATCTAATGCCTTTCAGAAGGTTATAGATAGATTGAGGAACCTTATAAACCAAATATCAAAGCTATCTGTTGAAGTAGCAAACTTTTCCGAAGAACTTAATTTAACAATTAATCAATCAGCAATTGCAACGGATGAAGTTTCCAGAGTGATAGAGGAAATTGCTAAAGGAGCAACTGAACAAGCAGAAGAAACTGAAAAAGGAGCAATGAGAATAGTATATTTAGGTTCTTTAGTGGAGCAGGAGCAGGAATTATTAAGTGAACTAAAGAAGTCTACAGAAAAAGTAAATATACTAAAGAATGAAGGAATGGAAATCATAAAAGATCTTGTTGAAAAAACAGCAGACAATAATGAAGCCTCTAAAAAAGTAAGAGAGGTAATAATAGATACTAGCAAAAGTGCAGAAAAAATTGAAAATGCAAGCCATATGATAAAAAGCATTGCTAGTCAAACTAATCTATTGGCATTAAATGCAGCCATAGAAGCTGCAAGAGCTGGAGAAGCAGGTCTTGGATTTTCAGTAGTAGCAGACGAAGTGAGAAAGCTGGCAGAAGAGTCCAATAATTTTACTGAAGAAATATCAAAAGTAGTCGCTGATCTTATGGAAAAAGTTGACTATGGTGTTGCTATTATGAAAAATGTAGAAGAAATAGCGGTTTTACAAACAGATAGCGTAGAGCTGACTAGCAATAAATTTGAAGGGATAGCTTACTCAATAGAAAGTATTAGAGAATCCATAGAAGATATAGATGCATCTGGACAAGAGATGATAATAAAAAAAGATGAGATAATAGATATTATAGAGAGTCTATCTGCTATATCAGAGGAAAATGCAGCAGGAACACAAGAAGCTTCAGCTTCAGTAGAAGAGCAGACTGCATCTATGCAAGAAATTGCAAATGCCAGTGATTCTTTGTCTAGTTTGGCAGCGAAGATGAAGGAAAGTATTGATAAATTTAAATCTTAGAAATTAAGTACAGTATTCATAGCTTAAATAATATTATGGATGCTGTATTTTTATGCTTTATTTTAGTATATAAATATTTTGATTAAATGTAGAATTTATAGTATAAATTTGGCAGCCTTAAAGAATAAATATTTTTGTAAAAAATTAGAACTTTCCTATTTGTTATAAAAAGGTTTACTTGTTCTTACTGATACTATGAATTTATAGTTGACAGTTTTATATATATTGGTTATAATATAGTCCTGTGAGTGATTAAATATTTATGGAGAGATGGCTGAGCTGGCTGAAGGCGCTCGCCTGGAAAGCGGGTAAACGTGAAAGCGTTTCGAGGGTTCGAATCCCTCTCTCTCCGCCATTACCGTGCTAGATGGGGAGGTAGCGGTGCCCTGTAACCTACAATCCGCTATAGTAGGATTGAATTCCCAGTCCAGGCATCTCTGTTGTGAGGTCTGCCCTAGATAAGTGGCAGTGACGATTGGGTCCTACGCAACGGAAACTCATGAACCTCGTCAGATCCGGAAGGAAGCAGCGATAAGTGAATATTTTCGTGTGCCGTAGGGATGCCTAATCTGAGTTAACTGTCTAGGTAACGCTTGGAGCAGGATTGTCAAATCTGGGTGCACGGTTACATAAAAGAAAAGCTGTGGTTTTCCACAGTTTTTTTGTTTTTTGTGTATAGAATTGAAAAAGGTGGGTTATCCCCACCTAATATTATCCTTGAAATGTTTTTGTTGACTTTGTTATATATTCAGATAACTCTTCTTTTCCGTAAGTAAGTCCTGATACTATATTAGCATCTTCTCTAGATTCAAGCCCTTTAAATCCTAAGTATATAGGATTTATTATATTTATAGCCTTTTTAAAGTTCGATGAATCCTTCTTTATCTCACCTTCCGTTATTAGTTTATTTGTAAATAAATAAAGTGATCTAAGATTTGTGGATAATTCATCTTTTTCTCTAAAAGTTATTAACAATTCAGATATAATATCTCTTGCATTGTTGATAAGTTCATTTAGCGTAGTATAATTTCCCTCAACTATGGCATTTCCTGCATCCTCAAATCTTTCCATCAAACCTTCATGTAAAAGAGCTAATAACCCCCAATTATTGGCTGATAATATTTTCTTTTCTAAAGTAATACTTGACATCTATATGTCACTCCTATCTCTGTAATAGTTGAAGCACCATTTGCGGCAGCTGATTTGCCTGGCTTAACATACTTGTACCTGCCTGTTGTAAAATATTTAACTTTGTAAATTCGCTCATTTCCTGTGCCATATCTAAATCCGCTATTCTAGACTTTGATGCAGTTAAATTTTCAGCTGTATTGTCTACATTTTTTATTGTATGCTCTAATCTATTCTGGATTGCACCAAGTTTTGAACGCATTTTAGATACCTGTTCTATAGCATCATTGTATTTTTCAATGGCTTTCTCGTAATCTTCTGATTTAGAATCTTCCTTTATGATGTCTTCTATACCTAATGTATTAGGATCTACCTTTACAGTACTCATATCTACTTCAATAAATTGACTTTCATTAGCTCCTATTTGAAGTCGTAAATCCGTATTTCCGCCTCCATCTAAATCACCTTTTAATAAGGATATTCCATTAAACTCAGTATCATTAGCTATCTTGTCAATTTGCTCTGTCAATTGTTTTATCTCGTTCGCTATGGCCTCTAAATCTCCATCCTCATAAATGCCATTTGCTCCTTGTACACTTAACTCTCTCATTCTTTGAATCATTTCATGTACTTCATTTAATGCTCCTTCTGCCGTTTGAATTAGAGATACTCCGTCTAAGGAGTTTCTTGAAGCTTGTCTTAGTCCTCTTATTTGTGCCTCCATTTTTTCTGATATGGCAAGGCCTGCTGCATCGTCTGATGCTCTGTTAATTCTCTTACCTGATGAAAGTCTTTCTAATGATTTTTGTAATCCTTCTGTATTGATATTTAGTAGTCTATGAGTATTTAATGCTGGTATATTATTATTAATTCTCATGGTTTTTATCCCCCTCTAGTTTATTTGTTTTTTCTATAAATGAAATTACCTCTCCTAATATCTGGAACATTTCTTTTGGTAACTTATCTACTTTTTCTTCTAATGATTCTTTTTCTAAAAGTTCTTCTCTTACCTCATCCTTAATATAAGCCTTTTCAATATATTTTCGTGATATTAATCTTGTCTTCATTATATCACCAATTTATATCCTAGGTTTTCTAGGGACTTCTCCAATATATTAATTCTATTGATTAAAGAATCTTCTTCTAAATTTATATATACTTCTTTGCCCTTTACATTAAAATCTATATTTATTAATCCTAAGTTTTCTGTTTCAAGGCTTATATAAAAACTCATATTATTCTTATCAATACCTTTTTCCCCATAGGGAACTATAATATTTAAGCTTTTATATTCGTTTCCAATTTCTATTGGTAACTGAAGTATTATATCTTTTTTAGATATCTTTCTTTGGATACTTAAGTATTCATCCTTTAGTTCTCTTTTTTCATTAGAATCAAAAGACTTTTCTCCACTATTCAATAGACTTACTAGATCGTTATACTCCTCTTTAAAACCATCATCACCATTTTTAATAGATTCTGATATCTTTTCTTGAAGTACTTTTATGTTTTCCTTAAATTCTTCATTATATTTAGAATTATGAGGATCCTGTATATCCTTTAATATATTGGCAATTCCCTTATCTCCGTTTAAAAAGAGATTTATATCCTTAATCTCCTTTAAGGTCATGGGAATTTGATTTTTCATTATAATTGGTAAGATTTGTTCTTCATTTCCTTTAATATCTTTTATTTCCTTGAACATCTTATGGCTTTCTTTATATCTATTTATCTTTTTTTCTATATAATTATTTAATTCTTTGATTTCCATATGTTCCAAGGTTTTTCCTTCTTTAATACTTTCCCTTATTATATTTGTAGTAAGGCTATTTTTTGCCCTTATATATTCTTCAAATATTAACCCCTCACTTATTTTATCGACTGGGTTAATGGTTTCGCTACTTGTATTTATTTCCTTATGAACCATGTATAGGTTATTCAGGGTAATAGAGTTAAATCTTCTCTCTGCAAGAGATACTGTAGTAGGATTTAATTCTTCTCCTAGAGTATTAAATATATTAGATATATAAATCGTCTTATCTAGGGTCTTACCCTCTATATTTAGAGCTTTATCCATGTTTTCATTGATAACTTCCTTAATTGTTTTTATGGTAAAATCCTCTCCATTCTTTATTAAATGTAGAAGATCTTTATCTGTAATTCTTCCTAAGGTTTCCAATTCTTCCTTTATCTTATATATAAAGTCTTTAGTTAAAGGCTCTGATATTTCTTCAGATGAAGGTTCTCTTTTTAGTTCCTTCACAAGCTCATATATATCTTCTTCTAATATATTTACACCATTTGTATTTAAGTTTATAATTTCACCATGGTCTAATAATGTTATTAACTCTTTCACAGCTTCCTTCATGTCTACGACCTTATTATACTTTTCATTGTCCATGGTCATGTTATTTACTATAAACTCCCTAAGAATATTTATGTTTTCCATATTATTTTCTATATTTAAATCTGCTAATATTTCTCTTAAACTATCTATTGATGTTTCCTGTGCTACTGTAAAGCCTTCAAAATTCTTAGCCTCAAAATTACCTTTTATTTCATTTGTAACATAGGAATTATTTAATTTATATAGAGTCTCTATATTAAACTCTTTATCTTCACATATTATTTTTACATATGTTTCTTCCTTTAAAGCTTTTAGGTTATATAGCTTCTTCATTACATCCATGGTCTTATCTATATTTTCCTTTGTAATAGGGAGCTTTTCTTTATGTAACACTATTATAGTATCATATACATCTTTTCCCATTTTTTGTCCATAGATTTCTTTACTTATTTCCTCTGCTTCTTTATAAGTAAGATCCTTTTCTAGCCTTAAAAATCTCTTAAAGGAAAAGGGAACCTTCTCATTTTTGATTTCCTCTAGAGCATCATTTATTTTCTGTAAATTTACATTTTCTAAATCAATTCCTCTATCTAAAAGTTTTACTATGGAATCTGCATCTATATCCTCTACTATATTGTTTAGATACTCCTTTGATTTAATATACGAATCTACATTGCTCTTTGTAATCCCTATGCCACTACTAAGAAGGAATTCTATCATCCTTATATTTTCTTCTGTATATTCTAGCCCTAATTCACTTAATATATCTGCTACTTTTCTTGTTTCTGATTCCTCTTTTATTACTTCTTCTTTTTCTTCTACCTTAGAGGAAACTATATTTTCTTTTTCAACTATTATATCTTCTCCTATATCTTTTGCTATTTCTTCATTTAGTCTCAAAGAATATTCTATAGTCTTATTATCTATAATCTTTTGAACCTTTATATCCTTACCATTCTTATCTACAAGTACCCCTTCTACATCATAGGGAAGAGTTGGTGTGTTATAGGCATTTATTATATTGTCCTTATTATTTATCTTCAAAATTTCCATGGTAATTTCCTTCCTCATTATAAATACTAGTTCACAATACTAAAATTTATTTAATGTTTTTAATTGTTATTTATCCTTACCCTATCTATCGACAATTTTCAAAATTTCCTTGAGGGACTTATTACTTATTTCTTAACTTATGCCGATAGTATATAATGAATTGATAGGGGGTGTTTTAGTGAATAGAATTAATAGAACCGGTATGGAAAATATTTCACCTATAGAAATTTCCCGTGCTGTAGATAAAAAAGCTGTGAAAGATACTTTTAAATTAAAATTAAATGAATTAGAACAAGAGAAAATTAGAACTGAGCTAAAATCATTATATGATAAAATTGAAGATCACTCCAATCGATTATCCAATAAGTTATTTATAGATGATTTAATTTCTTATAAAAAATTAGTTAAAGAATTTTTAAATATTACAGTAAACAACTCCCATGTATTTTTTAAGGAAAACTCTCTTGATCGACGAGGTAGGCATAGAATTTATTCTTTAGTTAAGAAAGTGGATCAAGAATTAGATGAATTGACTCAGGAATTTTTAGACTTAGAAAATAAAAGATTAAATATACTTAAAAGGCTAAATGATATACAGGGGATTCTAATGGATATAATAGCATAGAATAATGGAATATTTTTTATATAGATGGGCATATTCTTTCATAGGGAGTGATTATTATGGAAGATATGTTAAAGAAAATATTTTTAGCAGGTATTGGCACCTTAGCTTTGACTTATGAAAAATCTAATGAAATGGTACAGAACTTAGTGCAAAAAGGTAAAATCACTGTAGAACAAGGCAAGGAATTAAATGAAGAATTAAAAAGAGTTATAAATAATAAGGACAACACTAAGGATAATAAAGAAGATTTAAAGGAAATCCTAAAGGATTTAAATCTTGCTACTAAAGAGGATCTTGCTAATCTAGAGCTAAGGATTAGAAACATTGAAAAAAATCAATAGTTTGGAGGGAATTAATACCTTGATCTTTCAAGGTATTTTTCAATATGGAGAATAATTATACTAGATTAAGATTTAAAGAAATTATCTCGGTAGCCATTAAACATGGTTTAAGAAATGGAGTAGGAAATCCTTCAGATTTAAGGTTGGTTTTAGAAGAACTAGGCCCAACCTTTGTTAAAATTGGTCAAATATTGTCTACACGCTCTGATATATTTCCTAAAGAATATATATTAGAGTTAGAAAAGCTTCAGAATAATGTAAAACCTGAAGACTTTAATATTATGAAAAAAATTATAGAAGAAAATCTTAGTGGAAATATCTCAGACATATTTTTAGACTTTCAGACTACACCTCTAGCCTCTGCCTCCTTAGCCGAGGTCTACTTAGCTAAGTTAAAAACAGGTGAGCAAATAGTGCTAAAAGTTCAACGTCCACTTGCAAAGGAAAAAATCTTAGCTGATATTCGTATCCTTAGAAAACTTAGTCCTTTTATTAAATTCACAACCAAAAATGAATTTTTTAATATTGACGAGGTTGTTGAAGAAATACAAGCTGCAACAGAAAAGGAACTAGATTTTTTAAATGAAAAAGAAAACATCAAGAAGTTTAATTTAAATAATAAGGATATAAAATATATTAAAGATATTAAAATATACGAAAAATATTGTACTTCCACTATGATAGTTATGGAGTACATTAACGGTATAAAGATAGATGATACTTCCAGATTAGTGGAAGATGGATACGACACTAGGGAAGTGGCAAAAAAACTTACCTTTAATTATTTTAAACAAATCTTTGAAGATGGGTTCTTCCACGGAGATCCTCATCCAGGAAATATCTTAGTTCACAATAATAAAATTGGATTCATTGATTTTGGCTTAATGGGAAATTTGAATTTAGGACTTAAAAAGAAGTTTAACCTCTTTTTAGAAGGAGTGGCTACAAATAATGTGGATTTAATGACCAGTTCAATTTTAAGTATTGGTATTAAGAAAGATGATATTGATATAAACAACCTTTATCAAGATATAACCCTGCTTTATAATACATATATAAATGAGTCTATGTACGAATATGACTTAGCTCAAATTCTAGAAGAAGTCATCATTACTTGTAGAAAAAATAAAATATCCATGCCTAAAGATGTGATTTTCCTTGCAAAGGGCATATTAACTTTACAAGGAGTTCTAGCTAAAATAGATAAGGATTTAAATATTATGGATATTGCTATCCCCTACTTTAAAAGTAAAATTATAGAGGAAAAATTAAAGGATTTTGATATAAGTTTATTAGGTGGAAAAGTCTTATCTGTTGGTACTTCATTTTTAGATCTACCTTTGAAGCTTTTACAACTTATTGATAGAGGACTGGAAGGGAGATTAAAGTTAAATTTACAATTTAAAAATATAGATGAAAACTTTAATGAAATCAATAAAATGGTAAATAGAGTTATTTTCTCTGTCATGGTAGCAGGATTATTAGTAAGCTCTTCTCTAGTTATAAATGCCAACGCAGGACTAAAAGTATATGGTATATCTGCAATAGGCATTGTAGGCTATCTCGGTGCAGGATTGGCAGGGTTTTGGCTTCTGATATCTATATTAAAATCAGGAAAATTATAAACGAAATGTCTTTAGATTAATCTAAAGACATTTCATTTATAGGAGAGGATAAGATTATGGAAGTAAACTATTTTTCCCAATTTCTACACATCTTTGAGCTAATATAAAAACAGGATCTATATATTCCTTTGGAGCACCTATCTCTTCTGCTAAAAGAGGTAGCTCCGTACATCCTAAGATCACTGATATATGTCTATCTTCAATATATTTATCTATAAGACTCTGAATCTCTATTGGTTCTACATTAAATTTTGATGATTTAACATCATATATCCAATTCATCAGAATTTTCTTATGAGTATCATCAGGATATATAATATCTAAATCAAATTCTTGAAATATGATTTTATAAATTTCAGATTTATAAGTCCCTTCTGTTGCAAGAAGTAGATATTTCTTATGGGTATAATTTTCTTTTAAATATTTTGCCGTCTCATATATCATATTCAATATCTTTACTTTAGTATATTTAGCTATTTCATCATAAAAATAATGAGCAGTATTACATGGCATGGCTATATAATCTGCCCCCATTATTTCTAGTTTCAAAATAGATTTCACCATCTCCGTAATAGGATTTTCTCCTAGTCCTAAAATATATGCTGTCCTATCGGGTATTTCTACATTATTGTCAATAATAATATGTAAATGTTCTTGATCTTTAGTTGCAGGTGTAAGACTTATAATCTTATTAAATAAGTAGCAGGTGGCTGCTGGCCCCATACCTCCCATTATTCCAAGAATCATTTTTACCACCCCATAATTTTTTTATCTGTTTACCCATTTTTTATATAATAATATCTTTTTAATATTATATTTAAGAAATATTCAAAAAAACACCAAGACTATAAATTTATAATCTTAGTGTTTTAATATTTATTTTCAACAATTAACTTTAATTCTCCAAATTCATAACACTATCTCAATTATAGTATAGATATAAAACCTATTAGAAGAAAGAAAACCACATTAATTATTATATTTTACAGTAGAAAAAGTATCTATAATTTAGAAAAGAGCTACTCTGACAATATTGTAAGATATAAATCTAGTTTGAAAGGCAAATCAATAGGATGATTCCCCTTATTTTTATATAGTATAACATAAGCTAATAAAGAAGGGGGAGAATACTTTGGAAATATTAAGAACTGAAAATCTTACAAAAACCTATGGAATAGGTGATATAAAGGTCACTGCATTGGATAATTTAAATTTGAGAATAAGCAAAGGACAATTTGTTTCAATAATTGGATCAAGTGGATCAGGAAAATCTACACTCCTGCATATGTTAGGGGGAGTGGATCGCCCTACAAAAGGAAAAATATATATTGAAGGCACTGATATTTCATCAATGGATGAAACTAATTTAGCCTTATTTCGCCGAAAAAAAGTAGGGTTAATCTATCAGTTTTACAATCTTATTCCAACATTAAATGTAGAAAAAAATATATTATTACCTATGCTGTTAGATGGTGTAAAACCTAAAAAAGAACAGTTTGATGAGATTGTAAAAATGCTTGGTTTAAGCGAAAGGCTTAATCATCTACCAAATCAGCTTTCAGGAGGTCAGCAACAAAGAGTTGCCATAGGACGATCATTAATTTATAAACCCTCCATTATTCTAGCAGATGAGCCTACTGGAAATCTTGATAAAAGAAATTCGGAAGCTACTCTTGAAATGCTAAGGCTTTCAAATAAAGAGTATAATCAGACCATTATATTAATTACCCATGACGAAAAAATTGCATTATCAGCAGATAGAGTGATTACAATTGATGATGGCAAAATTGTGTCAGATGAGGTGATTAAGCAATGAATATTATGAGTGAATACACATATAACCATGTGAAAAAAAATAAAAGGCATACAGTTTCTATACTAATTGCTATTACAATTGCTTCTGCATTGCTATGTTCACTAAGTATATTTCTACATTCTATATGGGAAACAAAAGTAACTTCAACAATTGAAAAGACAGGTTATTGGCATGGAGAACTATGGCACTCTATATCTGGTGATAAATTAAAATATGTCACAGAAAATCCTGAAGTTGAAACCACCATGATTAAAGGAACTTGGATTACTGCTAAACTTTCCAATACAAAACGCCCATATCTATTAATGAGAGATGCAGATACAAATTTTTGGTTAGACATGAGCTTCAAAAACACTCTTACGAAAGGTAGGCTTCCTAAAGAATCTGGAGAAATTGTTATGGCAAAAGTATTCTTCTTGGATAATCCCTCGTATAAAATTGGTGATAAGTTAACTCTTCCCATAGGTAATCGTATGTTGGGCAGTGAACTAATTAAAACTCAATCTCACAAACAATCAGGTGAGACTTTTAAGACAACAGGAACTAAGACATATACCATAGTTGGAGAGTTAGATGTTTCTAGTACTTCTGCCTACCCTGGATATATTGCCATGGGATACTTAGATACTTCACAAATTCAACCTGAAGATGAACTTACGGTTTATATGCGTTTAGTGAAACCTGGTAAAATCTATGAAACATTACCGGAGATTGCGAAATCTACAGGATTGACTGAAGATGAATATGGACAGTATGGAGTTAGGTATAATACACATCTATTAAATTTATATGGGATTAGCGATAAACGTAATACAAATATTCAACTCATTATGGTGCTATTAATAGCAATAACAATGACTTTACTAGTTATGGGGGCATTTATTCTTATTATCTATAATGCATTTTCTTTATCCGCCAACAGCAGGATTAAGGAACTAAGTATTCTAAAAAGTTTAGGAGCAACTCCGAGGCAAATTAGGTATTCTGTTCTCTATGAAGGACTTTTGCTCTGGATTATTCAATTACCAATTGGTATCATGATAGGATATCTATTTAGTCATATGGTGTCTTCTAAAATTAATCAAATTCTTAGTGTTACAGAAGATTATAGGAATATATATGTTTCTTTCTCATGGGTAGTAGTTGTTTTTTCTATCATTATCTCATTGATTACCGTTTTAGTTTCAGCATATATTCCAGCAAAAAAAATTGCGAAAGTATCAGCTATTGCAGGGATACGTCAAAATAGTACTAAAGTAAAATTAAAAAAACAAAACTCTCACTCAATAATCAAAAAAACATTTGGTATAGAAGGTGAAATAGCAAGCGCACAGTTTTCAGCTAGCAAAAGGACTTTACGTACGGCTATATTATCTCTTTCAATGTGTTTTATCTTAGTAGCAGGATATATTAACATTATGTCCATCTACAATTTAGCCAATTCTACTAATGAAATACCTAAACATGATATGAAGGTTAATCTAGATATTATTGATGAACCAAGTGATGAGATGATAAATGAAATTATTTCCCTACCTGAAGTTAAAAATAGCGTCGTTAGAAGACAGGTACGCACTTCAACATATATCACATCAGAACAGGAATCAGATGTTTTTGCTGAATCTGGAGGGTTTGCTGAAGTAGGATTCCAATATAATGTATTAAGTGAAGAAGGAAAGCATAGAATTATAGTAAATTTAGTTGGATTAAGCGATAAATCATTTAAAAAGTATTGTGAAGAAATTGGTACTGATACCGGGGCATATTATCAAGATGGTGCGACAACAGGAATATTGTTAAATAGCACATATCATAAGCCAGATAATTCAAAGATTGTACAACAAATACCATTATTAAATATAAAAGAAGGCCATGAGCTAGTCTTATATGAAAAAGCAGAAAATTATATGAATACAAATTATAAATTTAATGTTCAAGTGGGCAATGTTACAGAGATTTCCCCCAGTGAACTAGGAATGCATAGATACAACTTAGCCTTTATAGTCCCTATGAAAGCCTATCAGCAAATAGTTAGTAGTTTTATGCCAGAGCGTATGCTTGAATACAGTGTTATGGCAATTGATTTGTTTGTCGGGGATGAAGCTAGTCCACGTGTGAAGGAAAAACTAACACAGATTTGTAGTTCTTATCTTGGATCCGATGATTTTAGGATATGGACTCTATTGGAAGACAAGAATCATGAAGAACTGGTTCAAAAAGCCGTAGGTATTAGCGTTTTTGCTGTAGCCTTATTGATTGGGTTAATTGGTGTTTTTAACGCTTTTTCTACCATTTCGAATAATCTTAGACTACGCAGAAGAGAATTTGCTATGCTTCGATCAGTGGGACTAACACCAAAGGGATTAAATAAAATGTTGATGCTGGAAGGTTTGTTCTTCGCATTAACACCAATTATTGTTAGTATCCCAATAGTATTATTTATTTGTTGGTTTATGTTAAGATTAACACCAATCACATGGTCTGAGTTTATATCTGTTTTTCCAGTTGGACCAATTTTAACATATGCTACACTTATAATTGTATCTATATTCTTGTCCTATGCGATTTCTTCAACATCCGTTAAGAAAAGTAATGTAGTAGAAGCAATCAAAGATGAAATAGTATAATACTTAGATAAGTATAATAAATAAGCTAGGTCATAACTGACCTAGCTTATTTGCTCAAGAGTTTATACTAGAAACACCTCTATTATTTTCAAAATACCATCTCCCTTCTTCTATACTAACCGGTTAACTATATTCTCTCATTTATTATATAAAAATGATATAGAGAGAATAATTATAATAGTTTTTTACCATATACTATTTTTCTAACCGTCTCTTGACTTAAATAATACTCCTCTGACAGCTTACTAATAGAAATACCTTTTTGAAATAATTTAATAATATCTTTATTCCTCTTTTCAATAGCTTCCTTGGAACCTGTCAACTGACCCCAGCTTACTCTGTCACTTGCTTTAGGTATATATATTAGCCCTCCGTCAATATGCTTTTGAACCTCTTCCAACAAATGAGGTGGCAATACTTCTGCTGCATTCTTGTAACTCAAATATCTGTACCTCCCATAAAAAAGTATTAAATCGACAAATGTGGTTTACACATTTCTTCATAATACCCACCTCCTTAATATATTTGTTTTAATATTATTTATATATTTAAAATAATTTTTATAATAGTTTTTCCATTCTAATTTCCCCTCTACCTTCAGCTCTAACATATCCTAAACTTTCATATAGATTAATACCACTATAATTTTCCACATCACAGGCTAAAAAACTTCTTTTTGCTCCGTTTTGTTTACCCCATTTAATAGCATATGTTAGCAATGAGCGACCTATTCCCTTCCCTTGATATTGAAGGTCTACAGCTACTTCCCTTATCCATAACACTGTTCCCTTATCACTTTCAAATCCATATAAATTAACACAGCATACTCCTACTATCTTTCCTTCCATTTCTGCTGCAAAAATACAGGAATTATCTGCTTCATTCCATTCTTTAATCCATTCATCATCTTCACCTGTAAATTCTCTAGAATATCCCATACAATTTCTAGTTACCTGACCTGCTACACTATATTCATCTTCCTTTAGCCTCCGTATATTAGAAGTATCATATTCATCTATAGAAATAGCCTCTATATCTCTATTCCAGAAATCAACAAACTCTGCTATAACTCTAAAGTCTTTTTTCTCTAAGCAACTGATAAATTCCTCTGGAATAAATTTTATATGTATCTTTTTTCCAGAAATTTTATTTTTCTTTATTAATGTCTCAAGACTATTTAACCCTGTCATAAATCCCTCTTTAGAATCTGCTGCCCAAAACAACTCTATTGCTCCATCTAGTTCCTTATATAAGAGAATGCTAGTTTCATCTTGATATATTAATTTAGCATCTTTTATATCATCTTCATCTATATATTCTAAAGAAGTATATTTATATTTTTTATCTATACTATTATTAATATTTTCCACTTCTATCCCCCCATCCTATTACCCTTACTAAGAAGTTAACCTAATTTTATCATTTATCTTATAAAAATAATATGGGAAAAATAATTATAATAATTTTTACCCTTGAATTTAAAAACTTGGCACAATTATAAAATATATTTTATAATTGTGCCAAGTTAGTATAGTTTATGGTTTATTTAATAGTTTTTAGACTTATTTTTAAATTATTTTGCTCATCGCAAGAAACTATTACATTATCTTTGTCCTTTAAATCTCCTCTAATAATCATTCTGCCAATTTCTGTTTCAAGATATTTTTGCAGGAATCTCTTAACTGGCCTTGCACCATATTGGATTGAATAAGCTCTATCTAGAATAAGGTCTTTTGCCTCTTCTGTTAATTCTATAGATATTTGTCTGTCCTCTAGACGAGTTCGGATTTCTTCTATTTGAAGATCTATTATCTTAAATATCTCATCTCTTTGTAGTGGTTTAAACATTACGATTTCATCTATACGATTTAAAAACTCTGGTCTAAAAGTTCTTCTCATTTCATTCATTACCTTATGTCTTGCATCCTGATCAATACTACCGTCTGGCCTAATTCCTTCTAATAAATATGAGGAGCCTATATTGGAAGTCATTATAATAACTGTGTTTTTAAAGTCAATAGTCCTTCCTTGATTATCAGTTAATCTTCCATCATCCAATACTTGTAAAAGTATATTGAATACATCTGAATGAGCCTTTTCTATTTCATCAAATAAGATTACAGAGTAAGGCTTTCTTCTTACAGATTCTGTCAATTGTCCCCCTTCATCATAGCCTACATATCCAGGAGGTGCTCCTATAAGCCTTGATACAGAATGCTTTTCCATATACTCAGACATATCTATTCTTATCATATTTCTTTCATCATCAAATAATGTAGTAGTTAGAGCTTTAGATAATTCCGTCTTACCTACTCCTGTTGGTCCTAAAAATATGAAGGAACCAATAGGTCTATTTATTTGTTTCATGCCTGCCCTAGCTCTAATTACTGCATCTACTACAGATTCAACTGCTTCTTCTTGTCCTATTACTCTTTTGTGAAGTATCTTATCTAGAGATAATAACTTTTCTCTTTCTGTTTCTACTAATTTAGATACTGGTATTCCAGTCCATTTAGCCACTACTTCTGCTATTTCCTCTTCTGTTACTTCTTCTTTCAACATTCTTTCTTCTTTTTCATTCTTCTTATTGGCATCTTCTAGTTTCTTTTCTAACTCTACTAAGGTACCATATCTTAATTGTGATAATTTTTCTAAATCATATTTTCTCTCTGCTTCTTCTATTTCTCTTTTTACCCTATCTATTTCCTCTTTTATATTCTTAACATTTGATATACTTTTTTTCTCATCTTCCCATTGAGCCTTCATTATATCAAATCTTTCCTTTAAGTCTGATAATTCCTTTTCTAATTTTTCTAATCTTATTTTAGAGGATTCATCAGTTTCTTTCTTTAAAGCAGACTTTTCTATTTCTAGTTGAAGTATCCTTCTTCTTATTTCATCTATTTCCACAGGCATAGAATCTATTTCTGTTCTTATCATGGCTGAAGCTTCATCCATTAAATCTATGGCCTTATCAGGTAAAAATCTATCAGATATATATCTATCAGAAAGAGTAGCAGCAGCTATTACTGCCCCATCTGATATTCTTATTCCATGATGGATTTCATATTTTTCTTTAAGTCCCCTAAGGATTGATATAGTATCTTCTACTGTTGGTTCTTGAACTAATACTTTTTGGAATCTTCTCTCTAGGGCCGCATCTTTTTCAATATATTGTCTATATTCATCTAAAGTAGTAGCTCCTATTGTATGAACTTCTCCCCTTGCAAGCATTGGCTTTAAAAGATTAGAAGCGTCCATGGCACCATCCGTTCTACCTGCACCTACTATATTGTGAACTTCATCTATGAACAATATTATTCGACCTTCTGATTTTTCTATTTCAGATAATACTGCCTTTAGTCTTTCCTCGAATTCACCTCTATACTTTGCTCCTGCTATTAACGCACCCATATCTAGTGCAAATATGGTCTTATCTTTAAGGCCTTCTGGCACATCGCCATTGACTATTCTCGAAGCCAAGCCTTCTACTATGGCTGTTTTTCCTACTCCTGGATCTCCTATTAAAACTGGATTGTTCTTAGTTCTTCTAGATAGTATTCTAATTACATTTCTTATTTCTCCATCTCTACCTATTACTGGGTCAATTTTACCCTTTCTCGCTTCCTCTACTAAATCTCTTCCAAATCTAGTCAATGCATCATAGGTGGACTCTGGATTATCAGAAGTAATAGTTTGATTTCCTCTGATCTTCTTCAAAGCTTCTAAAAACCTTTGTAAATTTATATTATATTTCTTAAATATTCTTTCAGAAGCTATTCCCTTTTCCTTTAAAAGACATATATAAATATGTTCAACTCCTACATATTCATCTCCAAACTTCTTAGCCTCTTCTTCTGCATTTAATAAAATCTTTGTATATGTTCTACTGGGATATAGTGACCCTCCACCACCAGATTGTTTTGGTAGTTTATCTACTTCCCTTTCTACATCCATTCTAATTAATTCTGGATTTTCTCCCATATAAGATAATACCTTAGGAATCAGTCCATCATCTTGAGTTATTAATCCATAATGAATATGGATTTCTTCAAGTTGCGGATTTCCATTTTTTATGGCTATATTCTGTGAGTTTTGCACTGCCTCTAAAGATTTTTGAGTAAATTTGTTTAAATCCATATTTTTCTCCTCTCCCGTCTATTTGAGTTAAAAAAATCCTCTTCCTGAGTAATTTATAAAATCAATTTTATTATACCCAAATTAAAGAGGATTTTACTTTTATATTTTAATTTCTATGATTATTTCATACTGTCTATACTTTTCAATGTTAATTCTACTAATTCAGATATGGATATTGTATCATAATTCCTTAAATATGTTTTAAAGATGGTGCCCATTGGTTGAACCCACTTTTTATTTAATCCATTTTCTGCATTTAATATCCCAACAACATTTCCTACTTGCCCTGCGTTACAGTCTACATCCAGACCTCCAAGCCCCACTAAATAAATTGTTTTATCATAGTCACCATTTCCAAACCATAAAGCTATTACTTCAATAGCTGCATTTGGATATGCATGAACAAGATTATATTTTTTAAATTGTTCTTCACATATGATAAAAGCCTCTTCTGCTGTATTTACCTTTTTACAAGTCTCTAAAGCAAATTTCACAACACTATAATATTGGCTTTTAGATGGCAATATTTCTATAGTATCAACAATTATTTTTCTAATATCTTTTTCTACAAAAGCTAGTGATGTCATCACTGCATTAAATACTTCTCCTATAATTCCATTATTATAATGTGATATCTGTCCATCTATCCAAGCTAATCTAGCTGCTTCCAGAGGGTTTCCTGGTGCTACCATACCACAGATTGCACCTCTCATCTGAGCACCAATCCATTCTTTATAGGGATTATTTTGCCTGCCTGAATATGGAGGCAATATTCCTAAGAACAAATTTTTAAGAGCAATATCTTCGGCAGACCAAGCATATGGAATCAAGGAAATCCAGTAATCTGCTATATACTCAGATTTAATTTTCTTTCCATATTCATTCATTGCCAATAGGAATGCTATCTCAAATGTAATATCATCGTTATAAGCACTTGGCTTCTTTAAATAACTTTCTACCTTTCCAAAGTCCCTTTTTATAGTTTCTCTTGAATAACCTTCTAATGCAGTACCAAAAGACCCTGCACAAATTTGACCCATCCAGCCCCAATATATCTGATTTTCCAGTCTTCCCTCATCTATATCTATCTTATTTATAAAATTACTTGCATTTTTAAATTGTTCCCAAGTCTTATATTCTTCATAATTCCAATAGTCTGAATCCTTGTCTTTAGGTGCTTTGCTTAATGCTTGGAATATTTTTGAAGTATATTTCATTAGAGCAGCATCATCATTGTTTGAATAAGCTCTGATTCCTTCCTTAAAGTATTCTTCCGCCTTAGAAACATCTCTTCCCATATTTTCAACGGATTGAATTGCACCTGCAATCAAACAAGCGGGGGCACCAGAACCTGGTGCCTTACTATGCCACATGGTTCTAATTTTATTCATTTCATGTTTTTGTGATGCACTTTGTGTCCAATCCTCATCATCTTCTATGACAATATGCCCTTTAGCATTGTCTACTATATTTTTAGCATACTCCCATGCTTTCATCACAACACCACCTTTATACATTTTTATAAATATTATTTACTATACATACCATCAAGTTTAGTCAAGCAATCACACATATATTCTACAAATTCTTTTCTATTTATATCTAATAAGACAAGAACATTAGGCTCCTTAGCTGGAACAGGTCTTATATCAGCTAAGGTCATTCCCCTCGTAATATCTCCTTGAGTCTCAATATCTACATGATATTTTTTACCCTCAAACAAATCAGGTCTTAACAAATAACCTATTGCACAAGGATCGTGTAAAGGGCTGCCTTCAAAACCAAACTTTTTACTTGCTATGGAATAAAAGTCCAATAATTCTGCAACAAAATTTGATACCTTACCTTTAGCCTTAAGCTCTTTTCTTTCGTCTTCCATTATCATAGCCTTGTTAGTTACATCTAGACCTGCCATCACAATATCTATTCCTGAATTGAATACAATTTTTGCCGCTTCAGGATCTACATAGATATTAAATTCTGCAGAAGAAGTTCTATTTCCAGTATAAATACCTCCACCCATTAGACATATTAAATCAATCTTCTCTTTTATCTCGGGAAAACTTCTTAATAACAAAGCTATATTGGTTAAAGGTCCGATAGGCACTAAAGTCACTTTCTCCTTAGAGTCTTTTATTTTTTCATACATGAATCGAACAGCGTGGGTATCAACGATTGAATATTTAGGCTCTGGAAGAACTGGACCATCCATTCCTGAAATCCCATGAGCATCTGCACCAGTGTGTATTTCTCTAGTAAGTGGATAAGCTTCACCTACTGCAACTGGAATATCTTCGTTTAAAAAAGATAATATCTTCAATGTATTATTAGTTACCTTATCTAATAGTTGATTTCCACCAACGGTTGTTATTCCTAAAATATTTAATTTATCTTTATTTGCCAATGCCATAAGTATGGCTATTGCATCATCATGTCCAGGATCGCAATCTATAATTATATTTCTCATATCTTACTCCTTCATCTTTCTCTTTTTTGTATCAGCTATTGCATATATTAACAGACCTACTACAGTAGTTAAATATGGCATGATTTTAATAAGTTCAGAAGGTATATTCAATAGTTGCAAAGTGTTTGATAAAGCATCTGCTACTCCAAATAATAAAGATGATAAGGTTGTACCTAAGACAGTCCCTTTGCCCATAGCTTCTGCTGCAAGTGCAATCCATCCACGCCCTGCTGACATACCCCTTGAAAACCAAGATACATATCCCATTGATAAAAATGCACCACCAAGACCTGCAAATACACCACTTAAGGCAATTGCCAAATATCTTATTTTTATAACATTTATCCCTACAGATTTTGCTGCATTTTCATTTTCGCCAACGGACTTAATTCGCAAGCCCAAAGATGTTTTATTCAATAAAAACCATACACCTATTGTAGATAAAATTCCTACATAAGTTAATATATTATGTCCAGAAATAATTTCTCCTAAAACAGGAATTTTATTAATTATAGGTATATTTAAGTTAGGTAAAACCTTACTAGCTAATGAAGAAGAAGTTCCTTTATCTCCTGTTAAATAATATAATAAAAATATAGTCACACCATCTGCAAAGAAATTTGTAGCAATACCACCTAAGATAACATCAGTTTTTAATTTAAGTGTAAAATATGCTAATATGCTAGCGGTAATCAAACCTACTAGAATTGCTCCCAGCAATCCTAAAAATGCACTTTTAGTATATGCACTAGCTACTACCCCTGCTAATGCAGACATTAGCATTATACCTTCAATCCCTATATTTACCGCACCTGCCCTATCTGAAATCAAAGCACCCAATGCGGCAAATAATATAGGTGTTGTAACTCTTATAGCTGAAAAAGCGAATTCAGTAGTGAAAATCGTTTCCAGTAATTTATGCATCTTTATTTACCTCCTTTAGGAGCATTCTTTGTCTATAATTTTCAAGGAATTTTCCTCCTGAAATTAGTAGAATTATAACTGCTTGCATTATGAAAACCATTTCTGATGGAACATTTGTCATTCTAGCCATTAGATCAGCACCAATTCTTATATATGCAATAAACAATGCAGAGAAAATCACATTTCCAGGCTTATTTTTTGCCAGCATCGCCACTAGTGCTCCATCAAACCCCAGTCCTGGAAGAGCAGCCCATTTAAATCGATCATACATACCAATTACTTCTACAGCCCCTCCCATACCAGCAATAGCACCTGCAATAATGCTTGCAATTATAATAACCTTAGTTGTTCTCATACCTGTGTATTTAGCAAAAGCATTATTTAAACCTGTCATTCTAATTTCATATCCCCATTTTGTTCTATACAAGAATATATACGCAAAACATACGGTCAGCAATGCAATTATCAATCCTATGTGTATTCTTGTACCAGGTACTATAACTTTAAGAAGGGATGAATCTTTCATCTTAAAGGATGCTACTCCTGAATAATTCGGATCTCTGTAGTAAAAATTCAATATATATAATCCTATACCATAGAAAATGCTATTAAACATTAGAGATATGACTAGCTCACTAGCATCCCATTTTGCTTTAAAAAATCCTATTAATAGCATTACTATCATTCCAAATAAGCTTCCTGCCGCTATTGCAATAAGAGGGTGTATCACACTTGGTAATGAGAATGTAATACCAACTATTGATGCCAGGAGTCCACTAAAATAAAATACTCCTTCTGATCCTAAATTAAATAAACCAGCTTGAAATAAAACAGACGTAGCCAATCCAGAAAAAATTAGAGGAATAGCCAATTCTACTACATTCCCTATATATCTTGTTTTGGCAATAGGCCCAACAACAAAATAATATATAGTGGATAATGGTTCTTTACTTACTAATAACATAATTATAAAACCTATTAATAAAGAAATAGCTACGGCTACGAAGGTTCGTATAATATCAAACTTTTTCTCAAAATTCATTTACAGCCCTCCCTATCTCTTCAATATTTTGTTTTTTTATACCAAGCATATATAATCCTAGTTCGTCTTCAGTAGTTTGTGAAAGATCATCGAAATATGCAACAATCTCACCTTCATATACAACCAGCAATGAGTCACTTAGTTCCATTGCTTCATTTAAATCAGCACTAACTAACAGAATAGCTGTACCTTGATCCCTCAATCTAATTATTTCCCGATGTATGAAGTCAGCAGCACCTACATCTACCCCTCGTGTTGGTTGTTCTGCAATGAGAACATCATGTTTAACCGAACATTCACGAGCTACAACTACCTTTTGAATATTTCCACCTGATAGACTATATACTTTTTGCTCTATATTTTTGCATACTATGTCATAATCTAAAACTAAATTATCTGCTAATTTTTCTATCTTTTTAACATTAAGCAAAAATCCATCATTTAACTCTCTTGTATCATATTTATTACCTATAATATTCTCTTTAATATAAGCTTCTCCTGCAACTCCTTGAGTCATTCTATCTTCTGGAATATATGACATCCCGTATTTTCTTAGTTGTTTAATTGTCATATCTTTTACATTTTTATCTTTAAATAATACTTCTCCCTCATAATTTCTTTTATGTCCAGTTATGATTTTAATAAGCTCTGCTTGACCATTACCCTCTACACCTGCGATGCCTAAAATTTTACCTTCATTTACAGTAAAACTAATATCCTTTAATAGTGCTTTATCTTCTTTATTTTTACAATTTAGATTGTTAATTTTTAATATAGATTTTCCTGCCTTGTTTTTCTTTTTATCATACTTCAAAACAATATCTCTGCCAATCATTAGATTCGATATCTCTTTTTCACTTACATCTGAAATATTATACGTTCCTTTTGTCATTCCCTTTCTGATAATGGTAACTCTATCAGAAATATTTTTTACTTCTCTAAGCTTATGAGATATAAATATTATAGTATGTCCATTGTCCTTCAATTTTTTCAATTGTATAAAGAGTTCCTCTGTTTCTTGTGGTGTTAAAACTGCAGTAGGTTCATCAAGAATAAGTATTTTAGCACCCCTTAATAATGCCTTTAATATCTCTACTTTCTGTTTCATGCCTACTGAGAGATCTTTAACTTTCATATTAGGGTTAACCTGCAAATTATAAATTTGTCCAAGTTCATTAATCATAGATATTGCCTTGTTATAATCTATAGATAACCCTTTTACAGGTTCCATTCCGAGAATCATATTTTGTGCAATAGTAAAAGAAGGTACTAGCATGAAATGCTGATGTACCATTCCAATTCCCATTTCAATTGCTTTATTGGAACTATTTATTTCCACTTTATTTCCTCTGAATAAAATTTCACCCGAGGTCGGTTGTTCCATGCCAAAAAGAATTTTCATTAAAGTTGATTTTCCTGCACCATTCTCCCCAACGATAGCATGTATTTCACCCTCTTTTAATTGGAAGTTGATATCTTTATTGGCGACAACTCCATTATTATATAATTTCATAACATTTTTTAACTCTAAAATGTAGTCACTCATAATATTACTACCTTTCTTTTAAAGATATTTTAGATTTAAATACTAATTGGGTTTTGCTAATTAGCAAAACCCAACTACTATCTTTTCACATTTTGCCGTTGGTGTTAAAATATTTTAATCTATTAAGGCCTAACAGATTCTCTTAACTCGTTTATCTTATCTGTAGATACTCCAAAAGCAGTTCCCACCTTTATTTCTCCATTAGCTATTTCTTGCTCTATCTCTATGATTTTATCCTTAATGTCTTGTGGTAATTTATCATAATACTCATTCTTAGCAAGACCAACTGCACCTTCAGCTACTCCCATTGAATTATGTGTACCATATTCAAGAGTGCCTTCAATATGTTTCTTAACAGCATCAAATATTGCTTGATCTATTCTCTTTACTGCTGAAGAAGCAATATGTGCTGCCTTTTCAGGATCTGAATCTTTAAATAACATCGCTTGGTCAGAGTCAACTCCTATTGCATAACCATTTTTTTCTGTTGCAGCATCTATTAAACCTAAACCAGTTCCACCTGCAACATTGAAGCTAATATCTGCACCAGAATTATATTGAACCAATCCTAATTCTTTTCCTTTAGCAGGATCTCCAAAGTCCCCTGCATATGAAACTATTACCTTAATATCAGGATTTACACTTTTTGCTCCCTCAATATATCCAACCAAGAAATCATTGATTCCTGGTATATCCATTCCACCAAGGAACCCAATTACATTTTCTTTATTTGCAATCTCAATATCTGATTTTGTTACTAAACCAGCCAATGCACCAGCTAAGTAGGATACTTCATTTGTACTGTAAAACATTGAATATACATTATCCACTGTTTCTTCAATAAATGTATCAAAGTTTATATATCTTTTCTCTGGATATTCTACTGCTAATGTATTCATTAATTCTGTAGTATCATTTCCAGAAATAATAATATCCCAATCACCTTCAGAAACATCTATAAAAGTTGGCTCCCATTTAGTAGAGTCTGTTCCCATTTCAATTACCTTTGTTTCTGCTCCAAGTTCTTTCCTAACAAGTTCTAATCCCGCATTTGCAGAATCAAAGAAAGACTTATCACCTAATGTACCGGGAATTAAAAGTACTACTTTAAGTTTTTCCCCAGACGCATCTTTATCTGGAACATTTTTAGGACTCGAACATCCTGTCAAGACAAAAGATAAAACTAATAATATAGACATAACAACAGCTATTTTTTTCATTTAAATTCCTCCTAAAAATTTATAATTACCTAACACATCTTGCCTTTTGGGCATAGATGATTGAGCACCTTTTCTAGTAACACTTATTGCTGAAGCTTTTATAGCATATTCTATAGCTTCCTCAACACTGTTACCATTGGCAATTTCTGCTGCCAATACACCATTAAAGCAATCCCCAGCACCTGTTGTATCAATAGCATCTACAGTAAGTCCCGGAAATTCAATTTTCCCATTTTTATTAACAAGTAATGCACCGTTTTCACCCAAAGTACAAATTACATTACCAACACCAAACTTGATTAGTTCTAATGCCTTTTTATATGAATCCTCTGCAACAATATCCTTAGTGAGGGTATCTAATTCACTTTTATTTGGAGTTATAATATCAATTTTACTTAATATGCTAGGACTTAATTCTATAGCTGGTGCAGGATTCAGTATTATAGTGCATCCTTTTTCTTTTCCTTTGTTTATGGCATATTCTACTGTTTCTATTGGAATTTCTAATTGTAGTAAAATAATACCAACTTCGTTAAATAATCCTTCATTTGCCTCAATATCTTCTTTTGTAATGCTTCCATTAGCTCCGGGTATAACTACTATAGAGTTGTCTGCATTTTTATCAACAGTTATCCACGCCATTCCTGTTTTTTGATTTTGATCTATTTTAATTCCAGTAATATCAATATCATCATTCTTTAAACTTTGTTGAAGCGCCTTTCCATCTTCATCATTTCCTATGGCCCCAATCATATAGGTTTTTGCTCCAAATCTAGAACAAGCTACAGCTTGATTAGCACCTTTTCCTCCATTATGCTTCTCCACATAAGAGGCTAATGTAGTTTCACCTATCATAGGGATTCTCTCCACAGAAACTACCATGTCTGTATTTAAACTTCCAATAACAAGCACCTTATTCATATTTGTCTCCTCTTACTAGTTGATTCTCTAACTACTAGTTCCAACTTTATCTCTACTTCATTATCTAGTTCTTCTTTATTCTCAAGAATATTTATCAATGTCTCTACAGCCAAATACCCAATTTTATAACTCGGTTGATTCACTGTGGTAAGAGAAGGCGTTACTAGAGATGAAATATAAATATCATCAAACCCAACTACACTAATATCTTCTGGTATATTTATTCCCTTCTCTTTTAACCCATTCATTGCTCCTATGGCAATAAGATCATTTCCACAAAATATAGCCGTTATATCCTTATCTATTACCATGTTTTTTATAGTCTCGTATCCGAACTCACTATTATAACTACCTTCTATAATCAATGTTTCATCATATTTTAAATTATTATCAAGAAGTGCTTTTTTATATCCCTCAAGTCTATCCATAGAAAGTCTGATATTGAGCGGACCTGATAAATACATAATCTTTTCATGACCTAACTTTATTAAATATGTTACAGCATCATATGCTCCAGAAAAACTATCAATTTCAACTTTCCCCTTAATTCCCTTAAAGTAAACATTTCTGTCCAAGGATACAATGGGAATCTTTATATTCAATTTTTCTTCAAGCTCTTTATTTCTAAAGGCTGATCCTGCTAAAGCGATACCATCAACTTGCTTCTCTATGAGATTGTTAATATATTTGATCTCTTTATTTAAATCTTCATCAGTATTACAGAAAAATATACTATATCCTCTATCATTAGCTACATCCTCCGCTCCTCTTGTTAAATCTGTAAAAAACGGATTCCGTACATCTGGAATGATAAGACCAATAGTTCTTGTCTTCTTGGTAATCATACTACGTGCAATACTATTAGGTGAATAATTTTCTTCTTCAATAATCCTCTTTACTTTTTCTATTGTTGGCCTACTTATATCGCTATCTTTTCCATTGACAATCTTGGAAACAGTTGCAATAGATACGCCAGCTAGCCTCGCAATATCCTTCATAGTTACATCCAAATCTTCACCTCCACAATCTACTTAAACGTTTTAGTAAAACGTTTAAGTAGATTATACTATTTAGAATTAATTGTGTCAATTAATTTTCCCCATGAAAAAAGGGCTGTTTCAAAATAAATAGTCCTTAATAAAAAAAGAGTTCAGAGAGCGGTTGCTCTTTGAACTCTTTTCTAGTATGCTTTATCTGCGATGAATATACATACTAAAGTTAATCATAGAGCAAAAATCAAAAAAATGCAACTAACTTTTAGTTTTGATTTGACTAATAATTTTGATATGGATGATGAGGTTTTCCTGGTGCACAATATTATTGAGGAGATGAATTTAAAGTTTTTAGATAGTGCCTACTCTAATAAAGGTAGAAAACCAGCTGTAGAATCAAAAACCATGTTGAAAATTCTAGTTTTTGCATACATAAATAGAAAATATTCAGCTAGAGATATTGAAGATGCCTGTAAATATGATATTCGATTCAGATGGCTTTTAGATAATGGAAAATCCCCTGATCATGTAACCATCAATAGATTTAGGAATAAGATATATCCTTTCATGGATGAAATATTACATCAACTAGTAAACTTACTAGTAGAACAAGGAGAAATGGATTTAAAAGTGTATACATAGACGGAACGAAAATAGAAGCAAATGCCAATAGATACACATTTGTATGGAAAAAATCTATACTTAAATATCAAGAGAAACTAATACAGAAAATACTAGAATATTTCAGAATTAATGAAAATTTATCTAGTGAGGATTGTAAAAAGCTTGTTCTACTTGAATTCAATAACATAAGAAATATTTGCAAATCAAGAAATATAGTATTTGCTTATGGTAAAGGGAAGCGAAAATTAGAAGAACAAAAGAAATATGAAATGTTGGAAGAGTGGCTTGATAAGCTAAATATATATGAAAAACATTTGAATATACTTGATGAAAGAAACAGCTATTCAAAAACAGATAAAGATGCAACTTTCATGAGATTAAAAGATGACCATATGAAAAATGGTCAGTTAAAACCTGCTTACAATATTCAATGTGCAACGAATGGCGGGTATATTGTAGATATAGAGGGATTTAGTAATCCTACAGATGTGAGAACCTTAGTTCCTTTTATGGATAAACTTCTAAAAAAATATGATACAAAAATAAATAGAGTTGTAGCAGACTCAGGCTATGAAAGTGAGGAAAATTATCTTTATCTAAGAAAAAAGAAAATAAAACCTTTCATAAAACCCTTAAATTATGAAGTAAAAAAGACAAGAAAATATAGAAATGACATATCAAGAAAAGAGAATATGATTTACTATAAAGTAGAAGATTACTATATTTGTCATAATAATAAAAAGCTTAAATTCGAAAAGAGAATATATAGAAAAAATAAATATGGATTTAAAAGTGAGTCTAAGGTTTATCTATGCAATGACTGTCTAAATTGTATATATTCTAGTGATTGCATCAATATGAAAAACAAAACTGGATTGAAACGCATATATGTTTCTGAAGGATTTGAAGAATTAAGAAAAGAATCAGAAAAAAATATAATGACAGAAGAAGGAATTACAGAAAGACTTAATCGTTCAATTCAGTCAGAAGGAGTATTTTCATATATAAAATCAGGAATGCAATATTTAAGATTTAAACATAGAGGTATGGAAAAAGTTATTTCAGAAATAAAGTTACTAAGTGTCGCAATAAATATAAGAAAACTAAGTAGTAAAATAAAGGCAGACAAATTAGGTTTTATCCGATATAAAGAAGTGATTTAGAAATAGAAAAAACGCCATAAGTAAAATGAGGTTTAGAAAAATCTAAGCTTTATTTCCTGTACCCTAAATTAATTTAGAGAGAGTATATTTAATATTTATAGGGACTGATATAACTTAGTTGTCAACTTTGATATAGAAAAAGAGGCGTTTCATAACTGATTTATCAGTTATGAAACAGCCCCTTCTAATTATGTTTCGATATTTCCTTTAGCTTCTGATATAATTCAATTTCTTCTTCCGTCAAACTCTTTGGATTTACTATATTTACTTCTATATATAAATCCCCCTTATTATCTTTCATATCTTTATATCCTTTTCCAGGTATTCTAATTTTCTTTCCTGATGATATTAGTTTTGGAATATCGATTTTAATCTTTCCATCTAAAGTATTTACTACTACCTTTTCTCCTAAAACTGCTTCCCAAGGTAGTAAGTCTAGTTTAGATACTATATCTAATCCATCTAATCTATTTTTTTCCTCTTCCTCAAAATTGATTTTAAAAAGAATATCTCCTTTTATTCCCCACTTTTCGCCTTTAACTTTCAATTTTTTCCCAGGCAATATTCCTTTTGGTACCTTTACTGTTATGCTTTTATTTTCTCCACCTATATTAAGATTAATATCCTTTTGGACTCCATTATATCCTTCTTCAATAGTTATATTTAGTTCTGATTCATAGGAAGGACTTTGTTTTCTACTGGCTTTTCTGCCACCTCCAAATAAATTACCTAAATCAAATCCTTTTTGACCACTGCTTCTTTGATTTCCCCCCATTCCACCAAAGAACATATTGAAGAAATCACTAAAGTCTCCATCCGCTGTACTATAGGTATAGCTATATCCACCAGGACCACCAAAACCATATTGAGATGGGTCGAAATTTTGACCATTGGAGAAATTATATCCTGATCCAAATTGGTCATACATCTTTTTCTTTTCTTCATCTCCTAGTACTTCATAGGCTTCATTTATTTCCTTAAACTTTTCCTGAGCTTTGTCATCATTTGGATTTAAGTCTGGATGATATTTCTTAGCTAAGCTTCTAAATGATTTTTTTATTTCATCTTGGCTTGCAGTTTTTTCAACACCAAGTATTTTATAATAGTCTTTATATTCCATAAAATCTTCTCCCTCTTATAATTAGAATTAAACAATTTGCCCTGACCTTCTTTGACCTTTAGTTTAATTATACCTTTTTCACTAAAAAAATCAATATAATATCTATCAATATAAATGGCTATTCTCTATCTTCTTCTTTAAAATTTTGTTCTTTATAATATTCTATTATCAATTTATCAAGTTCTTGACTTACCTTTAATACCCCTGCATTGTCGTTAGATTGAACCACTTGATGTAAATGTTCCCTTAGTTTATCAATTTTATTCTTCATTTTCTTCCTCCCGATAAAATTTTACTATATTTATTATATAATAAAACTTATACATAGCACAATGTTTTTTATGCATATAGCCAACAATATTTATATGCTATTAGCCAATTTAGTTAAATTCCAGAAACGTATACAGTATTATTGAGGTGGCGAAAATGAATGAAATTAAAAAAATATTAAATTATAAAGATGTAGGATTAAGAATTAGATTAGAAAGAGAAAAATTAGGATTATCTAGAGAAAAATTTGCTGAATTAATTGGATTATCATCATTTTATATTGGTCAACTGGAAAGAGGAGATCGTAAAATGAGTGTAGATACTTTAGCAAATATATCTAAGACTTTAAATGTATCTGTAGATTATCTCCTATATGGTTATAATTACTATATGGAGAATATAAAGGTTTCAGAAGCAATTGATGATATTTATAGGGTGTCTATTGATAATGAAATAAAAGAATTATTAGATATACTAAAGGGTAGCTCTAAAGAACAAATATCTCTTCTAAAAGATATTTATAAACTTATTTTGCCTTCCATTAAAAAATAAATATAAATATTAAAATAAGAATAAAAGATTGAAATATATCTTTTATTCCCAATATGAATATATCTATATCATTTTTCGACCTTCTCTGACCTTTGTTTTAATTACAAAGTTAATTTAATAAAAAATCAACTTATATTATAAACTATCTGTTGTTTTTTTACTTAACCTTTTCCCTCTTCTAAATAATACTCTACAATAAGTTTATCCAATTCTTCGCTTATTCTAACTACTTCCCCATAATCATTGTCTCTAGATTCCATCTCTTTATATAGTTTTTCTCTAATTTTATTAATTTCGTTTTTCATAGCTTCCCCCTGAATAAAAATCATACAATTAAGATTATACTTTACAACCTATATTGATTCAATAGATTTTTTATTATATTAAAAGAAATTTTTGACAAAATAAAACAACTTGATTACTCAAGTTGTCTTATGGCTATTTTATATATTTATCTATAATGTTTATTATTTCTTCTATTTTTTCTTCACCCTGTTTTTCATCTTCTAAAATAGCAGTAGATACACAAGATCTTATATGACTATTTAATATATCTATATTGGCCTTTTTTAATAGACCAATGGCAGATAGGATCTGTGTAGATACATCTACACAGTACCTATCATCTTCAAGCATTTTTATTATGCCATCTATCTGACCTCTAGCTGTTTTTAACTTAATAGCTGCTCTTCTTTTTCCTTCATTCATTAGATCACTACTCTCTACTTTATTTCTATTAAATCATATCCTGCGTCTTCTATTGCACCCTTTATAAGAATGTCATTTAAGCCTTCTCCTTCTACCTCTACACTTTTAGATGATAAATTCACTTCCACTTTACTCACTCCATCTAAACCCTTTAATGCATTTTTCACAGCATTTTCACAGTGTCCACAACTCATTCCTTCTACTAATAAAGTTTTTTTCATTTTATATTCCTCCTTATTTCTAGTAAATAATTATTTACTTTCCACTGAATTTTTTTAATCTAAGTGAATTTGTAACTACTGAAACTGAACTAAAAGCCATGGCTGCACCTGCTATCATTGGATCTAGAAAACCTAAGGCTGCAAAAGGTATTCCTATAGTATTATAGAAAAATGCCCAGAATAAGTTTTGCTTTATGGTTCTCATGGTTCTATGACTTAGTTTAATGGCTGTAACTACTCCAGATAAATCTCCCCTCATAAGGGTTATATCTGCTGCCTCCATGGCAACATCTGTACCTGTACCTATGGCAAAGCCCACATCTGCTGCTGCCAAAGCCGGTGCATCATTGATACCATCTCCAACCATACCTACGTGTTTTCCTTCTGATTTAATCTGTTCTACTACCTCTGCTTTATTCTCTGGTAAAACTTCTGCCAATACATTTGTTATACCTACTTCTTTAGCTATGGCTTTAGCAGTTCTTTCGTTATCTCCTGTTATCATATAAACTTCTAATCCCATAGATTTTAACTGTTCTATTGCCTTCTTTGAAGTCTCTTTTATTTGGTCTGCCACAGCTATAATTCCAGATAATTTATTATCTATAGATATTAACATTGCTGTTTTACCTTCTTCTTCTAGCCTTAATAAATCTTTTTCTCCTTCTAATATGGAGATATTACTATCTGCCATTAATTTTCTATTTCCAATTAGTATTTCTTTACCTTCAAGAACTGCCCTAAGTCCTTTTCCTGGTATTGCTGCAAAATCTGTAGGAATAGACAGTTGAAGTAATTCGTCTTCCCCTTTTTTTACTATTGATTGACCTAATGGATGTTCTGAAGTTTTTTCTACAGAGGCAGCTATTCTAAGAATTTCATCTCTATCTATTTCCATAAGAGAAACTATATCTGTTACCTCTGGTTCTCCCTTTGTTATTGTACCCGTTTTATCAAATACTATTGTATCCATTTCATGAGATCTCTCTAGATGTTCTCCGGATTTAATCAGTATTCCATTTTCAGCTCCCTTACCAGTACCAACCATTATAGCTGTAGGTGTGGCTAATCCTAATGCACAAGGGCAAGCTATTACTAAAACTGCAACTGCATTTATAAGACCTATATTAAAGTCTCCTTTAATAAAATAAAATCCTACAAATGTAATCAATGCAATGACAACAACTATTGGTACAAATATTCCAGATATTTTATCTGCCAATCTTTGAACTGGTGCTTTAGAGCCTTGGGCATCTTCCACCAGCTTAATGATTTGAGATAATACTGTATCCTTACCTATTTTAGTTGCTCTAAATTTAAAAGCACCAAACTTATTTATTGTAGCTCCTATTACCTCATCATCTATTCCCTTATCTGTAGGAATACTTTCTCCTGTAATCATAGACTCATCTACTGCAGAGTTTCCTTCTACTATGACTCCATCAACTGGTATTTTTTCTCCTGGTCTAACAACTATAATATCTCCTATTTCTACCTTCTCTATAGGTATATCCATCTCTGCTCCATCTTTTATAACTCTTGCTGTCTTAGGCTGTAATCCCATTAATTTCTTTATGGCCTCTGAAGTCTTTCCCTTCGCCACTGCTTCAAATGTTTTTCCTAGGATAATTAGAGTTATAATAACTGCTGAAGATTCAAAATAATATTCATGAACTCCCTTTAATAAGTTATATATACTATAAAAGTAGGCTGCTGATGTTCCCATGGAAATGAGAACATCCATATTAGCTCCTCCACCTCTTAAAGCATTATACGCTCCTTTATAAAACCTATAGCCTATAATAAATTGTACAGGGGTGGCAAGGATTAATTGAAACCATCCATTACTTAATATATTATCAATTCCTGCCATATGAAAAAACATTGCAGAAAATAAAGGTATACTTAATATGGCTGAGATGATAAATGATGTTTTTAGAGATTTTATTTCCTTCTCCCTAAGTTCTTTTTCTCTGTCTAAATCTCTTTCTACTTCTATCTCTGCCTTATATCCTGTTTTTTCTATGACTTTAATTAAAGTCTGTTCATCTGTTAATCCAGATAGATATTCTACCACTGCCTTATTAGTTGATAAATTAACTGCAGCCTTAACTCCTTCTAATTTATTCAGAGCCTTTTCTACTCTAGTGGAACAAGCTGCACAAGTCATACCTTCTATCATAAAAGTTTGCTTGACTACAGGTACCTCATATCCTGTTTTTTCTATGACTTTAATTAAATCCTTTGGTTTAATTTTGTTAGGATCAAACTCTATATTGGCCTTATTGGAAAGTAAATTCACCACTGCTGACTCTACCCCTTCCTGTTTGCCTAAGGATTTTTCTATTCTTGCAGAGCAAGCTGCACAAGTCATTCCAAGCACATCTATGCTTATTTTCTTGTTTTCCATTATATCACTCCTTTTTACCCCCACCCCCGGGGGGTGTACTTTTATTATATTCTTATATTAATATTTTGTCAACAATTTTATTATTTGTTTATTTTTTATTTTAACCCTAAGTATGTGAAATAATTATTGCATTTACATGTAAAATCATTTATAATAATAGTATAATGATAACGATTATCAATGTCTATAGATATATACATATGGAAGGGTGATATTATGAACACTTTATCTTTAGCTTCCTTAAAACCCAAGGAATGTGGCAGGATTAAAGAAATTTCAGGTTGTTGTAAAGCAAAAAAAAGATTATACGAATTAGGACTTCATAAAAATGCCTGTGTTAAAGTTGTTAAAAATGATTTTGGCCCTATTATTATTAATTTATCTGGTAACAAATTGGCTTTAGGTCGTGGTTTAGCATCTCAAGTATTTATTGAAAATTAATCATTAAAGGTTGACTAACCTTTTCTTAACGCTTATTAATGGAAAGTTCTCATATGATATTAGAATAGGACTTTCCTATTTGTTGTAAAAGATAATAATTAGATTGGAAAGAAGGGGAAAATTTGAATACGATAGCACTTGAAGGCAAAAATTTGAATACAATAGCACTTGTTGGAAATCCAAATAGTGGAAAGACAACTTTATTTAATGCACTAACAGGCTCTAACCAACACGTTGGAAACTGGCCTGGAGTTACTGTTGAGAAAAAAGAAGGAAAGTTTAAGCATAAAGGAGAACAATATAACGTAGTAGACCTTCCAGGTACTTATAGTCTCGGGGCATATTCGGAAGATGAAGTCGTTGCAAGAGACTATATTCTGAAAGGAAATCCAGATGTTGTAATTAATGTAGTAGATGCTACTAATATTGAAAGAAATCTTTATTTAACAACTCAATTAATGGAAATGGGTGTAAAAGTTGTAATTGCTCTTAATATGATGGATGAAGCTAAGCAAAGAAATATTGAGATAAATTTAGATAAGCTATCTAAGGAACTAGGGGTTCCTATAGTACCTACTATTGCTGCTAAAAATCAAGGTCTTGATATCCTAATAGATAAATCCATTGAATATGTAAAAAAAGAAAAAGATTTAAATAAATCCTTTAGTTATGGTAATGATATTGACAATGAAATAAAACAAATAGAAGAAATTATAGATGGACTAGATTTAAAATATCCTAAAAAATGGATAGCAGTAAAACTTTTAGAAGGAGATAAAGAGATATATAGTCTTCTGTCAAAAAAGGAATCTGAACCTCTTAAAGATCAATTATCAGCTTTAGAGAAAAAATCTCATGAATATGAGCTTGAAATAGTAGATAAAAGATATGAATTTATTGGAAATATTGTAGGTAGGTCTATTAAAAGACCATCAGAAGAAAAGGAAACTCTAACTGATAAAATAGACAAAATTATTACTAATAAATATTTAGGAATACCTATATTTGCTTTGATTATGTTTTTAGTATTTCAATTAACTTTTGTAATAGGTCAAGATTTACTTGGCGGTTATGTTGCAACTGGCATTGAAGCCTTAGGAGAATTTGTAGTTTCTCTATTAGAAAATATTAACTCACCTGAATGGCTTCTTGCTTTCCTTTCAGAGGGAGTCTTTGGTGGAGTAGGATCTGTATTTGAATTCGTTCCACTTATTATGGTATTATATTTTTTCTTAGGTATATTGGAAGATACAGGATATATGGCAAGGGCTGCCTATATAATGGACGGATTTATGAGACGTCTTGGTCTTCATGGTAAAAGTTTTATTTCAATGATTGTAGGCTTTGGATGTAACGTTCCTGGTATTATGTCAACTAGAACTTTAGATAACAAAAAGGATAGAATGATTGCATTACTAATTAATCCATTTATGTCCTGCGGAGCTAGACTTCCTATTTATTTAGTGTTTATAGCAGCGTTTTTCCCAGACCACGGTGGAATTGTATTGTTTTCACTTTATGCCTTAGGAATTATAATGGCTTTAATCATGGGTAAGATATTTTCAAAAACATTATTTAAAGGTGAATCTTCCCATTTTATAATGGAATTGCCGCCTTATAGATTACCTATATTTAAATATGTTTTAAGAGATATGTGGAGTAAAGTATGGGACTTCTTACATAGAGCTGGAACTATTATATTTGTAGTTGTTTCTGTTCTTTGGGTATTGTCCGTATTACCATTTGGCGTAGAGCCATATAGTCAAGAAAGTATTCTAGGTAGAATAGGTACTATTTTATCACCTATATTTGTACCTGCTGGTTTTGGTACTTGGCAAGCTACTGTTAGCTTATTCGCAGGAATAGCCGCAAAGGAAGCTGTTGTTGCAATCCTAGGAATGGTTTATGCCGGTGTAAGTGAAGGTACTGCCCTTGTTACTGCAATACAAAGTGTATTTACACCTTTAACTGCTGTATCTTTTATGATAATGGTTCTTTTATACACTCCTTGTGCAGCAGTAATAGGTACTGTAAAACATGAAACTAAGTCTGCTAAGTGGGCTGCCTTCATGGTTATATACACCTTTGCCCTGGGTTGGATATTATCAGTTATTGTATATCAAGTTGGAAGTCTTTTAGGATTTTAGGAGTTGATAATATGCTTAAAAATGTTTTAAAAGAGTTATCAGAAATTAGAGTTTTTTCCCTTCCTTTAATAGCAAAAAACTTAAATATATCTGAATCCTTAGTAGAGGAATTTATAGAACAATTATACCGTATGAAGTATATTGTAGAAGACGAAGGCTGTTCTGCTTCTGAGGTTAAATGTGGTTGTTGCTCATATAAATCCATGTGTACAAGCACATCAGTAAAAACCATAAGCATAACGGAGAAAGGAAAAAGATTATTAGAATCCCTTAAATAACACTAAAAAACTTTAAGAAAAATTTCTTAAAGTTTTTTTATATTATGTTTAAAATTATATTTCTGGGTATAATATCTATACATACATCATCTCATTATATCGGTAAAGTATAATTCCTATATAATATGGTGTGTGTAAAAAATAGATAGAACTTTAGCCCATAAACCTAATTCAAGTGTCTCATTAGCCCCTTAGCTTAAGAATAGCTTTACCAGCAAATAAAAATTGTTTCTTAGCACTATCCCTAAAATTGTAGATGGTAATTCCTCCATTATTAAAGAATTAAAAGATCAAGGAGTGTATTGAAGTATTGAATTTAAAAAATATTGTAAGTTCTTTAGGTTTGGGCGAAAAAATAAAGTTCTATTTTAAATAATGGGTAATTTCTATATAATTTTGGAAATTACCCATTTATTATTTTTTGTTGCTATGTTTATTGAACTTTTCATATTATAAGTCTATAATTAGGGTAATGATAATAAAAAAGGAGACTGCCAATGATAAGCCTAGATTGGAAGGATAGAAAGAATCTTACTATGTTAGCCGATTTTTATGAATTTACCATGGCTAATGGTTATTTAGAAAATGGTATGGGAGAGCAAATTGCTTATTTTGATATGTTCTTTAGAGCAATACCTGATGATGGTGGTTTTGCCATTATGGCAGGTGTGGAGCAATTAATAGAATATCTAAGGAATCTTAAATTTGATGAAGAAGACATAGATTATTTTGAATCTAAAAACATATTCTCTCAAAGCTTTTTAGATTATTTAAGAGACTTTAAATTTAAATGTGATGTATGGGCTATTCCAGAGGGAACTCCAATATTTCCTCAAGAACCTATTGTCGTAGTCCGTGGACCTGTAATACAGGCTCAACTTATAGAAACAATGGTACTCTTAACTATAAACCATCAAAGTTTGATAGCTACTAAGGCTAATAGAATAGTTAGGGCAGCCAATGGTAGAACTGTAATGGAATTTGGTTCTAGACGTGCTCAAGGATACGAAGGTGCAATCCTCGGTGCTAGAGCTGCATATATTGGCGGATGTATAGGAACAGCCAACACCATAGTAGATAGAGACTTTGATATTCCTGCCATGGGTACAATGGCTCATAGCTGGGTTCAAATGTTTCCCACAGAATTAGATGCCTTTAGGGCCTATGCTAGAACTTATCCAAATAATTGTACACTTTTAATAGATACATACAATACTCTAAAGCAAGGATTGCCAAATGCCATACAAGTATTCAATGAAGAAATTGTACCACGTGGATTTAGACCTAAAGGTATTAGAATAGATAGTGGAGATATTGCCTATCTATCTAAAGAATGTCGTAGAATTTTGGATGACGCAGGATTTAGTGATTGTGACATAATTGCTTCCAGTTCCCTAGATGAATATGTAATTAGAGACTTACTTATTCAAGGAGCAGAAATTGACTCCTTTGGAGTTGGAGAGAGACTTATAACTGCAAAATCACAGCCTGTATTTGGTGGTGTTTATAAGTTGACAACTGTAGAAAGAGAAGGACAGCTTATTCCTACAATAAAAGTCAGTGAAAACGTAGGCAAAATAACTACACCAGGTTTTAAACAAGTATATAGATTGTTTGATAATGCTACTAAAAAAGCAATAGCTGACGTAATTACTTTACATGATGAGATAATCGATACTAGTAGACCTTACGAAATATTCCATCCCCTATATACTTGGAAAAGAAAGACATTGGAAAATTTCCATGCTAAAAAGCTTTTGGTACAAATATTTGATAAAGGTATTTGCATATATGAAAATCCAAATATACATGAAATAAAAAACCATTGTAAAGAACAATTAGATTTAATGTGGGATGAAGTAAAAAGGTTTGAAAAGCCACATAGATATTTTGTAGATTTATCTCAGGATTTATGGAATATTAAAAACCAGTTGCTGGAAAAACATAAATAGAATATTGATTCTAGCAAACTTATATTGTGCATCTAAACATACGACTAATGAAACTCTATATAAATAAAAATAAGATTTAGTATTAATACTAAATCTTATTTTTATTTACTTTTACAACTTCTTATATAAATTCTCCATTTCTTCTACTACTTTTTTATCCGCATCTTTATCACCATAACGGCTATCTATATAAATTTTTCTAATTTTTTCAATTCTTTCTTCAGAGAACTTCTCAGCCTTTTTATTTATATCTAGAGATGTATCTGATTTTTTAATTTCTATATCTCTTTTATTTAATTTTTCTAGGTATCTTCTATAGTAGAACCTTATCTGTTCTTTTATTTCCTTTGGATACTTTTCCCTTGTTTTTTTCTTCTCTATCTTAATATCTTTTATATACTCTCTTTCTTCAGTATATTCTCGAGCATTATACTCTCTATACCCCACTTTTACAATCAATCTATATATAATATAGATTGTAGTTATGATAAGCAAAAATCCTATTATCCTTTCAAGCATTGGAAAGCTTCGAGGGATTATTTCTTCCACTTGTTCTATGCTTTCATAATTATCTACATTCATATTTTCAAATAAAGATTCCATATTATTTTTCTTTATCTCTCCTTCAATAAATACAATAAGTTTATTCATTAGATAAAATATTAAAATAATAGGATAATATAGTATCTTTATTATTACATCTATTATAAATCTATATATGTTGCCAACAATAGAAAATATAATATTTCTCAATCCATCAAGGGCAACCATGGAGGATAATATGGAAACAACTCCTATATATTTTCTATTTGATCTTTTTATATTCTCCATGTCCATACCAGAGTCTAAATGTCTAACGGTTCTTATTAATATTATTGTGGTTACCTGGCTAATGATTATAAAAGGTATGGAATATACTATAAAATTATCAAGGACACCACCTAAAAATGCCAAAGTTATTGCAGCTATATATGCTAAGTAGGACTTTTTTAGCTTTTCCGAATATTCATAGTGATTGCCTTGAAGCAAGGAATTTCTAATATATAAAAACATAAGGATAGTATTCATAAGTATAAATGTAATTGCAACGATGTCTTTAAAAAACAATAATGGAAGAAGTAAAAGTAATATACTTATATTATATATTTTTTTTCTTTTATAATTTAGTGCAAATATTAAAGAGCTTAGGTTCGTCCAAATAAAAACTATAAATATTTTATTTAAAGATGTAAAGGGAAAAAACATTAGTAATAGAGAATATATAAATGAAACCACAGATACTATTTCAATTAAAATTAAATCCATTTAATTCCCCCTATACTTAATTATATTTTTATTCAAATCACTTAGATTGTCACCATTTATAGATATGCAGACTACCTTATTTACAACTTTGCTCAATTTATTTATATAGTGTACATAGGGTTCTAGTACTCTTGGTGTGATTATTACAACTGTAGTATAACTTCCTCGCGATCTTAAAGCCTCATCTAAAGTTTCTTCAAAGATGGAGCCATGGTCTTTATATGCTCAGGTATTATATAATCTCCTCCTTCTTATATTATGTTAATTATACATTATTTAATAAATATAATTCAATAAAGAAAAAACAAAATATACCAAGTCTCTCCTAAAAATTTGCTGCTTTTTTATCTTTGTATTTTCATTGGTTTTAATGTATCATATTAATGGGTACTTATCTTATATATAATATTTAACTAATTGAATATATATATTCACAGCATAGTTGGAGCAGAAAGAAGGGATTAAATATGAAACGAAGGATACTTTTCTTACTTTATAGTTTGATAAGTATAGGTATTTTGATTTTAGCATTGATGAATAATGAATTGCTGCACAGTAGAGTTTTTCTACTGACAATTATTTTATTTGTAGGAATAGGTTTGCTAAATCATTTTTATGAAATAAATAGGTTAAATAAGGAAAATGAAAAGAAAAAAAGAATTTTTACTAAGGATAATGTAAAGATTCTAGTGGGTTCAGCTCTTGCAGCTGCTATAACATGGCATATGAATCACAAAATGGGCTATGGTGCAGTAATCGCTAATGGGTTTGTGGGAGTAGTAGCAACCATATTATTTTCTCCAGGATTGGCAGGTGTATTATTCACTACTTCTTTTATAGGTATGTCAGCCCAAACCGTAATGCCATCCATAACCATAGCTGGATTAACAGGACTGGTCGCAGGAATTATAATTATATTATCTAAAGATATATATGCAGGACTTGGGGGAAAGGGAGGTACTTCAATTGCACTTTCTGTTCAATTAGTAAAAGCCCTTCTAAGTGTATTTGGTATTTAAAGGAGGTAAAATATGATTTATTTAACTATGATAGTTGCCATATCTTCAGCGTGTCTGACTTATTTTTTAAGTCTACATCTTGAAAAAGGACCTACTCTTGCATCAGCTATAGTAACTTTATCATCAGGTTTGCTGCTGCCATATTTCTTCACAGAAGGTACTACACTTGCACTTGTTGCAACTGCTGCTTCTTACGCAGCTATGGTATCTGGAGCTAAATTTCCAAAGCTTATTGAAATGGCAGGAGTTGGAGCTATATGTGGTCTTGTTTTTAGTCTAACTCAAGATGTATTTATAGGTGTAGGTGGAAGACTTGGATCTATTGCAGCCATATCTGGGCTTTCTTGGCTTGGACTTAAGCAAATAATTGATAAATTTAAAAAACAAAATCAAGTCACAATAGATGTGTTACAAAAGTAAATATAAAAGAGAGCTATAGGATCAATGATCCTATAGCTCTCTTTTTATATTATCTAGCTGCTTTTAATTTTGCTATATCATTCCAGTTCTTTGATGCAACTATTTCTATAGTATTAAACTCTTCTGATAACTTATCGACTTTTCCATTTATTTCATATCTAAGTTCGCTTAAACTGGCAGTTTGTTCAATTATGGATTTTATGTCTTCCTTCATTTCTTGCTGCCCCTTTTCAAGACTTACTACCTTGTCCTCGATACTCCCTAACTTCTCTATTACTATTTTTTGAAATTCTTCGTTAGTCATTTTATCGACCTCCTTTATCCATTTCATTTATAGCTTAATAATAATTATATATTATAATAATGGATTATACAATGAAGTAATATTTCTATATTATAGTCTATTATAACTTAAATACTTAATGCTACTACCATTAAAGAACTACTAATGGCAAAGAAGTAATTAAGTACATCTACTATATCTAATACTATTAATACATGGCATATAGTTGCCAAAACCAATATGACACTTAACCATTTATCCTTTTTTACAATACTTTTATTTATAGTATCTTCATCTACAGTTCTATTTGTATGTACTATAGGTTTAGTGGTATAGATTTTTACTGTGGAATAAATAATAAATATTATTCCCAGAATCTGCTTTAGGGTGGAATCTAAATATATTTCTAAAAGTCCTATTATTATAAAGTTTAGGCTTGTAATAAATAAACATCCTAAGTACGTCTTACTATGGTATCCTCCCATATTTCTCCTAAGTAAAATTAACACACCTAAGTAGATAATTGATGATACAGTCTGTCTCATAATTATTCCAATTAATACAATAATTAAGGCCGTTAATATACTAGTTCCTATGATCTTCATTCCATAGAGTATTACCCCTATTTCATCATCTGTTGTTGACCAAGAAACATATCTTCTAATAAATTGACTTATCACTTTAACTCTAACTCCTTTCATTTATAATAATTATATCAAGTTAATTTTATATTTGTTGAAATCTGGATTAAGTGGTTATTTAGGGGGGATTCTGTGTTTAAAATTGGAATTTATGAAGACAATAAAAAAGCAAGGTAGTATTTTTATTCGCTTCATAATCTAATAAACAAAAAAACTAGATTAATCTAGTTTTTTTGTTTATTAATTTATATAAATCCAAGTACAATCCCAGTTTTGAAAAATTTCTGCATAGGATGTTCTAGTTGTATTTGTTTTTATTGATTTACCATCAAGTCTTGTATATTGTCTTTCAACTACTTTGTATTTATTGTAATAAGGTCTGTATCTAAGTCGGATAGTTCTATTTTTGGGAGCCGTGTGTGAGAAAGAAGATGTTTGACTATAATTTTTTCCAAATGTAACTCCAAATGAATTTCCTATTTTTAATTTATCACCATAATTTCCACTTAGCACATGTTGATATTGAATAGAAGTTCCAGTCATTTTAGACATTGAAGCTGTAATACCATTACTTGCTTGAGGACCATTTCTATAAGAACCATAACTAGTTCCTACTAATGTTTTACTTTCTACTTGCCAAAATGTTGCACCATCTGAAGGTGCTCTAAAAATTACTTCATCATCTGCATAAACCAAACTATTGTTAGAAATCAATAAAATAATAAATAATAACATAGATAAAACTTTTAAGCTTCTTTTCATATCATTTCCTCCTTAATTTTTGTTGGTATCATTCTTAGATTTAAAAAATAAAAAAGGCAAAAATAAAACAAATATAAATACAATTGTTGAAATAATAGAGACATAAGAAAAGACATTTGAAGAATATCCTTCTACTACATTAAAATTGATTTTTACTAAATTACCTAATTGAATAATAAGTGAGTAGATAATTAAATCAAAACTAATAATAATTAAAGTTATTGCTTTTTCTGTTTTATTCATGGATGAACTCCTTTCCCAAAATATCTAACTTGATTCTGTTGAGTTAAGTATCACATTGTTTAATATTAAGTTCCAGTTTTATAGGAAATTTTTATATAGATTGAACTTAATAAAAATTCAATTAAGTTGTCTCATCAGAAACCTTAATTATTTCACAATTATAAGTACTCAAGGCTCTATTAATTCTTGTTGTATTTCTCTTAACCTTCCTCCAAATGCGACTAACCTCCTGTTAGCTAGTTCTTTATCTGAAATAAATACTGCATCATCTGTAAGCTTTTCATCAACTTGTCCATTTTTATCTTATTTCTTGACTACTTCCTGATAGACTTCGGTGCCTTAGGTTCGTAATATAAAAATGTAGAAACTGTATTTGGAGACTCTTCAGCAATTTTCTTTGCTACTTTACTTATTTTATCTATACTCTTAATTAGAACTTTCTTCATCCCTTGTCCTCCTCTCTAGCTTTATTATTAATACTTAATGCCATTGTGGAAAATACCGCTAATGACAAAAGTAATTAATTTCATTTACTAAACTAATTTGTTTATCACTTTAACTACTATGCTCTTTGATTTATAATAATTATATCAGGTTAATTCCATATTTGTTGAAATTTGGATTAAGTGGTCTTTTTTTGGAGTAAGTGGTTATCTAGGGGGGATTCTGTGTTTAAAATTGGAATTTGTGAAGACAATAAAGATTTCTTATCTGAATTGAGGTTAATAATTGAGAAAAAATTTATCCAACATAATATTAATTGCGAAATAGATTGTTTTTATTCTGGGGAAGAGGTTCTTGACAATATATTTAATTTAAGGAAAACCTATGATATTATCTTTTTCGATATAGAACTACAAGGATTAAATGGAATAGAAACAGCACGAAAAGTTAGAGAAGTTGATAAAAATACTATATTTATATTTATTACATATTTAAACGAGAAAGTATATGAAGCCTTAGACCTGACAATCTTTCATTTCATAAGAAAAAGCCATTTTCACAAAGAGGTTAATTCAGTCCTTGATTCATTAATTAAGAAACTTGAATATTTAACTAAAAAATATTTCTTTCCTATAGGCGATAACGATATTTATCTTAAACTCTATGATATTATATACTTTGAAGTGGTGGATAGAACTGTAATTATACATACCCTAGATATTACTTATACTTCAAATTATCGTTCTCTAAAAGATATTCCTTATGATTTAACAGGGAAACATTTCTTTGAAATATATAGAGGAATTATGATAAATCTTAATCATGTGGAAGATTTTATAAATGATAAGGTTATTCTTTCCAATGGAGATACTTTCTATATTGCAAGAAGAAGAATTAATAACTTTAAGAAAGAATTCTATAGATATATTTCAACTAAAAGAGAGGGATAATCATGGAAAAGTCTAATATTATATTAAGTTTGTTATTTGCCATAGTGGATAATATGCTTTTTGTAGGTATATTATCTAGATTTAGAAACTCTAAAAATAATTATAAAATCATTGATTTTCTTTTAATTATTATTGTATCTATTGTTACATGTATATTCGCCCAATTTGGTATTACTCCGTACTTGAAACTAATTCTTATATCTATTTTATTATTTTTCATAACCTTCTTATATGATATTAAACTTCATCAACGTATTTTAAGTGTTGTAATATATTATTTTATATTAATTATTTCAGAGCTATTAATCACTTCACTAGCTTCAGAAGTTTTAGGTAAAACTGCAATAGAATTAAATTTTCCATATGCTTATTTTTATTTAGGATTATTTAGCAAATTTTTATCTATATTACTCTTTATGTTAATCAGTAATAAATTTTTAAATAAAAGTATTGTTCTACCGAAAGTTCTAAATTATCTAATGATAGGGGTTTTGTCTTTGTCCAGTATTTCAATGATATTATTATTTTATTCTAGTTTAGGATTATCCCCTAAAGGCATAGCTTTTACTTTATTTATCATATGCTTGTTTACTTTATTTACTAGTCTAGGTACTATGATAATGTATTTCAAGGCAAATACCTTTTATATTAATTTACAAAAAGAAACTACCAAAAGGATTTATAATAGATCTTATGAAAAGTTTATTATAAATAGTGAACTAAAAAATGATACCTTATCTAAAATATGGCATGATATAGGAAACCATATTAAGATATTAGAGAAAATGGATATAGTAGAAAATAAAGCTTATATAAATTCAATAAAAGAAAGGTTTAAATCTATTCCAAATAAAATAAGTACAGGAAATAAATTAATAGATATAATATTAAATGATAAATATACAGAAGCAACTATCCATAAAATAGACCTTGATATAAAAGCAATTTCTCCTCCTAACCTGGATATTGATGATATGGATTTAAGCTCTATTTTATTTAATACTATAGATAATGCAATAGAAGCCTGTTTAAATTGCAATGAAAAAAATAGATATATTTATTTGGAATTATATCTTGATGGAAATTTTTTATTTTATAAGATTAAAAATAGTTATAATTCTATTAAAGATAATTCTTCTAAGAAATTCTATTTTAATAAAAAGAAGTATCTCTCTTCTGGATATGGTATTAGCATAATAGCGGATATTTCAAATAAATATGATGGATATATGGATATAAAGAAAGATGATAATGAATATTCACTTACTATTATTCTTCCTTTAAATGACCATCCAATCCAAGAAATGACCACTTAAACCAAATTAAAACTATTTTAAATTAGATTTGATATAATTTTTATAGGTAAATAAAACGTATGTCTTATATGACAAATTAAAGTGTATCAAGATAAGAAAAAACACAAGAAAAGAAGGCAAAAATCCTTCTTTTTTTTAATAATAATTGAATTTTAAAGATAAAAAAGTTTTTGTAGATTTTTCATTTTAACTTATCTTGAAGGGTATTGATAAAAAACCTTAATTAATGTTATAGTTTCAATAGTTATAGGGATTTATTGCGAGAAATTTTTTTGTAGAATGATTTATCTAAAATTTTCTTAGAAAAATCATTCACTAATAATAAATCAAGGTAGTATTTTTTATTTGCTCTTAAATAACCAAGGTGAAAAAACATATTAAGTCATGGTTTATTGTTCTAAATAATATTTATTTAGAAAATGTACTCCTATTATAAAACATAAAACTTTCATTATAAAAGCAATATAATTCATAGGTTCTACCAAATAATTACCTGTAATACTTCCTGTTAATAAAAAAGGATATATTATTACTAGTATACTTAAAATCAAGCTAACTTTTTTATTCATATTATCAACCTTTCTATAAATAAAATATGAAAATAAAATTCCATGTATTTTTTACTTTGTAGCGCATTATAAGTTTGGACACCATTCATGCTTTCAAATTTTGGTTCAAGCTGTTTTATAGCTTCTCGTATAGTAAAAAACTTTCTCATTTCCTCTTACGCCTTTCCATATTTTATACTTTCAATAAAAAAATAGTTTGTAGAAAAGTTTGTAATAGCAATATAATATTTGCCATCTTCTAAAACTTCCAACATAATATCTTCTTTAGGTGATTTTAAGTCATCGTGTTTAACATTATCGTTAACAATATTAGATTTTATAAGTTCTACATTTAAAGCTTTATCTGTTACGTATTTCTCGTTTTCATTTTCTCCTAATATGGGACGACCTTCTATTTCAATAGAAATTCTATCACCTTTTTTTAATGATAATCTTTTTTCTTTTTCACCTCCTAATAAAACTGTATCTCCATTTTGCAACATTATATTGAATTGTTGATATGGATCTTGATTTAAAATTGGTATAATGAATCTTACATTTGCTTTTATCTTTTCATTATTACCTAGAATATTGTAAAAGGTTTTTGAACTATAATAATTTCTTGTTAATAACAAAAGTAAACAAATAAATATTATTAAAGAAATAAATATATTCTTTTTTTTAGACACTATTTCTTCCCCCTATCCCCTATCCCCTATCCCCTATCCCCTATCCCCTATCCCCTATCCCCTATCCCCTATAATAATTATATCAGATTAAATTTATATCTGTTGTAATTTGGTTTAAGTGATCTTTTCTTGGAGTGAATGGTTATTTCCATATAAAAATACCAGAAGAATCCTTTATTCTTCTGGTATTTTCTTTATTTTCCCTTAACTCTCTTTAATCTAAAGAAATCTTCTCTTTCCTTTTCTTCCAATACTTCCTCTATATATTTAATAGTAGAAGTATATTTAGGAATTTGGATTTTATCTAGGGCGTTGGCTCTTTTTTGTGTCTTTTTTATTTCCATGGCTAATTTATATACTGAGTTTTCTAGCTCTGCTAATTCATATATAAGATTTTTTATATCTGTAAATTTTAGTACTGCTTTGTCAAAGGCTGGATTTGTTCTAAAAAAACCATACTCTGTCGTAAGAATAGTGTCTTCCCTTTTTATAATGGGTACTTCTACTCCCATTACAGATTTAAATAATATATCAAAACTCTCTTCCTTTGCAATAGAACTTGCTAGTTCACTTACATATTCACTGCCTATGGTTATATTGGCTAGCTTTAAAGCTTCATAGGCCTGCTTAAACTCAATATCTATTCTCTCCTGTAGTTCACTAGCCCTATCTATTAGAGACATCATTTCTCTAATTAAAACTGTTCTCTTTCTATCTAATAACTCATAACCCTTCTTCGCAAATCCAAGGGAACCTTTAGCTTTAATTAAGTTTGCTTTTGTAGGGGTCATTTTATATACTACCATTTAATCACCTTATTTCATATACTTTTCTATTAAGGCTGGGTCTAGTCTATCTAATTCTTCTTTAGGTAATAGTGAAAGAATTTTCCATGATAAATCTAATGTATTTTCCATATCTCTATTTTCATTATGCTTTTGGGTAACAAATTTTTCTTCAAAAGCATCTCCAAACTCCATATGTTTTTTATCCTTATGAGATAAATCATCTTCACCTACTATCTGTGCCAAGGATCTAACATCTTGAACCTTAGAATATGCAGAAAATAATTGGTTAGATACATCTGGATGATCTTCCCTTGTATAGCCTTCACCGATACCGTCTTTCATAAGTCTTGATAATGAAGGGAGTACATTTATAGGTGGATAAATATTCTTCTGATGAAGTTCTCTTGATAATACTATCTGTCCCTCTGTTATATATCCAGTTAAGTCTGGTATAGGGTGGGTTATATCATCATTTGGCATTGTAAGTATTGGTATTAATGTTACTGAACCTTCCCTATCCTTTAACATACCTGCCCTTTCATATAATGCTGCTAAATCAGAGTAAAGATACCCTGGATAACCTCTTCTACTTGGTACTTCTTCTCTTAGGGAAGAAACTTCTCTAAGAGCTTCACCATAGCTAGTTATATCTGTCATTATAACTAATACGTGTTGATTTTCTTCAAAGGCTAGGTATTCTGCTGCCGTTAGAGCTGCCCTTGGTGTTATGATTCTTTCCATTATAGGGTCATCTGCATAATTAATATACATAACTACCTTGCTCTGAACTCCTGCTTTCTTAAAGGCTTCTTTGAAGAAAAATGCTTCATCATGTTTTACACCTATGGCTGCAAAAACTATTGAAAAGTTGTCACTTTCCTTACCCTTTACTTTAATCTTTGCCTGTCTAACTATTTGTGCTGCCAATTCATTATGGGGTAATCCTGAACCCGAGAATATAGGCAGCTTCTGTCCCCTAATAAGGGTAATAAGCCCATCTATTGAAGATATTCCTGTTTGAATATAATCCCTTGGATATTCTCTAGATACGGGATTTATCGGTCTACCGTTTACATTGTAAAAGTTGTCTGCATATATATCTCCACCATTATCTATTGGCATACCTATTCCATTAAAAGTTCTTCCTAGTATATCCTTAGATAATGGGATTTCAAAGGGTCTTCCTTCAAAGCTTACCTTAGTATTTTCTACAGAATGACCTAAGGTAGAACCAAAAACCTGTACTACTACTTTATCTCCATCTATTTTGATAACCCTGCCAAGTTTCTTTTCACCTAAATTATTCTCAACTTCAACGATTTCTCCATATCCAACTGCATGAACTTTTGATAATTCAATTAATGCTCCCTCTACCTTATCTAATACTAAATATTCTTTTTTCACTTTATCACCTGCTATTTAGAATAATCTAATTCTAATTTATTGTAAAAATCATTAATCATATTTTTTAATTCTTCTATCTTTCCTATATTATCGTTAGGTATAGAATATTTCATCTTAATAACTTCATCATAAATTGCTCCATTTCTTACTTTAGAAATAGGTATGTTTTTCTTTATAGCTTGCAATCCTCTTTCATATAACAAATCTATGGTTTTTAACATTTCTAATTGTTTCTTTAAAGGTACGTAGGTATCCTCCTTATGGAAAGCATTTTGCTGTAAAAATCCTATTTTTATCACTCTAGCAACCTCAAGAATTAATCTTTGATCATCAGGCAACACATCTTCACCAACTAAAAGAACTATTTCAAGGAGCCTGCTTTCCTCAAATAAAAGTCTTAACATCTTTCCTCGAAATCCATCTACTTCTTCATTTAACTCCATTTCGTAATAGTTTCGGAGCATTTCCATATATCCACTATAACTATTCAACCAGTTTATAGCTGGATAATGTCTTGAATAAGCTAGTTCTCTATCTAGTCCTAAAAATACATTTACAAATCTTTTGGTGTTTTCTGTAACTGGCTCAGAGAAATCCCCTCCTGCGGGAGATACTGCACCTATAATAGTTACAGAACCTTCATTACCTGAAAGAGATTTTACATATCCTGCTCTCTCATAGAATTGGGCAAGTCTAGAAGGCAAATATGCTGGATAGCCTTCTTCTGCCGGCATTTCCTCTAGTCTTCCTGATATTTCACGTAAAGCCTCTGCCCAACGGGAAGTGGAGTCTGCCATTATTGCCACATGATATCCCATATCTCTAAAGTATTCTGCCATGGTAATTCCTGTATAAATACTGGCTTCCCTTGCTGCTACTGGCATATTTGATGTATTAGCTATAAGGACAGTTCTTTCTACTATAGCTCTCCCAGTTTTAGGATCTATTAGTTCTGGAAAGTCCTCCAGTACTTCTGTCATTTCGTTTCCTCTTTCACCGCAACCAATATATATTATAATATCTGCATCTGACCATTTTGCCAGTTGGTGCTGAGTCATAGTCTTTCCTGTACCAAATCCTCCAGGAATTGCAGCAGTTCCACCCTTCGCTATGGGAAAGAAAATATCTAGAACCCTTTGTCCTGTGGCTAATAATTTAGTTATAGGCAATCTTTCTTTTATTGGTCTTGAAACTCTAACAGGCCATTCCTGATACATTTTAAGAGAATACTTATTTCCTTCGCCATCTTCTATTTCTACTAGCTCTTCTTCAATATTATATTTTCCATTTTTTATTACCTTAGTTACTTTCCCTTCTAGTCCTACTGGTACTAGAAGTTTGTGATTAATTAAAGATGTCTCCTGCACCGTACCAAATATTTCCCCTTCTTTAAGGAATTGTCCCATTTCTACATTTATATTTACTTCCCATAATTTTTCTTCATCTATAGATATAAGACCTATACCTTCTGGAATAAAGCTGCCAAAATCATCTCTTATTTTCTTTAGAGGCCTTTGAATACCATCAAACATATTGCCTAACATACCAGGACCTAGTTTTAGGGACAAAGGCTTTCCAGTTGAAACTATCTTTTCTCCTCTTTTTAAACCTTCTGTTTCTTCATATACCTGAACTGTGCCGTATTCTCCATCTATGGATATAATCTCACCAATGAGTTTTTTGTCTCCTACTAATACCATTTCTCTCATTTTAAATCCAGTCATTTCTTCTCCAAGTATTACAGGACCGTTGATCATAGAGATTTTACCAACTAAGTTATTCATTTAAATCACCTGTCTTTTCTAATAAACCATGTAGCTTTTTACCGATTTCATATCTATTGGAAAATATAATGGTTTTAAAACTATTATCCAGATTATAAGTCTTATTTTTATCTGATAATATAAATCCACCGATTAAATCCTTTGTAATCGCGCTAAAGGATATTTCCTTATTGCTTTCTTCCCCAATTTTTATAATGGAGTTTTTAAATCTTTCTAAATCTATTTCCGTTAATCCTATGATAATGCTGTGTTCTTCTACTTCATTAATTAAATCTTGAATTTTACTTAGGACGTAGTTTTCATAATCTTTAGTTTTAGTAAATTCCTTTGCTTTCTCTTCTAATGTCTGCATTAAATCTTCTAGAAGTTCTTCCCTCTTGGAAAGTATTCTTTCTCTATTTTTTTCAATAGCCTTAGAAATCATTTCATTTTTTTGAATTTCAGCTAAATTTCTTTTTCTTTCTAATAGATTTTCTTTGGCTTCCATGAGGCTAGATGTCTTTGCCTCTAATATCTTTTTGTTTCGTTCTTCTTGTTCTTCCAGGAATCTTTTACATTTTTCTTCTTCATCTTTATAGACTAATTTATAGAAAATATCTAACTTATCATCAATAGTAATCATTATTTCACCACCTAGATTTTTATACCTACAGATTCCTTAACATATCTCATAATAAAATTTCTGTCCCTTAAGCCAGTTGCATCTGGAATAGTAGTTATAAGCTTAGAATCTCCAGTTCTTTTTAGTTCCAATACCTGTTCTTCTATTTCTTCAAATATCTTTTCCGTTATTATAATTATTCCAATGTCTGGATTTTCAACAGCTTCTTTGAAATACTTCTCTGTTTCTTCTTTATTTTTTGCTAAAATTCCTTCTATTCCTGCAAGCCTAAGTCCTATTATAGTGTCTTCATTATGGCTGATTAAGAAGGATTTCATATTATAACCTTCCTAGGATTAAGATAGATACTATAAGTCCATAAATAGCAATACCTTCTGCAAGACCTACGAATATCAATGTCTTACCTAATATTCTTGAATCCTCAGATACAGCTCCTAAAGCTGAAGCACCTACTACAGCAACTGCATATCCTGTACCTATGGCTGCTAATCCTGTAGATAAAGCTGCTGCAATAAATCCCATACCTGATGCTGCAGATGCGGAAGCTGTTTCAGCATTAATCGCTCCTGGCACTAAAGTTATTATGGCAGCTGCTAATAGTGGTAAAAATACGAATAAGTTTGTTCTTAAAGCCTTCTTTAATCTCTTTTTGCTCTCTTCCATGTTGTTATAAATCATAAAAATTCCAGTTCCTATGGTAATTAAAACCATTAAAGTTGTTGATATTAATATAAATTGCATTTAAATTCCTCCTATTATTTAATATTTACAGGGTTAAATTCCTTTCCTTCACCTTTATAATATCTACTAAACAATTCATAATATTGAAGTCTTAAACCTTGAATGAACACTATAAGACCTTCCATACCAATGATTACAATATTTCCTATAATAAGAACTATAATATTTCCTGTAGTCGTTCCTATCATTTTTCCTATGGTCTCAAAGGCTATAAATAAACCTACGTGAGTTAGTGCAAAGGCCCCTACCCTTATGAAAGAAACTGTACCACTTAACATACTCAAAAAAGTTTCTATAATGGAAAATACAGATTCTACATAATATCCAGATATATCATCTCCATGAAGAGGACGTTTTTTCGTTATAAGATGAGTAAGTGGTTGTCTAAATATCATGGCTAATATACATAAAACAATGATAACTATACCTATTTCCATTGACAATATTGGTCTATTTAAAAGCTTTCCACCAACTAATATCAGTAAGCATAGATATAATAAAAACCCGGCCAAGCCTTCTTTTCCAAATAATCCATCTTCTATGTCTCTTCTCTTCACACTGTTTATCATTCCATAGATATAAGCTATAAGAATAAGTCCTATACCTATGAATACTGCTGCCACCAGTACTGTATTTATATTTTCAAAGGGCTTAATTATAAGGGCAGGCAAAATATCTTCAAATCCAAATACTGCTCCATATAATCCTCCAAATATCATAGAACTAATACCTAGTCTTCCTAATAAACCACCAAACATCTTATTTTTCCTAGATAAAATCAGTCCACCTAATAATAGTATAAATCCTTGCCCTAAGTCTCCAAACATTGCCCCAAATAATAACATATAGGATATAGATAAAAATGGAGTAGGGTCTAGTTCGTTGTAAGATGGGACGCCATACATTCTAACTAAAGATTCAAAGGGTCTAAAAAGCCAAAAATTTCTTAGTTTAGTAGGTGGTGTAAGATCTGACTCATCCTTAAACATTATAAGGATATCTTCATACTCCCTTAATCTATCTTCAATATTTTTCTTATCTTTTTTAGCTACCCAACCTGATAGATAAAAAAATCTATTAGATCTTGCTAATTTTTCTTTGATATCTTCAATTTTTCCTTTTACATTTAAATGATTTATTGATTTTATAATATTGTCTTTATATTTATTTTCTAAATCAATTAATAGTTCTTCTAATATTTTTATATTTTTTCTTAGTTCTTTTAGCTTTACTTCTAAAGTCTCCATCATATCCTTTGGAGTACCTTTATATTCCTCAGGTATTATAATCTCTCTAAAGTTTAAAGATCTTAAAATTCTATTCATTTCTTCTCTTATGGTTGAAGGGTAAATAACTAAATAAGTTTCTCCATCTTTATTTGTTCCTGTATGGAGAATAGTCGCTAATATATTTTCATAGTTCTTTTTAAGATTTAATCTATCTTCTTTTGATAAGGACCCAATTCTAAAGTCAAAGTATGAAAGGTTTCTCAGATTTTCTATTGGTATTGTAAAGTCTTTTATTTGTGAAAAGCTTCTATAAAAGTCTTCTATTTCCTTTAACTGTTTTTTAGCTGATTTCAATTCTTCATTAGGGCCCTTTACCTCATCATAGATATTTTCTAATTCCTTGGAGATACAAGATATGTCTACATTCTCTTTTAAATCAGGTTCCATATCTATAGATTCAATATGAAATATTTCTTTTAATTCTTCTCCTTTTTTAAGAGCTCCCTCATAAAACTTATCTTTCTGAAAGGATGTTATATAGTTTAAATCTATGACTTTTTCTAAGTTTTCATCCTCTACCTTGAAGACAAAACTATTATCTTCAATTTGTGATAATGCAGATACTAAATCTACCTTTCCAGACAAGATGATATCCTTCAGTACATTATCTACATCAAAGATATTTCCAATGACATTAATCATAGTCATCTTTTCAACAGCCATTATTTATCACTTCCTTCAATTTTCCTTACTAAATATTCTTTTATTTCCTCTATTTCCAGTCCATATTTTTTAGCTTCTAATATAGAAATAATATCTCTTATTTCATACTCTAAAAGATGAAAATATGCAAAAGACATTGTTATATCAAACTTTGCTTTTTTAAATACATCTGAAAACCTGTAATAAATATATCTTTCAATTCTTCTCTCCATATATAAATCTACATCTTTTTCAGTATCAAATAAGAAATCATAAGAGGTGGATAAGACAATTTCTTTAAGCTCATCTACATTGGAATAACACATTTTCTTTAAAATTTTATATTTCAACTCATATCCATGGGGTAATATGAAATTTATTAACTCCTCCGGGATTAAATTATAAAATTTAATTCCTCTATAAATCCATTCAATATTTAATAAATCTTCGTTTCTCCCAAGTATTTCTTCAAAGATTAATCTATCTTCTTTCTTCAATTTCTTAGAATTATTGCTTAAAAGATTAAAATATAGCCTATCTAGATTCATTTCCATATAAAATATAATCTTTTCAGGTTCTTCCTTTCTATAAGGACTTAAAAAACTATAATAAATAGTTCCCTCTAAGTTTTCGATTAATTCTTCTAAATTAGATGAATTCTTTAACTTATTAGAATCAAAGCTGTAATTTTCCCCACCTAAAAGGCTTAAATTTCTGAATTCCATCTTTATCTTATCTTCATTTCTGCTTAAAGCTCTTAAATATAGTTTTAAATCTTCAATTTCATATCTAAGAATTAAAGCCTTGAATAGATCCTTATATCCACCAGCAAAATATTTTATTATTCTGCCAAACTCATGGATTAGATTTCTTTCAAGCTCTATTTGAACTTGTGGAATATCCTCTAAGTCTTCCCCATTCTTTAAGACCTCTTTATAACTAGTATTTTCTTTTAGATATAAAATTTGTTCCTCTACGCTTTCCTTTTCCATTAATTGAATATAATCTTCTTTGTCTAATAGTTTAGCCTTTAGAACTCTAATCTTAGTGTTTATGGCTGCAAAAACTCTTTCATTGCCCATAAATATCCCTCTATTCTTCCATCCTAAATAAACCAACCCATAAGTCTTCAACTAATCTTTTTTTATTTTCCTTATAGGAGTTTTCAATATCTTTTAAGATCTTACTATCTTTATATTCTAATCTTTCTATTTCTTCTTCACTTTCCTTAATGATTTTCTTATAAATATCTTCTCCCTCTATCCTTCCCTCTTCCATATACCTTTTTTCTAACTCTTGAAGGTTTTCTTTTAGCTGTCTTTCTCTTTGATTCATAATTTCTTCAGTCTTCAGCTTTATGTTTACAGCGTCTTTATCAATGCTAATAATCTTTTTAACAATATCATCCATAGCCATCACTCCTCGATTAATCTATTATACTCCTATTATTTTTTATGTAAACTTTGATAATTTCTCCTTTGAGCTCGATAATTTAATATAGATCAACTTCTAATAATAATAATTAACCTCTCTCTTATTTACTCGATAAATCTCTCTTATACTTCTATTTACTTCTTTTTTATATTCGTTACAAAAATTTAATAAAATAAAAAAGGGGCTGTTTCATAACTGATTTATCAGTTATGAAACAGCCCTTCTCTTTATTTTAGTTTAATCCTCTTTCGAAAGCCTTTAAATTTACTTCATGAACTCTTTCAGGAAGGAATTTCTTTATTTTTTGTTTCCAATCTATATTTTCTAGTCCTAAAGCCTTAACTATAAGCCCTAACATTACTATATTTTGGCATCTTGGTTCTCCCAGTTCTTCTGCTATATCTCTTGCATTTATTGATATTACATTATCAATTTTAGATTTTAATTCTTCCATTATATTTTCGGGATATTTCTCTAATCCTGCTAAAACTGGCAAAGGCCACATTTCTTCTTCATTTACTATTAATGTTCCGTCCTTTTTAAGTTGAGAGACATATCTTGCTCCTTCTAATTTCTCAAAAGAAACTAATACATCTGCTTCTCCTTTGTTTATAGTTGGTGAATATACCTTATCACCAAATCTAATTTGAGTAGTAACACTACCACCTCTTTGAGCCATACCATGGATTTCAGACATTTTTACATCGTAGCCTTCTTCCAATAGCCCTTCTGATAATATTTTAGATACTAGAATTGTACCTTGACCACCTACACCTACTAAAAGTAAAGACTTAGCCAATTACTCCACCTCTTTCCCAAAAGATTCTATAGCATTAAATGGACAAACCTGTAGACATACTGTACAGCCGTTACATAGTGAAGTATCCATACTTACTACATTATCCTTCATAGATATGGCTGGACAACCTATTCTTAAACAAGTCTTACATTTTCTACATTTATCTTGATTTACTTGACAATGTAGTCCACGTCTCGCCTTTTGAACATCTTTAATAAGTGCACAAGGCTGTTTTGTAATAATTACAAATGGGTCTGTGGCTTGTAGCGCGTCTTTTACTGCATTTATATTTTCATCCATTTTATATGGATCTATTACCCTTATATTTTCCTCTTTAACACCTATAGCCTTAACTAAGCCTTCTATATCAATCATTGGTGCTTCTATACCAGATATGTTCTTACCAGTACCTGGATTTTGCTGATGTCCTGTCATAGCAGTAATCCTATTATCAAGGATTACAACTACCATATTGCTCTTATTATATACTGCATTAACTAATCCTGTCATACCAGAGTGGAAGAATGTGGAGTCCCCTACAAATCCAAATACCTTCTTCTCTCTATCTGCCATTTGGTTGACCTTATCAAATCCAATACCTGCCGTAATTCCAGCACCCATACAAATAACAGTGTCTCCCATACCTAATGGCGGCATAGCTCCTAAGGTATAACAACCTATATCTGATGTAACTACTACCTTATTTTTATGTTTAGATAGAGCATAGAATATTCCTCTATGTGGACATCCTGCACATAATGCAGGAGGTCTAGACGATACTTCTAAATCTAATTTATGTGTATCTTCTACCTTTTCACCCAGCATAGCTTCTCTTATGATTTGCGGATTTATTTCTCCACAAACTGAGAATATCTCCTTACCTATACATTCTATTCCCATGGCTTTAATAAATTGTTCCATATATGGCTCATTTTCTTCTATTACATAGAGCTTGTCTACTTCGTTACTAAATTCTTTAAATAATTTATCTGGTAATGGATAGCTAAATCCTACCTTCAAGTATGATACAGTATCTCCAAATACTTCCTTTGCATGAAGATAACTTGCACCAGATGTGATAATTCCTATTTTTTTATCATTCCATTCAATTCTATTTAGTGGACTATTATTTGAATACTCCCTAAGTCTTGGAAGTCTATCTGTTTCAATTTCTATATGTTTAGCCTTAGAATTTGCCGGAACCATTATATATTTCTTAGTATCCTTTACATATTCTTTAATTCCAACGTCTATTCTTTCTCCTAATTCAACTACACCTTTACTATGGCAAACTCTAGTAGTCACCTTAAATAATACTGGAGTATCATAAGTTTCAGAGATTTCAAAAGCATGTTTTACAAAATCTTTACATTCTTGACTATCTGATGGTTCTACCATAGCCACCTTTGCATGAGGTGCGAATAATCTATTGTCCTGTTCATTCTGTGAACTATGCATACCTGGCTCATCAGCAGTTATAACTATTAGTCCCCCATTTACACCTTCATAAGCTATGGTAAATAATGGGTCTGCCGCCACATTTAATCCTACGTGCTTCATTGCAACTAAAGATCTAGCCCCTGCTATAGATGCACCTGCCCCAACTTCTAAAGCCACCTTCTCATTTGTAGACCATTCTGAATATATTTCCTCATATGAAGAAATATTTTCAAGTATTTCAGTGCTTGGTGTTCCAGGATAAGCTGTTGCAACTAGACATCCTGCCTCATATGCCCCTCTTGCAATAGCTTCATTTCCTGTTAAAAGCTTTTTCATAGAATCCCTCCTACTTTTATGGTGTTTATAATATTATATCAGAAATGTCACAATTTGTAATAAAATTTGAAAACTTTAGATTGGAAAATTTTAGTTGAAAATTTAACAAACTAATTCTTTAATAAAGGACCTAAATCCTTCTATATCTATATCTACTGCTACATCTATATTCTTATCCTCTTCAGGCATATTTCTATAATCTAAAAGTATTGAACCTAAGGCCTCTTTATTATTTGTCTCTATTGACACATTAAATTTCTTCTTTTTTATTATTTCCGGTAAAATCATAGTAATAAAAGCTACTGCATCATGGACTTCAATATTGTTTTCTCCCCATAGACATTCCCTATTATGTATTGCAAGAAAAATATTTGAAAGTAATGTACCATGTATATTATTAAGTGAGGAAAAGTATTCTATATCTTCTAGTCTTAGGAAAGCCTTTTTAGTTATATCTAATCCTACCATAGTTAAAGGTATAGAAGATTTAAATACTATATCTGCTGCCTGTGGATCTACATACATATTGAATTCTGCCCAGGGTGTGATATTTCCCGCTCCTGTAGTTCCACCCATAAATGTTATGGACTTTATTAGATTCTTTACATCTGGATATTTTAATAAAGTATTTGCTATATTTGTCATAGGTCCTATAGATAGAATTTCTAATTGTCCGTTGTTTTTAGTGGCTTCGTTATATATAAAGTCTACTGCTTCAATATTATAAAATTGCTTTTCAGATTCTTGTAATACTAATTTTCCTAAACCATTCCTTTTATTAGATAATTTCCTTTCTCTAGCTAAGGGCTGACTTGCACCTTTTGCAACTGGTATGTCCCATCCAATTGCATCTAATAGGTTTAAGGCATTTCTGCTGGTGTTTTCCATACTAGCATTTCCAACTATAGTTGTTAGTCCTAATACATTTATACTCTCTACTTTATGAGCAAGTACCAAAGCTGCAGCATCATCTAATCCTGGATCACAATCTATAATAATTGGTCTTTTCATGTTATCCCCCCAGATAATAGTTAAGATAAACCCTATTTTCCTTCTACTTCCACATTCTTTGCTCCACTTTTTAATTCCCAGTGTAGTACAAAGGTTAAAACTACCCTAAGTATTGCAACTGCTGCAAGTATAATAAATTCATCTATTGTCCTTATGACTACTGTTTTTATAATTTCTGCTGCTAATTTAAACTCTAAACTAAGAGACATAGCCTTAGCAAAATCAATAGCTACTTCATCATCTCTAAAGTCAAATCCGTTTCTCATAAATTGAAAGATTCCTCTTAAGGCTGCTATTGTAATAATAGCTACACCTATGGTCTCCAAGGAACCAGTAATATACGGTATTATAAGTTCTAAAAAATGTTCAATTATCATTTATTTCTCTCCTCTTTTGTATAATGTTACAAGGGGGGATGAGTATATTACTCTTATATTTTAGCATAAAAAACATTGATTGTGTAAATATATTAAGATCCAGTATTATAAATATGTATAAGGATTTATTTTATGACAAATTTTCTATTAAAAATACCTTTAGCTTGAAATATAACCACAAACTAAAGGTATTTGTTATTTATCTATATATCGTTTATTTCCCTAAAACTGCTTCTTTTATTGTCATACTATATTGTTCCTTAAAATAATCTTCAAGTGACTTTACTTCTTCCTCTGTTTTTTCAGCAGCCCCACCCCATCTGTCAGAACCTTTTATTTTCTCAGTATTATCGTTATAGTCTCCATCCACCGTAGGGTTATTTTTGCTAATAAATATTCCCTGTTACTTTTTTCTCCGTTGACATTATATTATGTTTATAGTAATATGGCAGGAACAAATTAATAGATAAAAAGGTTAGGAGAGTAAATATGAAAATTGCAATTGGAATATGTGAAAAAATAAATGGTAAATGTTCTACTATGGGATGTTTTAGGACATACAACAACAAAGAGAAGCACTTTTCTCAATACAAGGACATAGAAACTGAACTTATATCTTTATTCTCATGCAATATATGTTCTATGGATTCTAAAGAAAATATAATTACCATTGCGGAAAGACTGAAAAATTCTGAAGTAGACAGGGTACATCTAGGCACTTGTGCTGTTAAATGCAAGGCTGACAGAAAAGATGAAATTAAAGAAATCTTTGAATCCATGAATATAGAGGTAGTAGAAGGCACTCATTAAGATAAGATTAAAGTAACTTTTAGTCGTGATAATACTATGGGATTATCAAACAAAGATGTGGACGATGGTTTAACTCTCATGTATTTAATAGGTAATAAGAATATAGAACTATTTAATGAGTTAATTTTTGAAGCTTGGAAAAGAGAATAAGACACAAATAGGGCATAATAGCTCTTTTGTGTCTTATTCTAATAGTATCAACTTAAAAAATCTTAAATTTAGACCTATGATTAAAATTTAAACTTCTAATCTTTAATATGTTATAGCTCCCAACCACTTGATTCTGCCTGTATTGTCCATAATTTTTTATAAAGACCATTCCTATACATAAGTTCATCATGTGTTCCTTCCTCTGCAATTTTCCCTGCTTCCATAACGCTGATATTATCCGCATTCTTAATGGTTTTAAGGCGATGGGCAATTACTATGACTGTTCTTCCTACTATAAGCTCGTTGATTGCTCTTTGTACTTCAACCTCATTTTCTGGATCAAGGGAAGCTGTTGCTTCATCAAGTAAAACAACAGGAGCATCCTTTAGCATAGCACGGGCAATAGAAATACGTTGCTTTTCACCACCTGAAAGAGTGCAGCCTCATTCTCCAACCATAGGGTCAAATCCCTTTGGAAGCTTCATAATAAAGTCATAGCAGCAAGGTTTTTTAGCTGCCTCTATCATTCATTAAATTTAAAATACGCTCTCTTGCTCTTTCATCATAGCGAAGCTCCGCATATTTCATCAATGCAGAAGTAAGAGGATCATATACCCTGGAACCTATAACTAAGAACATTACAAAGGTCAATACATCTAAAGACCCTCCTATTAATAAATAGGTACCTGTTAAAATCATTAAAGTTAGACCTGCACGAATAAGAGTAATAGAAGTAAGAATAATAGGTCCTGATAAAGCTTCAAATGGAATACATTCTTTCATTAACTTTCTAAAAGAGTTCTCAAGACGAGCAAATTTTTCACCTACAAGATTATAAGCCTTCATAACACGGATACCTAACAAATACTCCTGTTTCAATCAAGGTGAAATCACCCATCATCATATTAGCTAAATCTCCCGGATCACGACTTGTAATATAACCTAGCGAAAGTTTACGAAGATGTTCTGCAAGATTAGCCCTATCTTCTGCAGAAAGTGCATAGGCATCACAATAGCTATGGCGATATGCAGGCTTTTCAGCAATAAACATCACTATCATATAAGCAAATAATATGTCAACAATCCTGCAAATCCTAGTCATATCAAGTCCTGTACCAGAACCATCAAAAGCGTTAAATATAATCTTTATCACTTCAATAGAAAACATAAAGGAAACTACATTGACTAAATTAGCCAAGATTATCCTGTAATATTAATAAAATATTTCTTCTATATCTATTGATTTTGAAATCTACTAAATTCATTTGATAAATAGCAGAATTTCTGTTTTCTAGTTTATAAATTCTCTTATTTTATCTAAAGAACTATATACATCATTTTCATTAATAGCTGTAAAAGGTATTTCTATTCCGACTTCCTTCAGATAATCTCTTAGTTCTTCTATGAACACACCTGAGCCTTTAACTTCCTTTAAAGTTCCAAGGATATTTTCCAGTTCATCGTTGTTTGAAATCTCTCCTCTAAAATCTCCGGAACAGGTATAATCAACTCCACAGCTTGGGCTGCCATCTATCCCTACAACTCCTAGGATTTCATAGCCTGCATTTATATAGCTTTTAGTCTGCTGGACTATGGGTCTAAGCATTTCTTTACATTGTTCCCTATAAAACAAAGTATCAAATTGCTCCTTTACATGGCCCCATCTTTTTATTCCATATACAATCATTTCTGGACATGGAAGTTGAATAATACCTATGCCTTTCTCCCCAAGAATATCTATAAATTCCTTAAAAGTTCCCTTATACTGGCTAAGTCCTTCCACCTTAGAATTAGAATTAATGATACAATGACAAATTAATATTATCTTCTTATTTCTTTTCAATTGTCATCCTCCTTAACTATTTAATAGTTATAGACCAATACAATGATTTTTCTTTAATTTCAAATACACTCTTTGCCCCAAAATATAAAGATTCAAATCATTAAACAACACATCTACCTTTAATGAAATAGAATTAATATCAACTGTGTATCTTATAATATTACCTTGAGGCAGTATATCAATAATTTTGCCAGAAATGATATACGATTCTTTAGATTCTTCTAATTCAATAGGAGATATCTCAATAGTCTCAGGTCTAATTACAATTCTTGGATGAGCTGAATATTCTTGACTTGTCAGCTTGGAGAATTGCTCACTTTCCAATATATTGTAATTGCCAACAAAGGCTGCTGTGAAAATAGTTTTTGGATTGCTGTATATTTCAAAAGGATTTCCTGATTGCTCTATAATCCCATCTTTCATTATATGAATTGTATCTGACATAGTCATTGCCTCATCTTGGTCATGGGTAACAAATATCGAAGTCATATTAAGCTCCTTGTGTATTTCCTTTATTCTGGATTGTAGAGATTTACGAAGCTTTGCATCTATTGCACTCAAAGGTTCATCTAATAGCAAAACCTTAGGTTTAGTCACAATACATCTTGCCAATGCTACTCTCTGCTGCTCGCCCCCAGAAAGCTGATAAGGATATCTCTTTTCATAGCCTTGAAGATTAACCATTTTTAAAGTATTCTTCACAAGATCATCAATAGTATCTTTTTTAGCCTTCTTCATCCTAAGACCAAATGAAATATTATTATATACATTCATATTAGGAAAAAGACTATATTGTTGAAATATCATTCCGATATTTCTATCCTTTGGATTCAAAAAAGTAATATCTTCTCCATCTAAAAATATCCTTCCACTGGTTACCACTTCTAATCCTGCAAGACATCTAAGAAGTGTACTTTTCCCACAGCCAGAAGAACCTAATAATGTAACAAATTCTCCCTGGGGAATTGAAAGATTGGTGTTTTTAAGGACATGGTTCTCACCATAATATTTTTCTATGTTTTCAAAAACAATATATGACATATTTATCTCCCTAACTTGATTAAATCCTATTTCCCCAATGCCTTTCTTGCATTATTTACATAAGACATATCAATAATATTTTCATATCCAATAGGATTTTTAATAATTCCCTGTTCTAAGCAAAAATCTTCGATTGCATTATAGCCTTCTTCGGAGAAGAAGCCATCGTTAGAAAGTGCTCCTCTTAATATACCGACAATTTCAACTAAATCTCTGTCTTCAAACATAGGAGAAACTAATTTTGCAAGTTCCTCATCAGTATGCTCTGATTGCCAAGCCATAGCTTTTATAACAGCATTTACAAATTTTTGAACTGTTTCAGGATTTTTCTCTGCAAATTCCTTAGTGACTGTAACCATTTGAGATTCATAATATTTAGATCCATAAAGTGCCTCATGCTGTGCAGGATCAGATGTATTAATTAAAATATTAGCGTTTAGATTTTTAAGTTCATTAATATGGATTCCATCAAAAAATGATGCTGAGATACTTCCTTGCTCAAGCGCAGCCAAAGCAGCTCCGTACTCCATATTTATCCACTCAACATCATTCTCAGAAAGTCCGGCTTCTTCCAAGGCAGAAAGAACAAATGAATAAGGGGCAGAGCCCGGCATTCCAGCAAAAATTGCCTTTCCTTTTAGTTGTTCAACACTTGTGATTTCGGAATTTCCGGCAAAAATATATTGCTTATTCTTTACTGTTGAAATAACTATCTTAGACTCTAATCCCTCTTCAGAAGCACGAAGTACCGGTTCAGTGGATAGCATACAAAATTGTGAATCTCCTGCATGCATCCCTTGGAAAGCTATTGGACCATCCTTAAAAACAACCCACTCAGTATCTAATCCTTCTTCCTTAAAGTAACCTAACATTTCAGCTGCATATACAGGAATCCAAGACTCTCCTCTCATTTCTGATATTACAATTTTTGTAAACTCTGAATCCTTAGAAACCTCCTTTGATGTACATCCGGTAAATATTCCGGCAATTAGACAGATCATAAGTACAATAATTATTGATTTTTTCATTTTTTCCTCCCCATTTTATTAGATTCTATATATTTTTTTCATGCTGTAGAGATAATCTTGTAGCTGCTCTCCAACGCAATAAATATGCCTCAATTTTATCGAGAATAAAATTAAGAATAATACCTACCATTAATAAAATAAAAATACAGGACATAACACGAGCTATCTTAAAATATGATGAGGCATAAGCAATCATCCATCCAAATCCAGCCGAAGCTCCCATAAACTCTCCTATAATTGCACCAATTAAAGAAGCCCCTACACCATTACGAATACCCGCTATTATCCAAGGCATACTAGATGGCAATACTACATGGTACAAGGTTTGTATTGTTCCCGCACCTAACAAATTTGCTGATTCAATGAGCTTAGGTTCTACATTTTGAATACCTGCATAGGTAGAGAAAAAAACATTGAAAAAGACCATTAATGCTGCAAGAAATATCTTTGATGTTAAACCTAGTCCAAACCATAGTATATATACCGGTGCTAGTGTGAGCTGAGGTACACCATGAATAGCTGTAATTATAGGTAAGAAAATCTTACCTAATGATTGTACTTGTCCAAATAATAGTCCAATAAAGATTCCTATAATAGTACCATAGAACAATCCGGCAAGGGCCTCTCGCAAGGTTATAGACGTATGTTTTACTAAATCTCCACTCAAAAAAAATTGTTTTAAATCTAAAACAATCTCACTTGGATAGCTTGTAAAAAAAGCATTATAAAGCTTAAATCTAGCGGCAATTTCCCAGAAAGATATAAATAAAACAACAATCAATATCCTTGTAATAAATACAAATTTATTTTTTCTCTTATCCATAATCACCATCCCTTCATATTCATCCAAAGTTGTCGAATATTGTCAATAATATCACACTGTATAAATATAATAATCTATCAACATAAGATGTTGAAGAGTTATTAAAAAAAATAATAGCAATTAAATTATTATTGTTTTTTTTAATAACATCCTTAATTTGAAATAACCTTGATATTGTTTCAGATAGAATCTATATCTACATAGCCTTCATGGAATCCGTAATATAAAGAATTATAGCTTTCCCAGAATGCTCAATTATCATTTAACTTTCTCGCCTTTTATAAAATTATTGCTGAATGGGATAGTTCAAATTGGCGAGATTTCTACCTTCCAACACATTATGTTTTAACATAAAATTATTGATTATGTTAGTATATAATTTGAAGTAGATTAAAATCACATGGCTAGGAGGTATTAATTTTGATTAAAGTGATTTTTGATTGTGATAATACTATGGGATTACCAAACAAAGATGTGGACGATGGTTTAACTCTTATGTATTTAATAGGTAATAATAATATAGATTTGCTTGGAGTAACCACTACTTTTGGCAACAGCAATATAGAGGACGTATTTACAACTACAACTAAATTGTTTAGAGATCTAAATATTACAAATATCCCCTTAAAGAAGGGAGCGGCACAGGACTATGATAGAAGAAGTGAAGCGGCTAGATTTCTTGTAGATATGGTCAATAAGTACCCTAATGAAATTACTATATTGGCAACAGGTTCTCTATCTAATCTATATGGTGCTTATCTTCTTGATAGTGATTTCTATAAAAAGGTTAAAAAAATTGTACTTATGGGAGGGTTGACTGAGCCCTTGATCATCAATTGTAAAAACTTAAATGAGTTAAACTTCTCCGTTGATAGTGAAGCAAGTCACAATGTTCTGCACTCTGGTGCAAAAGTCACTACGATGACAGGTCATATCTGTCTACAGGCGGAGTTCAAAAAAGAAGAATATGAAAGATTGATGGATAATAAAGATATACCGTCCTATATCTACATTAGAGAACATTCCTATGGGTGGTTTGAACATTTTAGAGCTTTATTTAATACAGAGGGATTTTTCAATTGGGATATAGTTGCAGCTGTATATATAACTAATCCTGAATTATTTAATGAAAATCCTAAACCTATAGTTTCCACTGTAAAGGATTTGGAAACTGGATTTTTAAGAGTAGATGAGAATAGTGAAAAGGAAAATATAGTAAATATACCTACAGTGATAAAGAATGTAGAACTGTTTAATGAGTTAATTTTTGAGGCTTGGAAGAATGTTTAGTCATTAGATGGGTAAATATAATTTATATACTATAATATCAATTTTATGAAAGGAGAATTTCATGGAATTAATTATTAGAAATGCTAAACTAAGAGGTGCAGATAGTTTAGTTGATATTGGTATTGAAAACGATAAGTTTAAGGAAATTAATAAAGGTATTGAGGCTAAAGGTATTAAGGAAATAAATGCCAATGGTAATTTAGTATCACCACCTTTCATAGAGTCCCATATCCACTTAGACTCTGCCCTTACTGTAGGCTTTCCACGATATAACGAAAGTGGAACTCTGTTAGAGGGAATTGAAATTTGGGGTGAAAGGAAGAAATATTTAATATAGATTTTAAACTTTAAAAAACACAAGGGATTTTACCCTTGTGTTTTATTACATATAATCCCTCAATAAGCCTTCCATAAAATCCATATCCAAGTATTCCTTTATCTTCTTAAATGTGTCCATGTTTTTTATTTCCTTATTGGGGTCATGATATTCTACAAATGCATGGGCACACCACCCTAATGCTCTTAAATATAGATATGGAGTATAAAGATTTACTCTTTCTCTTATATTTTTGTCCTTACAACTTAGTCCATTTATATATTCTTTAAAAAACTCTTCTTTTTCATCACTGCTTAGTATATAATCTGTTTTCCATAATGTAGTAGTAGGGGAAAGAAATTGAGTTAAATCTTGAGCTGGATCACTTATAACTGGTTTTTCCCAGTCAATTAAATATGCATTTTCTCCTATGATGAAATTGTGGGAATTAACCTCTGTATTATTTATTACATGCCAAGGCTCATCTATGAAATATTTCTCTTTACTTCTATTTACCTTTGCCCAATCTAAGAACTTATGGAAAAATAATTTAATATCTTTATCTACTACATCACTATGCCATACATTCTCTAGGAGCCTTTCTCCTTCAGCTATTCTATGGCTAAATATATTTTCCTCCACAACAAAATGATTACCTTTATTTATATCCAAGGAGTGAATTTTAGAGAATATATTTGCTGACTCTTGTAAGTCTCTACCATAGTCGAGAGGATATCCTTCTAAAAACTCCATGATAAGTATTCCATAGTCAAAGAACATCTTTGATCCATCTACAAAGAATACCTTTGGAGTTACAGAAGATTTCTCTAAATATTTTAAGGAATTAAATTCATATCCTATTTGATTATCTAGCTGTAGCTGACTTCCAGTATTTACCCTAAATACATATTTATTATCAAATGAATCTATTGTAAAGTTAATATTATATTCACCTTGAGCCAGAAACTTAACTTCCGCATCTTCTCCTAAATTAAGCTCTCTCAAAATAGTCTTTCTATTTATATCAATATATTGTTTGATTTGTCCTATTAATTTGTTTCTTATCATATTTACCACTCCATCTTCTTACAAATTCTATGGTATTTGAAGCTATTGGATTTTCATTGTTTTTATACATATCCATGAATAAAAATAAATCTTCCTTAGTATCAATATCCATATATTTTGGTGCAAAATCTACAGTTAATCCTTGACTATTAATAATATCTACAGTAGATTCAAGGACTGATTTTCCACCCCACTTTTTGTTTATATGAAATATTCCCTTATTTGGTGTTTTCATACCAATCAAATAATATCCACCATCATAGGAAGGTCCCAGGACTATATGATTTTTATCTAATATTTCAAAGGAATAAAATATATCAGAAGAACTAATATGAGGTATATCTGAACCTATTAAAACTACCTTTTCATATCCTAAATTTAATACATGAGAAATTCCATTATACATTTTACTTCCTAGATCTTCTCCCCTTTGAGGAAAGGTTTTGGTAAAATTAGGAATTATATTGCCTATTACTCCTAGAGAATATTCTGGAGTATAGGTAATATATATGTCTATATCTTCTTTTAAAGCTTTAAAAGTATTAAATAAATCCTTCAGAAATTCCATATGTAAATTAGCACACTCTTCTCCTGTCATTATGTCCATTAATCTGGTTTTGGTCATTCCAGGCAGAGGAACTCTTGTCATAAGTATTAAAGCATTCATTACCTCACCTCTTTGTATATCCTTGCTAATTTATCTGGTGACATACCTAATATATATAGCAGTTTTATTTTATGCATTTTCAATAATGTCTTTACTTGTCCACCTTTTTCAAATCGTCTTCCTGAAGTGCCTATTCTTTTATCTAATACCTTCATCTTTCCTAATCTATGAATCCTTCTAGAAAATTCCCAGTCCTCCATTAGCTCCATGTCCTTATATCCACCTAAATTTTCGAAAATATCTCTTTTCATAAATATACCTTGATCTCCAAAAATTAGTTTAAAATGTTTTGCTCTTTTATTTGAGGAATTTGACACAAATCTCATGAATTTAGTATCTAAATCATAGAAATAAAGTTTGAAACATCCTCCTATATAACCATTTTCTATTGTTTTTTCTATTTTTGCTAGGCTATCTTCATCTAATATAGAGTCAGAATGAACAAACCATAGAATATTTCCCTTGGAAGCTTTAGCTCCAGCATTCATCTGTCTTCCTCTTCCCTTTTCACTCTTTATAACTCTAGCATATTTATTTGCAATTTCTACTGTACTATCTATACTGCCTCCATCTACTACGATTATTTCTTTTTGTCCTCTTATCTTCGCAAGTCGTTCTAAATTTTTTCCTATAGTCTTTTCTTCATTTAATACAGGTATTATTATAGATATCATCTATCCTCATCCTTAAATAGCCTTATACCTTCAAGGTTTATGTCTATAGATACTTTATCTTCAACTTCATATGTGGGAGAAGCATTGGATACTACCTTTAGCATATCTTTATCTATGGAAACAGTATAGTAAATCCTCTCTCCACCATACTTTTTAGATCTTATTATACCAGATAATGTTTTAGTTTCTTGTGGGCATATTCTTATATCCTCTGGCTTTACCATTACAATTACATTCTCCATATCTTCCATATTAATAGGAAAGTTTAATGTATTACCTATAAATCTGTTATTTATCACTGAGCCACTAATATAATTCTTATCACCCATGAAGTCTGCCACTTCCATAGAATTTGGGCTTTCATATAATTCCTCTGGAGTTCCAAATTGTTTAATTTCACCCTTTAACATTATGGCTATTTTGTCTGAAGTCATTAATGCTTCTTCCTTATCATGGGTCACTAAAATAGTCGTTATATTTAATTTTTTTTGTATACTCTTTGTAAGTTCTCGCATTTCTTCCCTTAGCTTTGTATCTAAATTGGAAAATGGTTCATCTAATAAAAGCACCCTTGGATCAATGGCTAAAGCTCTAGCTAATGCAACTCTTTGCTGTTCTCCTCCTGAGATTTCATTAGGGTACTTTTTATTATATCCCTTTAACTTAACTAAGTCTAACATCTTTTTCACTTGGATCTTTATATCCTTTTTAGGAACCTTTCTCATTTTAAGCCCAAATCCTATGTTTTCTTCTATATTTAGATGTGGAAATAAAAGATAATCTTGAAATACTATAACTATTCCTCTTTTTTCCACTGGAACATTTAATACAGTTTTTCCATCTATTAATATATCTCCCTCATCTGGAGGAAGAAGTCCCCCAATAATCTTTAAGGATGTAGTCTTTCCACATCCTGATGGTCCAAGTAACGATACTAATTCTCCCTCTTCTATGACTAAAGATATATTATTCAATACCTTTTTCCCACTGAAACCTTTATATATATTTTTAAGTTCAATCATAATTCTACTCCTTTAATAAAAACCACTAGATTTATAATATTTCTTTATCAAAATTTCCATTAATCCTAAGAATACCATGGTAGTTAAGATAAATACAATACTGTATACTGAGCCTAACATCCTGTCACCACTTTTTACAAAGGGAAACATAATCATGGAAAATGTAATTACCCTTCCCCCACCTATTAAAAGATTAAGAAAGTATTGACTAAAGGAAACTATAAATACCATAGTTCCAGCAGATACTATGCCAGGGGCAATGAGAGGTAAAGTAATATTTATGAAGGTCTGAAAGGAGTTTGCACCTAAAACTTTTGCTTGTAACTCTAGAGATTCTCCTATTATTTCAAAGACATTTTTAAGTATTCTTACTCCATAGGGAATACAGGGTGGTAGATGAATCAAGACTACACCTAAAAATGTATTGGCAAGTCCCAATTTTAAAAATGTAATATGTACACCCATGGCTACTGCAACAGTAGGTACTATAATAGGTGCGAAGATTAAGATTTCTATTAACTTTTTCCCCTTAAATTCATATATTCCTAAGGCTTTTCCAGCTGGAATACTTATGATTAGCGTAATTATAGTCACTACTGTAGATAAAGTAATACTATATAATAAAACCCCTAAAGAATTATTCTTAGGGTCTAAAAAATACTCCCATCCCCTTAAACCAAATTCCTTTGGAAATATTAGAGGCCAAGGCCATATTTTTGTAAAACTCCATATAATTATAACTATTAATGGAAGTATTAAAAAAGCCATAAACAAATATGTAATAAATCTAAATAATAAATTGTTCTTATTCATAAAATCACCATTTATATTTTGTCATCAATGAAAATGCCTTATTGTAAAGCCATACTAAAACTATAGATATAAAAGTCAGTATCATGTTTATTACCATAGCATAGGGTCTATTTATTAAGCTAGGATTGCTATATTCTATAAAGGCCTTAATAGGTAAAGTTTGAGGGGATGTAGGTCCTAGTAACAATGGTACTTCATAGGCTCCAAAGGAAAATGCAAATATTATTATAAAGGAAGAAAAAACAGTAGGTCCAATAAGGGGAAGTAAAATATGTCTAAAGACTTGTCTATTGTTTGCCCCTAAGTTTCGTGCAACATCTGATAATTTATTGCTAATATTTCCTAATATGGCATAAGTAGTCATGGCAATAAAGGGAATTTCCTTCCACATATAGGATAGTATAATACCTACTCCATTTTTCCCATATAAAAGAGAAGGAAAACTTGCTTGTTCTTTAATTAGTCCAAAGCTATGGAGTATTCTTGGAAAAGTCCCAGATTGAGCCAATATATTATACATCAGAAGGGCAGAAACCATATGAGGAACTACTATAGGTATATTAAATATTCTTTCCATACCAGTTCTAATTTTAGATTTATAAATTGAATATGCAAGTAGTACGCCTAAAACTATAGATATAATAGAAGATACTAAAGCTATATAAAGACTAAATTCTAAGGAGTCAATAAAACTCTTGCTCCCTAGAACTTCTCTATAGTATTTCAATGTAATTTCTGTTAAACCAGCTGCCTTGAATATACCAATACTCTGAAGAAATCCCATTAATATTCCAAAGGCAAATATTCCAATAATCACTGCCATAATTGGAATTAGTAATATATAAGGTTTTAATCGTTCTTTCAATTTTTATTCACCTTCACCAGGAATTGTTTCCATCCAAATCTTTTCAATAATTGGTACTAGTTTTGCTGGCATTTCAGGTAATCTATGTTCTGCTAATTCATCCTGTGGTAAAGTTGCTATACCTAATTCTATAGCATTGAACATAGCCTTTTCTTCATCACTAAGTTTATCATTATCTAGTACTGGCAAATCTCCTCTACCTGTAGGATCATACTTTGAGACCTGTGCTTCAACACTTAAAATAAAGTCAATAACAGCCATTGCACCAGCTTTATTCGGTGAGTTAAAAGGAATTGCTAAAAAGTTTGTATTGCCTATGGTTCCCTTATCAAATATAAAAGTTCTAGTAGTATCTTTAAACTCTCCAGTTAATATTTTATTAGATGCTTCATTTGGATTATATCCCATAGTCATCCATACTTCTCCATCTGCATACATATTGTTTAAAAGTGGTACTTCTGCTGGATAAGTTTTTCCTTCTTTCCAAAGATAAGGTTTTAATTCCTTTAAATATTCTATTGCCGGCTCTATGGCTTTTCTTACTACTTCTTCATCTGCTTCCATATCTATAAACTGTTCATATCCTACTATATCGGATATTATATTTCTAATAAATGCAGAACCTGTAAAATCGGGTAATGCAGGATATGTAAACTTTCCTGGATTATTCTTTGCCCATTCTAGTAATTCCTCATGTCCCTTAGGTACATTATCTGTCTTTTCACTATCATAAATCATAACAAACTGTGCCTTTCCATAAGGTGCCTCATAGCCATCTACAGAATAACCAAAGTCGTATTTCACATCTGGAGAATCTTTATCTATATACTTATTAAAGTTTGGTAATTCTTCTGTAAATGGTCCAAACAATAAACCATTTTCTTTAGCTGTAAAGAAATTTTCTCCATTAATCCATACAACATCTATATTTCCTTCAGTAGACTCCACTTGTTTCTCATTTAAAAGATTATTAAGGATTTCATCTATATTCATACCTACTCTTTTTAAAGTTATATCATATCTTTCCTTTAATGTGTCTGCCACATATCCGTCAATCCATGAGTTATGAGTATCGCTTCCACCCCATCCATAGTATGTAACTGTGGTCCCCTTAGCTTCTTGTAAAATATCTTCCCAACTACTATCTAATACATCTATAGTATCTACTGAGGGTTTCTTAGCACATCCAACTAAGTTAAAGATTAAAATACTTGATAATATAAGCAATAATAACTTTTTATTCATTTATTCCTTCTCCTTTCCCTTGAAATAATCTTTTCATTATAAATGAAATAACAATTAATCCTATTAATAATCCAATTGCTATATAAAAATCTTTACTTCCTAATGCTGTAGTCTTATCTCCAAGATTTGTATATACTATAATCCCTGGCATAGAACCAATAGTCGTAGCCAAGATAAAATCTTTTAATTTTATATCAGATAATCCTGCGCTATAACTTACTACCTTAAATGGGAATAATGGTATAAGTCTTAGGATTAATGTAAGAAAAAAACCTGATTTTTTATTTTTATTGTTAAATAATACTATATCCCTTTTTATAATTTTCTTAACTACTTGTTGTCCTAAACATCTGGAGATATAAAAAGAGATAATTGCTCCAATTAAGGAACCTATAGTGGTAAGTATAGTTCCCCAAAATAATCCAAATATCATTCCACCGGCTATTACTAATACAGAATCTGGAAACAATAGAAGTGGTAAAGAAGATAATAATACCAAATATATAATAGGAGCCATTATTCCCTTACCTTGGATATAGTCCTTGATTTCACTTGGTCCATAGCCTTTGAATATATTAAATTTATTAATTAATATTGCTATGATAATTATAATAGTTGCTATTATAAGAATTTTTAATAAAGACTTTTTATCTTTCATGCTTTCACTTCCCTATTTTCTTTCCATTATATCTATTGACCCATTTTCTTATTAATCCTTGATTTATTTGTTCCATATTTTGAAAATCATCATTAAATAATAAGTCCAATATATGATATGACTTCTTCCCGCCTCTTCTCATAGACTCTACACATTCCTGACAATAGGCAATTATATATTCTGTATATGCCTCATTAGCTCTCCTTATGGTATGCGCCTTAGCTATATGACCTTCAGTGGTAGGCACTAGACCTCCTGCCCCACAGCAAAGAGTTTCTCCCCTGTTATATTTCATTTCTTCTACCCTAAACCCTAACTCATTTAATATATCTCTAATAGAACTATGGATTATATCCATATCTCTAGTAGGACATGGATCATGGATAGTAAATTTCTTATTTATAGTTGTTCCTATACCCCTTCTATCCTCTGGAACTCCTTCCTTTGCTATTACTTCCCATAAAGAAACCACCTCTATATCTTTACTATTATTCTTTATGGTCATAAAACAATTTTGGCATCCAGTTATGATTCTTTTTATATTTTTATCTTCAAATTCTTTTTCCAGTATGGAGTAATATTCTTTAAACTTCCTATCCTTACCTAGAAATACAGTAGGTTTTCCACAGCACTTTGTATATATTCCTATACCATTTATTTTAGTTCTAAGATAGCTATACGTATTTTCCACAATCTTTGGACTATGGGAAATAAGTCCACAGCCTGGAAAAAATATGGTATCTCCTTGTAAATTCTCTATATCAGATGTAAATAAGTAGGAAAAACTAAGTTTCTGATGGATGTCCACCCCTCCAGTTCCCAATTCCTTAGGCACCTTCCCATTATTTTCTTCCACTATGTCTTTTCTTAATCTCATAAAAATAGACTTTAAATCTACATTCTTTGGACATACCTTGGAGCAATAACCACATAACATACATGAATAAGGTAAAGAGTAGTCATATTCCTTTTTATCCTTTAATTCCCTTAACAAGTCTTTCGGATTTTCGCAAAACTTGATAAGCATAGGACAGCCCTTCATACAGGCTTTACATCCAATACATCTTTCTTCTGCTTCAATTATTTTCTTCATAGCTTTATCTGATATATTCATATAAAACACCTTTCCATCTTAACTAAAAGAAAGGATTGTCTCAACAATCCCAATTTCTTATAACTTCTCTTTGTTCTTTTCGTTCCATAGCTTTTTCAATAAAAATGCAAATGCACTAACTCCAAATAATATAAGTAGTCCCGTGACAAATGTTTTTGCTCCACCTGTTAGCTTTTCCCCTGCATAGGAATAAATTATAGTAGCTGGAAGTTGTCCAAGTCCCGTAGCCCAAAAGAAAGACCATAGGCTCATGGAAGTTAATCCTGCTCCATAGCTTACTATGTCGAAGGATATAAATGGTAGAAGTCTAGCTATTAATACTGCGTTTCTACCATATTTATCGAAGAAGCTGTCTATTTCCCTTAAGGCAAATTTAGATGTTAATTTTTCTGCCGTAGTTCTTCCATATGTCTTTGAGATATAGAAACATAAAACTGCTCCTGCCATGGCAGATGACCATGAAAGTATGGCTCCCTTAACCCATCCAAATAATCCTGCATTAGCAAAGGTAATTAGAAATGCTGGAAGTGGTGCTGCTACTGATTGAAATATCATAAGTAAAAATGATATAATAGGTGCCCATATACCAAAGGAAAGTATATAATCTTTAATTACTTCTACATCGCCTTTCCCAAATAGTCCAACTACTTCTTTTACTACTAAATTAACCTGTGGCACAAATAAATATATTCCAGCTAATAAAAGAACAATAATTAATTTTGTCCATGTGGATTTTTTCAATATTTACACCCCTCTTCTATTATAATGACGATATGATTTTAACATAGCTACAACCTTTAATAAAATTAATTTTTTCTATGATTTGCTATTTAATATAGACTAGATTAATATAAAGATGCCTTAAATAATACGTATTATTTAAGGCATCTTTTCGAAAATATATGCGATTTAACGGAGAGAGTGGGATTTGAACCCACGGTACAAGACATCTTGCACAACGGTTTTCGAGACCGCTACCATAAGCCTCTCGGACATCTCTCCTAAATTAAAAGTTTTCCTATACATTATAGCATAAAGTAACTCTAAATTTCTATAGGATAAAAGAAGAGTTATAATATTTCGTTAATTATGTTTAATATTTTATAAATTATCATTTTAAGAAATTAATTAATAAAATATAAAATTATGTTTGACAAATATAATGATCCATGTTAATATTAAGAAGGTTGTCTCTTGGCAATCCATATGGCCCCATGGTCAAGCGGTTAAGACATCGCCCTTTCACGGCGGTAACCCGGGTTCGAATCCCGGTGGGGTCACCATTATGACCTAACACAACGAGCGATAGTGAGTTGATGTAGGTCAAACGCAACGAGTACCAAATCTATACGAGCATAGCAAGTAAATAGATTTGAGTTACGAAACTGCGAAAATATGTAATGGCCTGGTAGTTCAGTTGGTTAGAATGCCAGCCTGTCACGCTGGAGGTCGAGGGTTCGAGTCCCTTCCAGGTCGCCATTATGACCTAACACAACGAACGACAGTGAGTTGATGTAGGTCAAACGCAACGAGCACCAAATCTATAGGAGTGTAACGAGTAAATAGATTTGAGTTGCGAGACTGCGAAAATATAGGTTTGCTGGCGTAGCTCAATCGGCAGAGCAACTGACTTGTAATCAGTAGGTTGGGGGTTCAATTCCTCTCGCCAGCTCCATAAATAAAAAAACATTAAGACTAAGTCTTAATGTTTTTTTATTTATTTCTTCTTAATTCTCTAAAAAATTCAGATATTATACTACTGCACTCATCTTCCAATACTCCAAATTCAACTTCTACCCTATGATTAAACTTAGGGTGATTTGTTAAATCCTCTATAGTTCCACAGCATCCTCTTTTAGGATCTCTAGCACCTATAACTAACCTACCTATTCTGGAATTAACTATGGCACCAGCACACATGGCACAAGGCTCTAAGGTAACATACATGGTACAATCAAGTAATCTCCAAGCATGAAGCCATTGGCTTGCTTCTTTAATTGAAAGTATTTCTGCATGGGCCGTAGGGTCACTTATTGTTTCCCTTTGATTATAACCTCTACCAATTATTTCTCCTTTATAAACAACAACAGCACCTACTGGAACTTCGTAGGCGCTATAAGCTCTTTTAGCTTCTTCTAAAGCTTCTTTCATATAAAAAATATCCATCAATATCACCTATCACTAAATTAAAATTCATCTTTTTATATACTAATATCTACCTTATTAGCTGTATTTCCGCCATATACAATATATTTTCCTCTACTTTCAGATAGCTTATTTAATGTAAATATGAAAACTTACTAATCAATAAGAGAAAAATCTTAATTTTATCCTTATATATTTAATTCTCTATATTATACCAGTTATTTGTTATAATAACAGTACATATCCGTGGTGTCAAGATAGCGTAAAGTACTCTTAAAATATAAAAAGAATGCTGTTCAATCTCTTTATTCTCTAACCATTATATAAAATTCATCTCCAGACCTGGAATGATTAACAGTCTTTAATATGGTAAAACCAGCTTTTTCATACAAACTAATAGCACGTTTATTAAAGGAAGCAACTGTCAGTCGATATTTTTCAACTTGAAATTGCTCTTGGGCAAAATCCATTCCGGCGTTTAAAAATGTATATCCTAGTCCATTTCCACATAAAATCGGCTTCATACCTAATCCAATATCTAAAGCTTCTTCAGAGTATATATAGTCATAGGTTGGGATTTGTGCTGGTTTACCAAAACAAAAATAACCAGACAATTGATTTTTATCATCAATAAAAGCATAATAATCACCACTTATAAGCTCAAGAATAGTTTCTCGATTCTTTTCTAAGCTATATATGGAATAAGGCTCTTCATAAATCCAATTTGAAATATCTTCAGCTAAATCTTTTGTCATTTCAGTAATTAAACTCATACAATCTCCCCATTTAAATTTATTCTAAAGACTTTATCTTTCTTCACAATACTCCCTCAACTTCCTGCCAATCAACTAGAAGATTATATCTATTGGTCTTAAAACGCAGAACACAATATTCTAGATCATTGGAACCCTTAAAATGTTGTCCCATTCCTGGATACCACATTTCCTCCTTCACAGCTATATCTGTTACAATCTCAATAGTTCCCACTAAAGTTATATTATATGCACCGTCCTTATTAAAGCATAAGCTGGCACGGTTACAGTTTTCTATACGCTTTACCTTATTGCTTTTAAGTCCAGTACAAAATGTAAGCCAATTAATTCCATCAGACTTTGATGCCGTAATTGTTGAAGCAGTAGGATGGCCATCCTTGTCAATAAGTGCCAGAACACAATAAGGCTCTGAACCTACCAATGAATTATGTGCTGTATTCTGACGAATAATTTCCCCTGCTTTTTTAATAATCTCTTTACTCATTTCACCACCTCCGTAATAACTCTTTTAGCCTTTAATAAACTTCAAAATCTTTTTTGACTCTGCATGGGGATTAAGCATAAAAATACGCTCTCTTATCTTTTCAATGGCCTCATCCTTCTCAATTTTTGCAGCTTTATCAAATATGTCCTCACCCCAAAAATTTTCAGTTGTGCAAAATACTGTTGAAGACCAACCGTATTCCATTCCTTTTTGGGATGTTTTTTGCTGTCTTCCACACATAGTTAAATACATTTTCATTTGCAACTCCGTTAAGGCTCTATCAAATTGAGATTTTTCATCCTTCCCAAATCCTGCCAACTGCTTTATTCCGTGTAAGGGCAAAGTTCCATTCTCAATGACAGCATCATAAATGCGTTTCGCATAGTTACTGATTGTACCCTCTGAGTATTCCTCATCAAAGCTTCTATTCTCACGCCTAACAGCAAGAAAATAGGGAGCCCATTCCTTGGCAATATATCCGCTTTTCCTAAAAAATAGTTTTGCATAGGCAATATCCTTACGCTGATCCAACACACGTATACGCCACTCCCAGGGGTCAGTTTCCGGATTTCCTGTATGCCAGCAAACTGGCGTCTCGTAAGGGGGTATTTCCTTCCAATTCCATGGAATTACGGAAAAAATCCCCTCGCTGTTTCCTCCACCCATGGAAAACCCCACATCCAATAAGGTATTAACAAAATCTCCATAGTTTTTTATCTCCTTACCATTCAATCAAAACCCTCCTTTAAAGAAGATCATATCACATTAAACAGGACAACACCCTGTCCTGTTTATCTATAAGATTCTAAAATATTATCAGCAATTCTTTTTATATGTTCCGCCATATGAGCAGGTTCTATTACCTTTACCTTATCTCCAAATCCCAAAAGCCATGATATGGTGAAATCCATATTTGTATAGCCAATTTCAAGACGGAGCAGACCTTCTTCCGTTTCTGTATAACACTGGAGCCCATATGTTTCAATGAGCTGATAGCGGGCTGATAAGTCAAATAGAGCAACCAGCTTTTTATCATCTGGAAGATGGGCATTGAAATCTCTCTTTTCAGGTGGAATTTCACGTGGAATATAGGTTTCAGCACAAAGGTATAAATCCCATAATCTCATTATCTTGAATAATCTCCAATCCTTTCGGTCTTGACAGAATCCAAATATATACCATGCTGTCCACTGGAAAATTATAAAGTATGGTTCGATATGGCGATGGGTAATTCCCTTTTCATAATAATAGTCAAATTCAATTATTCTATGCTCATGAATAGCCTGTTTAATAAGTTCAATCTTTTCCGTCAAACTACCTTTGTAATGAGAGGCAAGGTCTATTACAATAGGCTCTCGTAGTGATACGACCATATCTTTATTGGCAGATAATTTATCTAGAGTTTTCTCAATATGAGACTTGTCCGATACGCTTCCGATACCTTTAAGCCCAGCAATAATCCCTGAAAGCTCATCAACAGTCAGAACACTTTTGTCTAGCTTGAAACCCTCTGCAATAGAAATACCACCGCCGCTTCCTTGATATGTGATAATCGGTATGCCCGACTGACACATAGTGTCAATATCCCTACCAATGGTACGGCGGGTAACTTCAAATTTCTCAGCGAGATATGGAGCCGTTACTCTCTCGTTTTGAAGCAAGATTGTGAGTATTCCAAGCAAGCGGTCAATCTTCATGGACACCCGCCTCCAATTCTCTCGTTACAGCACTAGGATAAACACTACGGTAAAATTCTCCAATCATAAAATTACCTCCTATTTAACATTATAACACATGAACACGACACTCATATGTCGTGTTCATGTGTTATCAAAAAAATCTTATATAGACTAGTTTCCTTCATCATATCTATTTTCGGCAACAGATAAGTGTAAAGCCATAAAAAAGCTGCAAGTCTTTATTTCTAAAGACTTACAGCTTTATTTTTGTGTTATTAAGTCAAAATAGATGCAGGTAAGATTATGCTCATTATCGGGACACGGCATTATGCTGGCGAGTGTATACAAAAAATGTAATAGAAGTAGTTAATAGCGCCAGTGAAATCAAAACTGTAAGGATACTATATGTTTGCCAAACAAGTAACGTTGGCCAATCGTATCCGAAGACCATTGGGAAAACCCAGCACATAATGCATATGGCAACAGTAACCATTAGCCAAACAACGGTTATGAGTATTCCTTTTTTTGTTATTGATTGCCGCTCATTCATTTTCTTTCTGCGTAACCCCAAAATAAAGAAAATGACAGACAACAGGCAAACAATAATTGTAGCAGACGAAAGAATCATGTCCAAAAGCTGTATGCCACTTATCTTATACGACTGCGTAAGATTGCCGTCCAATATATCTTTAATGCTTTTTACCAGACTGATATTGGTATTAGCGCCGTTGGTTAGCAGGCAGAAAGCTGTTCGTTCATTTGGCAGTATTACCACTTGGGTTGAGAAATTGGGATTGCTCCCCGAGTGCTCAATAATTGTTTTGTCAGCGTTTACCATCCATCCCGCCGCATAATACATCCCATTGACATCCGGAACAGATACGTCTCCATGATGTGATTTCATGATAACCGCTTTAAATACTTCGGGTATATTCTGTACATCACCCATCTGTATGTCCATCCAATGCGCCATATCCTTTGTAGAAGACATGATGTATCCCGCCGGTTTGTTACCGGCATAATCTGGTGCGTCATATGGGCTTGTTATAAAAAAAGAAGATCGGTAGCCCTGCGCCAGTTGCCCGGTTGCTTTGGCTTCTTCTTTATAAACATAAGTATGATATAAGCCCAAGGGGCGAAATACCTGCTCCGTCATAAAGTTTTCATAGCTTTGACTAGACACAACCTCAATAACCAAACCTAATACATCATAATTGACAGTTCCATACTCGTATTGCTCACCGGGAAGAAATGCCAGTTCAGCATCCACCAATGCTTCCACGGTCTTTCGCAACATATCTGGCGTACTGCCTTGCGGGATGCTTTGAACATGCTTTCGATTTGTCAAGCCGCTGGTATGGTGCAAGAAGTGATTAAGTGTAAGGCTCTGCATATCAACAGGCATCCCTTTATACTCCATCGTAAGCCAAGGCAGATATTTCTGAATAGGATCGGTCATGGACAGTAGTCCCTGCTCCTCTAACAGTAAAATACCCACACCAGTAAAAGCCTTACTAACCGAAGCCAGCTCGTATAGAGTGTTTTCATTGGCAGGCAACCTTTTCTCACGGTCTGCGTAGCCAGAGGAAAAGTAGAATGTTTCATCCCCGTCGATTATAGAAATTGACATGCTCGGTACACCTGATATACGACAGGCATCATCCAGCAATGTTTGTATTGCCACAGATTGTGCGTCCGATAGCGCATAAACCGGTGTTGCAAATCCTGTGAATAGTATAAGTGATGCTATCATGGTAACGATGATCTTTTTCATTGAGGCCTCCATTATAAAAAATGCCTATACGGATAATATAAATTATTTTCAACTTAGAATAACATAAAAAATTAGAATAAGACAGATGCCATCTTACATCTGTCTTATTCTATCATTCGTGGTGCACTGGAGAGGAATCGAACCCCCGGCCTACGCCTTAGGAGGGCGTCGCTCTATCCTACTGAGCTACCAGTGCATAGTTTACCAATATATTTTATAATATCTTTATATATATGTCAAGGAGGAAGAAAGCCGAAATATCTGATTTCTTTACTTAACCATGTTTGAATTTTTCCATTAAAATTGATATAATATATAACTGATAGTGATTATCATTTTAAGTTTGTTAGTTATTGGAGGGTTGACTATGGTACATCTAGAAAATCAGTTGCTTAAAGAAATAAATTGTAGAAATAAAGCTAAAACCTTATACTATTACAATAGAATTTTTAATAATATTAAGGAATTTGATTTTAGTGATGTAAACTATATAAAATCTATAAAAAATTATTTAATATCTCTAAGCTCAATTTTATACATCAATGCCTCTAATAGTCCTGTATGTAAAAAAATATTATACGAGAAAAGAGTTTGCATGATAAAGGAAATAGAAAAAAAGCCTTGTGTAAAAGATCTTTACTCCTTAGGAAAAGATTTAATATTTTTCCATTTAGATATTCAAAGCATGGAAGATATGAAAAATAAAAATCCAATTATTATGGAAGCCTTAGATTATATATATAGCAATCTAGATGAAAATCTAACCCTTGGAAATGTGGCTAAGGAAATACATATCAGTAGTAGTTATTTATCCTGTTTATTTTCTAAATGTACGGGATATAGCTTTTCTGATTTTATTAATAAGATAAGAATCGATAAATCTAAACTACTCCTACAGAATACTTCTCTTTCATTATTGGATATAACCATAGAATGTGGATTTAGTAGTCAGAGTTATTTCTGCTATGTATTTAAAAAGGTAGAAGGTGTAACTCCAAAAGAATATAGAACTAAGCTTAATACTAAAAAATAAGACCTTCTATAGAAGGTCTTATTTTTTAAATATTAGGTTTTTTCACTCTAAATGTACTTATCATCAGGAATGATAATATTATAGTTATTATAAGGTTTTCATAAGATAAATTTAAAGAGCTTTCCATTATCCTATAATTAATATCTATAATATATTTTGCTACTAATATTCCGCCTGCGATAGTAATAGGTAGTCCTATGATATAGCATGTCTCTTTCTCAATATTAAATCTAGCAAGTCTAAATATCCCTGTGCCTATAAATAATAAAGACACTGCTATTTCCAATAAACCTAAATAATTGCCATGTATATTTAATCCAATTATTGTTGGAGCTAATCCAAAGGATACTAAATCACATAGTGAATCTAGTTCTCGTCCAAATTCACTAGTCATATTAAGTTTTCTAGCAATAAATCCGTCCATCTTATCTGTGATAGCAGCTAATAAAATTAGTACACAAGCCATCTTTATTTTATTCATATCTGTAGTATTACTAATAAATATTGCTATGGCTCCTAAAAACATATTAAAATATGTTATCATAGCTGGTAATACATAATACTTTCTATGCTCTCTAGATTCTGCCTTTAGCATATCCATCATCCTTTACAAAATATCTCCTTAATTTATCTAAGATTAACATTATAAAACTTAATCCAAACTCAAACCAAAAAGTTACAAACCTAAATACTACAGATATTGCTATACTTTTCTCCACTGGAATTCCTTTCATTACTAAGAGCGTAACCATACTAGTTTCAAAACTGCCTATACTTCCAGGTAACAAAGGTATCATACCAACTATATAGGTCAGATATGTTATTGCAGCTATTGAAATTAAATCTAGTTTCATATTAAATCCCTTGATTACTAAAGCCATTTTAAAGGCAAATAATATCCATATAAAAATTCCCAATAATATTTGAATTAAAAACTGTAGCTTATTTTCCAATAACTTTCCTATTGATAAACTATATTGCCCAAATGCATTTTCTATTTTTATAATTGTTTCAGACTTCAATGAAAACTTATATAATATTTTTTTTATAACATTGGGCTTTACACACAAGATCAATAAAACAAATAATCCTAAGGCTAATACAACTACTGCTGATAAAAATAAATTAAAATACGATTTATAGTGATTTCCCATTGTAGTATAAAACCATATTAAGCTTATTATAGTTAAAGAAAGAAAGCTAAAAAGACTAATGGTCTTTTGTAATCCTACAACTACAGTAGCTTCACCGTAACTTAAGTCTAGCCTATTTTTAATCTGATATAACCTAGCTAGTTCACCACCCATCTTTACTCCCGGTGTTATGGCATCTACAATATTCCCCTTAGCATTTATTCTAAAAGCATCTATAAACCTACAATTCCTCTGAATCCAAGAAACCATATACTTCCATTGTAGACTTAGTAAAACCATTGTTAAAAATTGTAAAGATAATGCTATTATCAGTATATAAAGATTCATGGATCTAAGATTAATTAAAACCATTTCCCAATCAAAATATATAGATACAAATCCTATTCCTATAATAGTTAAGATATACAATATATATTTTTTCATAATCTCACCTAATTCTTTACCATAAGTAGGACTTCTTTCATCGTATTTAACTCGTTGTCTAAACAACAATTCCTAGTACAGCTTTCTTTTTCATTTAAGTATTCATTTGATATATTTGAGTAGAAATACCTTAGATTCTTCTTAGGCATACGAACCAATATCCTAGTACCTTTTCTAGCTTTGCTCCATATATGCTCTACTACTTCTTCCTTAGGTGTAACCTGCAGTGCCACATGTATAACATCATAGGAAGATATATCTACTTCTTCTCCTCCGGTATTTGTTATATATATCTTATTATTTAATCCCATTTTCTCTACTACATTTCTAGCATTATATACTGCCCTGCTATCTATATCTATTACATCTACCTTTGCTCCTGTTAAATTTGCTATTTGAAGCGCAGTACATGGAATAGATCCTCCCCCAATACATAGTATTCTATCGTTTATTTTTACATCAGCTAGTTTTATTTCATTCCTAACAATCTTTTTATAATATTTTTCATATAATCTAATTAGAAAATTTGAACAGGAAATCCTTTTTTCCATCCATTTTGTCCAAGTCACTATCATAAATTCCACCCGCTAAAGTACAGCCATTATAAACAGACCAATATGATTTACTAGCCCTGCAAATAGGAAAGCTGATATAATCGTTATAACACCTATAGTTATAGATACCTTTAAGGAGAATTCCTTTGTAAGTACGCCGAAAACTGATAAACAAGGTAGATAAAATAGTGCCATTACTGAACCTACTAATAATTGTAATGTGTTTAAATCCATTTCAAGTAATGGAAGTACTGCCAATTCTCTTCTTATTATTCCTAGCAATAGAGATAGGCTGGCTTCCTTAGGTAATCCTAACCATCCTTCAACTAAAGGCCCTATTATATTGCTAAATTCATTTAATATGCCTGTTTCTGCCACTATTGCAGCTATTAATATACCTATAAACATTGGACCTTCTGCATCAAGTAAGAAATGTTTCATTCTTATTTTTAGCTTCTTCTTAAAAGCATTTTTATCTGGTAACAATAGATTAGGTACTTCTAAAAGCATTGGCTGCCCTTTTCCTGGTATGACTTTATTCATAATTACACCTACACATAGTAATATTAGTACAGACATCATATAAACCAATATTAAAGCAGGTATAGATCTATCTCCTAAAAGTGCTATAAATGCACCAGTTTGAGAAGCGCAAGGAATAGCAAAGGAAACTAAAGCTGCAACCATTATTCTTTCCTTATACGTAGTGGCAGCCCTTGTACCTACTATGGCAGGTACAGCACATCCATATCCCATCATAATAGGTATTATATTTCCACCTTGGATTCCTATACGACTAAGTATTCCGTCTGCCAAAACTCCTATCCTAGGTAAATATCCACTGTCCTCTAAGAAGGAAAAAACCACATAGAATAATAAGACATAAGGAAGAATCAATGCAAATGGCCACTCTATCCCTATAATCAATATACCAAATTCCCCTACTAATAGATTTCTAAAAATCCCTGCAGGTATAATTGCAGAAACTATCGTTGTAAGAAAAGGCATAATAACCTTTCTTACTAAAGGTAAAAGTACTACTGATCTAAGAGCCTTTCCTCCACCAACTACAACACCTAGAGATAATATTAATACTAAAATAGCTATAGGTATACCTGGCCACGGTTGTACAGTCCAATTCTCTAGTTTTTCCATAAAAGTTGGTTCTTTTTCTTCTTTCTTCTCTACCTTCTCTATAACCTTATTGATCCTATTCCATCTTTCTTCATCTTCTAATGGAGGCTCTGGATCCTTTGTTGTACCTGATAGTTCTACAGATTTCAAAATCAAATCCGTAAGTCCTGTATTTTTAATTGCCACTGTTGGAATCACAGGAGCATTTAGTTCCTTAGATAATTGTTCTACATCTATTGTGATCCCTTGTCTCGCCGCAACGTCTACTAAGTTTAAACAATAAATAATAGGAGTAGAATATTCCTGAAGTTGAATTGCCAGATCTAAGTTTCGTCCTAAGTGAGTAGCATCTAATACACAAATAATTACATCTGCCCCTTCTTCTAATAGACCTACTGCTACTTCTTCAGCCTCAGAACTAGCCTCTAAGGAATATGTACCTGGTACATCTATCATTACCCCTTCAATATTTCTAAAATTAATATCTCCTACGGTATAATCAACAGTAGTACCAGCATAGTTTGAACTGTCTACATGGACTCCTGTTAACTTAGAAAATACTACACTTTTTCCTACATTGGGATTTCCCATAAGTAATATTTTTATTTTATCATCAAGAGATATACTTCCCTGATTATTAGAGTGACATCCCATTTCTAACTTACCTCCTGAACAACTATTTCTTTTGCTACATCTTTTGCTATGGCTATACTTCTATTACCTACTTTTACTACTATTGGCCCTCCTAGAGGCTGTTTGCTCTGAACCTTAAAGTCTATTCCTTTTCTAAGACCTAGAACTTTTAATAAATGTAAATCTGGCAAATCTTTAATTTTATAGTCATAAGTTTTTTTACAATTAGTCAGTACCATCTCCGTCCTCCTTTATTAATTGTATTAAATCATATATTGATAACAATTATCATTATGATTGTTATAAGTATAACATTACCTTTAGATTTTTTATTTAGATATCTTACGATTTATTTAGATAATATACTTAATTTAAAAGGACTGGTCTATAACTCCGTTATAGACCAGTCCTTTAATTTACTTGTTTTGCTCTAGAAAAATATAGCCCCATTAATAAGAATACCACGGCAAACAATAACTGCATAAATATTTCATACTTTACATCTAATAGAGAGCTAATATCCATTTCATTTATCTTTACAAAATAATATGTTGGGAAAAATTTAGCTATTGTCAATACCTTTTCTCCTAAAAATTGCTGAGGTACCATTACTCCTGATATAAACGAAGTTCCAAGAGATAGTACTGTACTTACCCCAGATATAATATATTTATTATGTGTTATATTATTGATTAAAAATACGAGACATAATGCAGAAAATGAAAATACTATTGTATTGACTACATATTTTGAAAAGTTCACTTCTCCAATATATTTTCCTTTCAAAACAATACTTCCAAATATAAATATTAATGTTAGAAAACTTGCTATTGTCAACTGTCCTAAATATATTTCTCTATTAAATTTCAAAAACTTTATTGAAGATATCTTTCTTCTGTTCTCAACTTCCTTATTTATAAAGTCAGTCATTACAAACCCTATTACAGAAATATATAAAGCCATTATTATATAGGAGACATAATTAAAGTAAAATTTAAACCATGTATTCATCTTCTGATTTATATTATTATCAGATTTAACTATATTTACCTCTATCCCTTCATCTAAAGCAGTACTTACATTGGATAAACCAAATTTCCCATCTTCATAGGTTGCATTGGCAAAGGAAATAAATTTATTGATTTGATTTTCAATTTGATAAGATGCTACATTTCTATCATCTCTAAATAATTCAATGGCATTTTTCTTATTTACTACCCTTTCGTCAAAATCCTCTGGAATGATAATTACTGCATCTACTATTTGGAGAAACACCTGCTCCTTAATATATTCTTCATCTGCCTCTATGAAGGTTGTATTATTCTTCTTTCCTAGATAATCTGTTAAGCTTCTAGATATTTCACTATTACTGTTATCAACTATTCCAATAGTAAACTTTGTTTCTGTGAAGCTGATTTCCCTTTGAGCATTGCTGCCACTATTTAATATTGATAGAATAAAAAATATTATAGTATACGAGAGAATAACGCCTTTGTTTTTTAGTGCTATCTTAATAAAATACTTATATACTGTCATAGGTTTTCCTCCTTAAAAATACATAGGATATACTGATTAAGGCTACACAATAAATTGATAAAATAATGATTCCTTCACCTACACTTTTAGTGCTCCCTAATAGATTGATCCTATATAGATTGTTGGTTATTATAGATATGGGATTTATTCTTCCTAATATCGGAATATTCTGATCAATTGAAATCTTTATATTAGGTGACATCATCCCAGATAAAGCCGATAAAACCAAAGTAATCATAATACCTATAATTGTCTTTGTATTTTCATTTTGTTTATTGGAAGCTCCAATAAACATTCCGAGGGCTACTCCAAATAAATTTCCCATTATTATAAGCACTGTACTGTACTTTAGTTCTGTAAACAAATTAATCTTTAAGATATATTTTATAAAAATCAATAATATGCCGTTTGAAAGTAAATTTAAGATTAATGAAACTATAACACCTGCCAATAGAAATTCATTCTTTCGCAGAGGTGTTATATTTATTCTCTTTCCTAGATTAGTCAGATTTGCTTGAATCAAAATTACTGTTACAATTCCAGGAAAAATTCCATATGCAGAAACCATTGCAATTAGTGAATAAAATATTATAATTACAACATCTGCTTTTTGATTTGTTTCTGAAATATATTCCACTGTAAAATCAAATTTTTCAATGGGAACACTTAAACTTTCCATCTGTTTAATTTGATCCAATATCTCTTTAATTATAGTCTGATTTACTCCTGATTTTTTGACTAATAAATTAAAATCATCGTCAATAAATCCTTGAATTTCTTCATTCTCTAACTTTTCATTTATCTCTTCTTCTGAGATTTTATGAACATTTACTATTTCAATTTCTTCCAATATAAATGCAATAGGATTTTGAGAGCTTATTCCTATATCTATATTCTCTAGTTGTATATTTATCATTCCATTGAAGGCTGTGTAGAAAAATATTGCCATTATAATTGGATATATTAAAGTCCAGAAAAGAAAAGATTTGTCTCTATATAAATTTTTTCCTTGATATATGCAATTTCTAAATATACTTTTCATATCAATCCCTAAGCTCCTTCCCTGTTAACTCCAAAAATACATCATTTAATGTTGGCAGCTGGCTATATAATTTTGTATAGGTAAGGTTATTTTCTTTTATAAACTCCAATAGATTTGATAAATTGTTTAGTCCATTTTCAAACTTTATTATATAATCATCTTCTCTTTTTTCTATATCTATTACATGAGGAATTTTTCTGATCTTCTGAATCTCTTTATCTTCAATATCTGAGAAACCAACTACTATCTTTTCAGTGGTTGTTATCATAGCCTTCAATTCTTCATTAGTTCCTGAAACCAAATTTTTGCCATTATCCATGATTATAATTCTCTTACAGAGCATTTCTGCTTCCTCTAGATAATGAGTAGTATATATAATAGTACTTCCTTCTTGATTTAACCTTTTTATTCCATCTAATATGAAGTTTCTGCTTTGTGCATCTACTGCAACTGTAGGTTCATCCAAAAAAATCAACTTCGGTTTATGAGCTATACCACAAGCAATATTTAGTCTTCTTTTGAGTCCTCCACTTAATTTCTTAGGATAGAATTTTACATAATCCTTCAGCCCTACAAATTCTATAGCTTCTTCTACATATTGTTTTCTCTTAACTTTATCTTCTATATAAAGTCCGCAAAAATAATCTATATTTTCTCTTACGGTTAAATTCTCAAAAACTGAAACTTCTTGAGGCACTACTCCTATCTGTTTTTTAATATCATAGGAGTTTGGAGTCATTTTCTTTCCAAATATTTGTATTTCACCTTTATCGAAATTCAATAATGAAAGAATACAGTTTATTGCCGTAGTCTTACCACAACCATTAGGTCCTAAAAGTCCCAATATCTCTCCCTCTTCAACCTCCATATTAAAATGCTCAAGGGCAATTAATTCCTTATATCTTTTTACTAAGTTATTTACTTTTACTACCACTTAAATCACTCCCCCTATTTCATCTTAATTTAATTATATGTATTTGGAGTTTTTCATTGTAGTGTATAGAATCACAATATAGTATGACATTTGTCATATTATAAGAAAAATAATATAGAAAAATATATTTATATTTATAACTATAAGTAATTACACAAAAAATTAAACAGCCTCAGTTCGATAGAATATCAAGCTTTGGCTGTTTAGAGTTGTTTTTACTCTTTAGGTTGAAGTTCAAATTTAGCACTCTTATCATCTTTTATTTTATAAAAGTATTGCGATATTTCATATAAATCAAGATAAGTTAGTGAACTTATATCTTTATCTAATAATTTTCTTATATTCTCATCTTTCACTAATTCCAAGGATTCAGGTCTATTTCTCACTAATTCCTCAAACATATTTTTAAGATCTTTGCTTATTATATGATTTAAAGGAATGTGCAAATTAGGCAGATATCTAAAAAAATCAATTGTATCTTTAAAAGAAATTTTAATATCCAATTCTAATTCTTTTACTCTTCTTTGTACATAATTATTGTAAATAATTTTAACCTTAGAATCATCAAATTTGGACAATGAGATTTCACTATTAAGGGCTTTTTTTACATCATTTTCTAGGTTTAAGTATATTGAAGACATATCTCCTTTGTCTATGTCATGATATATGCAATTATAATTTAGGTAATCAATTACCGAGGCTTCGGTGCTTATCAATGAAACCGGGATCTTGTAGTATGATAAAAAATTAACTACCATTTCAATTTCTCCCACTTCTTTTTCTCCTAAAGATAATATTTGAATCTCATCTCTAAAGGTATGAGGGAACCTACAATGGTCACTTTTCTTGCCATGAAAACCCACTAGAAAAGCTGTTTTATAATCAATACTAAAATCAATATTTCTTATTTTCTTGATTATATTGATTCCATGACTTAATTTCTCCGTTAAATTACTAGGGAATATACCATCATTATGGTCATAGCATAGATATATATTCATATTATTAGGTATGGAGTTTATAATTGTAGCTATTTCTTTATATAATAAATCCTCATTCCTCTTATTATCCCACAAATCTTCAACTCCAATAATTCCTTCTAAATCGATTATAATCAATATATTATCCATTTTGCACCTCTAGGCTTTCGTGTTTAAATTTATAGTATCTATCAAAAAAATCAGATTTATAGTTTCCATGCTCAATCATTATTACTGTTTTATCTGAAAAATATTTATTTAGTATATAATCGAATTTATTTTTAAAATCAGCATCTAAACTGGCTAGAGGTTCGTCCAATATATAAATAGATGAATTCTTGGATAGACATCTTATTATTTCTATTTTCTTCCTCTGACCTCCAGATAGATTATAGTTTTCATCTATAAAAGTATCTATACCTTCTTCTAAGCTTTCTATATACTCCAATAGATCAAAATCCTCCAGAATTTCATTTAGAGCATATTTACCATTATCTGCTTCATATAAAATGTTATTTCTTATAGACAAAGGATAGACAGTTGGGTTTTGATTAGATATACTTATACAATCCATAATATCTGAAGCCTTGTATTCTTTATGGCTATTATCATTAATCAGATATTCTCCACAACTTAAAGGATATTGTAATGATATAAGTTTTATAATACTGGATTTTCCACTTCCATTTTCACCTTCAATCAATATATGTTCCCCCTTATTTAAATGCATATTAACATCCTTCAATATATAAGAATCTTTTATTTTAAATTCTCCATCTTTTATCTCTATTTTATCAATATACTCAAGGGGTTGTTTATTTTCTTCTTCATCTTTGAATAATTTTTTTGTTTCCATTACTTCAAAGACCCTATCCAAACTCACATGATATCTTTGGACAGTTGGTATCAGATTAGTTATCCCTATGAGGCTTATCAATACTTTTTGAATATAAAAAGATAGAAATATGAAGATTTCTGGGGTTATTCTTTTCTTAAATACAAGTATTCCAGCTAATATATAAAATAAGAATATATTGATTTTCATAATAGAATCCATTATATATTGTAAATTTATCTTACTTTCATTTAGCTTATCAACATTAGAAATCTTATCCTCTATATAATCATCAAAATCCCTTACTATAAAGTTTTTAATCTTTTCATTTGAGGCAACTTCATAAATATTATTAGAAACTTTCTTGATAATACCCAATATCACATCTGAATAATAAAAGTTTATTTTATTATATTTCTTTATTTTTTTAGAATAATGAATATTGATAAATATTATAGGTATCACTAAAACAATAGTATATATAAACCAAGTATTTTGCTTAACTAATATAAATAGCATAGATAACAAAACTATAACTTCCGATAAATATCCAAATAAATAATCTAAATAAGATAAAGGAGAACTATAATCACCTGTGAATACATTATTTAATTTAGCCGAATTATATGTACTGCTATATTGAAAATGTCCAAAATAGCTGTAAAATATCCTCTCTTTAACCTTATTATTTATTCTAATCATCAATTTAGAAGATACTTTATCTAATGAATAATTTATAATGCCAAACACCATATAGTATAGGGCAAACAGGATAATATACCTTTTAAACAAAAATCTATTATTCTGCATAATTGATGCAACAATTACACTTACTAGATAAGGTTCTATTAATGCACTGATCTTTATCAAAATACCTGTCAATTTAATCAATAAATATTTAATTTTATATCTATCTAATAAAGCCATACTCTTTTTTATATATAGCAAATTTATCTTCTCCTATATCATGCTTTAATTTTATCAGTATTTCTTATTTCCTCAGCTATCAATTGATTTAAAACTCTCTCTAAAGCTACTTTATAATCTTCTTCTTTCCATCTGCTGCAATATCCTATATCTAAGGTATCGTATCTTTTGATATTCTCGGCAATACAACCGCCTCTGCAAAAATATTTATAATCACAATCTTTGCATCTTGACATATTACGGACATCACGATTATGGATATTTTCTATATTATCCTTATTTATAAGAATCTCTGGCTTATAAGTTCCTACCTCTAGTTTAGGATTATCTGAACTTAAGCAAGTAACAGCCTTTCCATTTGGTATAAATGTATAAGAAGGTCTAAATGTAAGGTCACAATGCTTATATGGTATTCGAGTCTCCCTTGACTGTATCATACTAAGCATAGAAATTTCAGTATAATTTGTAAAGCTTTGACTTAGATATTTTGCTCTATTATCCAGTTCAATTAGTTGTTTAAAGGATTCCTTTGCAATATTAATATATGTCTTATCCCCACCTATAGATTTTGTTTTCATCATATCTAAATCAAATTTCACTGAAAATTTATTTTCCAACCATCCATGCTTTTCCAGAATATCAAAAAATAGAGGATAATCTTCAATCTCTTCAGGATGATATACAGAATTGATAATTATCTCAATATCATTGTTCAATAAAAACTCCAATGCTTCCCATATATTATCGTAGAACTTATCATTAAAGGTATTCCTATGTTTTAAATGTAGTTTTTTATTGCCATCAATTGAAAGTATTACAGTTTGAATCCTTTCTCTATTTGATTTTATCAAAGATTCATATTTGGATATATTTGAACCATTGGTAGTAAAGGTCAGCCTTGCTGTTGGAAACTTTTCAAAAACGCTTTCTATAAATTTAAAATTATCATCTAGGAAAGGCTCTCCACCCATGATAGTGATGGTCTTTATAATTGAATTCGTATCAAATAACTCATCATATACTTTATAGAATTTTTTTATCTTATCAAGGTCATCTGTATTCATCTTAGATTTAATATGTTTATAATCCTTTTGATAGCAATAGATACAATTATAATTACAGTCAAAGCCAGTTATAAAAACTAAATCAAGAAATTGTTTCTTATCCTTTACAATGATTTCTGCTTCATCAATTAGTATATCAGAATTATTTTTCAGATAGTCTCTATAATCATCTAAAAGTTCATTATATTCTTCCTTGTCTGTAACTATATAATCCAAGGTTACCAAATCGAAAATTATATATTTTCCATAATTATAATGAACTGTTTTCTCATTATCTGTTCTTATATTGAATTTTCCAATCATAGTATCACTTCCTCTATGGTTTCATATCCTAAAGCATTGGAATATTGCAATAGTTTCCTCGAAAAGGAACTGCATTCTCCTCTGAAGCCCTCATTATTAATATTTCTTGAATTTCCACATCCGCCACCACATAATAAAGCAAATTTACAATTTTTGCATTGTTCAATAGTAGTTATATTCCTATTTAACAAGCTATTTTCAAAATACCTAAATTCAGGATAATATGTTCCAACTCTAGAATCTCTATTTCCTACAGAAACTAGGCAGGAATAAATATCTCCACTACTATCTATCAGCCTAGCACTTGTCTCTGCTGGACAACTATGGTATTTTAAACCGATAGGTTTGCCATTAATTAAGGACCTATGCAGGTTAGAGGACATATTGTTAATAGTATTGTCACTATATTCATCTACTGAGTACAATATAGGTTCTAAAAAGTTTTTACTATCATCGTCTAATTGAAATATAGGCTGTAATTCAAATATCAACAGTTTATTATCTGGATATTCTTTCTTTAAATTATCCCTAAGCTCTAAACATTCTTGATAATTAGCTTTGCTGATATTCATTCTTATTTTTATTCTTATATTATTTTTTATGGCTAAATCAATATTGGATATCAGTTTATCAAAGGTTCCCAGTCTATTGTCTTTTAAAAAACGGGATTTATCATGGGTTTCCTTACCTCCATCTAATGTTACCTGCAGCCATTTTACCTTAATCTTTTTCAAAATATCAATATACTTATCTATACCGTAGCCATTTGTTATTATTCGATATTCTTTATCAGGATATTTTTCTATTATATATTTTATAATATCCATATTTTGTTCCAATAGAGGTTCTCCACCATATAAAAGTATGCTTTCTATATTTGGAAACAGAGATTCAGACCTGTCAATCATATCTTCTGTCAGTATATCCTTATCATGGTTATTTACATTGGATTCAAAGCAGTAGCTACATCCAAAATTACAATCATAGGTCAAAACTATACCTAAATCCTTAATATTTTTTTTTCGCTTTTCATAGTTTCTTCTAAGAGTTTCCAATTGAGATTCCTTGTACCTATTCTCTTCTTCTCGATTTTTCATCATATATTTTCGTTTAGTCAGTGCATTATATAAGTCTGTTTCGTATTTATTATTAAACTCAATATCATCTGATTTTGTCCAAAGCTTGATTAGGTTTAAATCTTCTTCTGATAATATATCTGATAATCCATTTAATAAGTTGATTAAGATATATTCATCCTCTTTATTTGTCTTCATAATTGTAGAATGTTCTATAAAATGCATGGCTTGTCCTCCTATGGTTTTTATATTAAAGTATGGATTCAATTCCCTTGATGTTTTCTTGCAAATAATTCGTCCAATCTACTTTTAATTCTTCAAATGTTTTTCCAAATACTTCTTTATAGGTTAATCCATTAAAATCTGTAACATTTAGGTAAAGCATCTTTTCCAATCCATATTCTTCAACTAAGTAATTAAAGAAACTAAAGTTCTTATGATAATCCATAGTGTCACCTTCATTCATCAAATCCATAGGTGCATTTCCTTCATTTGAGTTAGTACCTAGAATCTTACGAAATTTAACTCTATATAAAACGTTCAAATTGTTTTTCATTATTCTCTTATTTTTACTCTTTGCAATTTCTTCTATATTATTAATATCAATATCATTTTTAATATAAAGATTTAATAAATCGTCATATAAACTCTTTAGTTTTTTTAATTCATTTTCTGTGAAACCTTGTGCAAATAGAAGCTCTGTATAATTTGGTATGTTATTAAATTCATCTTCAATCATTTTAATAGAAGCTTCTGAATATATTATATCTAAATAATTTGCAATTCCTTCATTTAACCATTTAGGTCTTGTAATAGTTATACCTTTTTCCATAAAAGGATTATAGAAAAACAAATGACAATATTCATGTGCATGAGAATTTATATCTCTTAAGTTTATCTTGTCAGTTCCTTTGGAAAAAAATCCTCCATCAATAGGATCATAGGAGTTAGTAGTATCAAAAATATATTCTATTTTAGGTACATTATTTAGTACCTCTTTATATTCGGCATAGAATCTTGGCGAATCTTGTTCTATCCCATTCTTTATAGCTAATATATCTCTATCAAATCTTAATATAATCTGTTCTATTTTTTCTGCTGTATTATATTGTGTTGCTATACTATACTGTGCTTCCATCTCTGCAATACTAATATCTATTTTAAATCCATTGATTTCTTCTTTAGTATTTATAATAAATTTATCTGCTATATCGTATACTTCCATCCTATTCATTAGACTCTCTATTTTCCTTTGATAACCTAAGTCTATCCCCTTTTCCTTTGCCCAATTCTCTATATCAGATATATTTATATTGTTTTTAAGAAGTTCTTCCTTTTTATTATTTTTTAATAGGTATTCAACTAAGTCCCTTGATGCAGATTTTATATTATCTATTTCTTCTTTAGTTGAAAATGGCTCAAAAAATCTTGCTCCAAATAATGAAAAATCATTATTTGTATAATATGTAGTATAATCCACTTCCTTTTTCTCTATATCATATATATATGCATAAAGCCCTTCTGATATCCAGTTATCATATATTCCATAAGATTTCTTTATAAGTTCTTTTTTAAATTCTTCTGTTTCTATGAATTTAACATCACATTTTATTATTCTATCTACCTTTGGAACTATATGTTGCTTTGATATCTCTATTTCAATATTTTCTATTGGTGAAAATTCATTTATCTTATGTAATTCATTTAATATAGATGTATATATACTTTCCTTTTCATCTATATTATCCGATATTTTTATCTTTATATTGTCATTTTGATAGATTGTAGAACCTTCACCACTAGCTTCAACTAATTGGATTTTTTCTTTTTTTTCATTCTTTTCACTACATCCTATTAGAAATATTGTAATGATGAGTAAAAATATGATTTTTCTGTTTTTCATTTTATATCTCCTCCTTTAATAAAGATATATTTTTAATAAAGATATATTTTAGCAATTTAAAGGCAAAATAATTAAATAAACTTGATATAGAAATAGATGGAGGTTAATTCCATCTATTTCTATATCTTTAAAATTATTACCTAACAGTTTATAAACATATTATATGAATAGTATATGTCCCTACAGCTACGAGTAAGTCCACCACAACTTTGCTCTAAGCTTATGTCATCTCCCAATTGAATGTTTCCATTTTTCTCTTCTTCTAAATCAATATCTTCATTCCAGATAATATCGTTCAATGATTTCATATTTTCAGCCTCCTTTCTGTAAGTATTTGTCGCTAATTATAAAATCACGTAATTAGCATAAATACTACTCTTTTAATTGAAGTGGCTAGTGTTCTCCCATTTTAGACATAATTAACTAATCATATATATAATTCAAAATTAGTTTATAAATGAGAGACCTACTCTATTCCTCTTTCCCCATAGAGAGCTATAGAAATATTAGCATAATATTATACTAAATATTTCTACTAGCCAATTCATAAGTTCATTGTATTATTACTTAAGTATTCCGTCAACCCGTTGATATGGCTTATCTCCCGACATTATTCAACATAATTTGGTATCTTTTGTCGAATAAATATAAGTCAGTTAGAATTATGTGTTTTAACTCCAACTGACTTTTGCAACATCCAGAACTATTTAATCGTACACTCAACATATATCCAAACAACTTACATGATATTAAAGTATGGATTCAATTCCCTTAATATTTTCTTTTAAATAATTCGTCCAATCTACTTTTAATTCTTCAAATGTTTTTCCAAATACTTCTTTATAGGTTAATCCATTAAAATCTGTAACATTTAAGTAAAGCATCTTTTCCAATCCATATTCTTCAACTAAGTAATTAAAGAAACTAAAATTTTTGTGATAATCCATAGATTCACCTTCTGTCATCAAATCCATAGGTGCATTTCCTTCATTTAAGTCAATACCTAGTGTCTTATGAAATTTAACTTTGTGTAAAACTCTCAAATTATTTTCCACTATTCTCTTATTTTTACTCTTTGCAATTTCTTCTATATTATTAATATCAATATCATTTTTAATATAAATATTTAATAAATTATCGTATAAACTCTTTAGTTCTTTTAACTCCTCTTCTGTAAAATCTTGTGTACCTAGAAGTTCTGTATAATTGGGTATGTTATTAAATCCATCTTCTATCATTTTCATATAAGATTCTGAATACACTCCGTGCATATAATTCGCAATTCCTTCACCAAGCCATCCTGAAATTCCTATATTTATACCTTTTTCTATAAAAGGATTACGAAATAAAATATGGCAATATTCGTGTGCATGAACGTTCAATATCTTCAAATTTACTTCTTCACTTCCCGGCTGTATCACAAATCCACCATCAGGCAAATGATCAACACTCGTATTAAAAATATATTTTATCTTAGGAACATTGTTTAAGATTTCCTTATATTCAGCATAGAATTTTGGTGCTTCCTCCTCTATTCCCTTTCTTACAGCTAATATATCTCTATCAAACATCAATATAAACTGTTCTATTTTTTCTGCTGTATCATACTGCTTAGTTCTTTCATTTTTTGCTTTTATTTCTGTCATGCTTATATCTATTTTAAATCCATTGATTTCTTCTCTCGTATTTATAATGAATTTATCTGCTATATCGTATACTTCCATTCTATTCATTAAACTTTCTATTTCATTATGATAGGATAAATCTATATTTTTTTCTTTTGCCCATTCTTCCATGTGTAGTATTTCTATATTGTTTTTAAGAAGTTCTTCCCTTTTATTATCTTTTAATAAGTATTCTACTAAATCTATAGATGCAGATTTTACACTTTCTATTTCCTCTATAGATGAAAAAGGCTCAAAAAATCTTGCTCCAAATAATGAGAAATCATTATTTGAATAATATGTAGTAAAGTCCACCTCCTTTTCTTCTATACCATATATCCTTGCATAAAGCCCTTCTGATATCCAATTATCATATATATCATAAGACCTTTTAATTAATTGTTTTCTGAAATCTTCCGTTTCTATATACTTTGCATCACATTTTATTATCTTGTCTAGATTAGGAACAATATATTGTTTTGATATCTCTATTTCAATATTTTCTATAGGAGAAAATTCATCTATCCTTTGTAATTCTTTCAGTATAGATGCGTATATACTTTCCTTCTCATCTGTATTATCAGCTATTTTTATCTTTATATTATCATTTTGATAGATTGTAGAACCTTCACTGCTAACTTCAACTAATTGAATTTGTCCATTTTTTTCACTACATCCTGTCAGTAATATTGTAATGATAAGCAATAGTATGACTTTTCTATTTTTCATTTTATATCCCCCATTCTAGCAAAGCTTCATACAAAGAATAAAACTTAGATAAATATTAATATAAAATAGATGGAGCTAAGTTCCATCTATTTTATACCTTAAAAATTATCAATTACACAATGTGTATGGGTTATATGATCCACAACCACAGTTATTATTAATTCCACAACTTTGCTCTAAGCTTGGGTATTCTCCCAATTGAATGTTTCCATTTTCTTCTTCTAAATCAAGATCTTCATTCCAGATAATATCGTTCAATGATTTCATACTTCTGCCTCCTTTCTGTAAGTATTTATCACTAATTACCAAATCATGTAATTGGCATAAGTACTGCCTTTTTAATTGAAATGGATAGTGTCTTCTCACATTAAACACAGTTTGTTAATCATACGTATATAGTTCAAAATTAGTTTATAAATGAGAGACCTACTCTATTCCTCTTTCCCTATAGAGAGCTATAGAAATATTAGCATAATATTATACTAAATATTTCTACTAGCCAATTCATAAGTTCATTGTATTATTGTTTAATCATCGCGTCAACTCGTTGATATGACTTGTTTTCTGACATTTCTCAACATAATTCGGTATCTTTCGTCGAATAAATATAAGTGAGTTAGAATTATGTGTTTTAATTCCAACTGACTTTTGCAATATCCAGAACTATTTAATCATACATTCAACATATATCCAAAAAATTTACATTATATTAAAGTATGGATTCAATTCCCTTGATGTTTTCTTGCAAATAATTCGTCCAATCTACTTTTAATTCTTCAAATGTTTTTCCAAAGGTTTCTTTATAGGTTAATTGACTGAAATCTGCAACATTTAAATAAAGTATCTTCTCTAATCCATACTCTTGAATTAAATAGTTAACAAAACTAAAATTTTTATGATAATTCATAGTATTACCTTCATTCATTAAATCTAAAGGAGCACTCCCATCATTTAATTTAGACCCAAGTATTTGATTGAATTTAACTCTAGATAAATATCTCAAATGATTTTCTATTATTCTTTTATTTTGATTCTTTGCAATTTCTTCTATATTGTTAATATCAATATTGTTTTCAATATAAATATTTAATAGATTAGTGTATAGACTTTGTAGTTCTTTTAATTCATTATCCGTAAGATTTAGTGTTTCTAGTACTTCCATAAAATTAGATATCTTATAAAAGTTATATTCCATTACTTCAATATAAGCTTCAGAATACACTCCATATAAATAGTCTGCAATCCCTTCGTTAAGCCATACTGGCTTTGTAATAACTATGCCCTCTTCTATAAAGGGATTATGGAATAGTAAATGACAATATTCATGTGCATGAACATTGACATCTCTTAAATGTATTTCTTCAGTTCCTGCCATAATATAGCCTCCATCAGCATTACCATCAGCACTTGTATCAAAGATATACTCTATTTTTGGCACATTATTTAATATTTGTTTGTACTCCGAATAAAACCTTGGTGCGTCCTTCTCTATTCCTTTCTTTAAAGCTAATATATCCCTATCAAACTTCAATATAACCTGTTCTATTTTTTCTGCTGTACTGTACTGTTCATTTATTTCTGCAATACTTATATCTATTTTAAATCCATTTATTTCTTCTCTCGTATTTATAATGAATTTATCTGCTATATCGTATACTTCCATTCTATTCATTAAACTTTCAATTTCTCTTTGATAAGATAAATCTATACTCTTTTCTTCTGCCCATTCTTCTATATCTGATATTTCTATATTGTTTTTAAGAAGTTCCTCCTTTTTATTGTTTTTTAATATGTATTCCACTAAATCTATAGATGCAGATTTTACACTTTCTATCTCTTCCTTTGATACAAATGGCTTAAAAATCCTTGCTCCAAATAATGAAAATTCATTATTTGAATAATATGTAGTAAAGTCCACTTCCTTTTTCTCTATATCATATATCTTTGCATATAGTCCTTCTGATATCCAGTTATCATATATTCCATAGGATTTTTTTATAAGTTCCTTTTTAAACTCTTCTGTTTCTATAAATTTAGCATCACATTTTATTATCTTATCTATATTTGGAACTATATATTGTTTTGATATTTCTATTTCAAGATTTTCTATAGGAGAAAATTCATCTATCCTTTGTAATTCGTTTAATATCGATGTATAAATTATTTCCTTCTCATCTGTATTATCAGCTATTTTTATCTTTATATTATCATTTTGATAGATTGTAGAACCTCCACTACTAACCTCTATTAATTGAATTGGCTCTTTTTTTTCATTCTTTTCACTACATCCTATTAGAAGTATTGTGATGATAAGTAGAAATATCATTTTTCTGTTTTTCATTCATGTGTCCTCCTTTGATAAAGATATATCTTAACAATTTGAATACAAAATAATTAAATAAACTTAATATAGAAATAGATGGAGCTAATTCCACCTATTTCTATACTTTGAAAATTATTACCTAACAATTTAGAAACATATTATATGAGTATATGTCCCTACAGCTACGAGTAAGTCCACCACAACTTTGTTCTAAGCTTATGTCATCTCCAAATTGAATGTTGCCATTTTTTTCTTCTTCTAAATCAATATCTTCATTCCAGATAATATCGTTCAATGATTTCATATTTTCAGCCTCCTTTCTGTAAGTATTTGTCGCTAATTATAAAATCACGTAATTAGCATAAATACTACTCTTTTAATTGAAGTGGCTAGTGTTCTCCCATTTTAGACATAACTAACTAATCATATATATAATTCAAAATTAGTTTAGAAATGAGAGACCTACTCTATTCCTCTTTCCCCATAGAGAGCTATAGAAATATTAGCATCTTACTATACCAAATACTTCCATTAGCCAATTCATAAGTTCATTGTACTATTACTCAGATATTCCGTCAACCTGTTGATATGACTTATCCCCCGACATTATTCAACATAATCTGGTATCTTTTGTCGAATAAATATAAGTCAGTTAGAATTATGTGTTTTAACTCCAACTGACTTTTGTAATATCCAGAACTATTTAATTATCCACTCAACATCTATCCAAAAAACTTACACTATATCATAGTATAGATTCAATCCCCTTGATATTTTCTTTTAAGTAATTCATCCAATCTACTTTTAATTCATCAAAGGTTTTTCCAAATACTTCTTTATAGGTTAATTGACCAATATTAGTTACATTCAGATATAGTATCTTGTCTAACCCATATTCTTCGACTAAATAATTAAAAAAACTACAATTTTTATGATAATTCATAGTATTTCCTTCGTATAATTGATCGGCAATAACGCTCTCTTCTTTTAGTTTAGAACCCCAAATCTCATTAACTTTAACTTTAGAAAAAACTCTCACATGGTTTTCTAATATTCTTTTATTTTTATCCTTCGCTATTTCTTCTATATTATTGATATCAATATCATTCTTAACATAAATATCTAATTCTTTATCAAATACACTTTTTATTTCTTTAAACTTACTATATGTTGAATCTTTAATTGCTATATCTTCTGTGTAATTAGACTTAATATCAAAAAAACTTTTCAATGTTTCCACATTACTTTCAGAATAAACTACATCGAAATAATCTGCCATCCCTTCATCTATCCATGATGGTGTTGAAATAGCTATACCATTATCTATAAACGGACTGTAGAAGAAGAAGTGACAATATTCATGTGCATGAGTTGTAATATCTCTTAAGCTTACTCTTTTAGAACCTTGAGAAACATAACCATCAGCATACACATCAGCATTAGTATAAAAAATGTACTCTATTTTAGGAACATTATTTAAGATTTCCTTATATTCAGCATAGAATTTTGGTGCTTCTTCCTCTATTCCCTTTTTTATAGCTAATATATCTCTATCAAACATCAATATAATCTGTTCTATTTTTTCTGCTGTATCGTATTGTTCAGTTATATTATTTTTAGCTTTTATTTCTGCAATACTTATATCTATCTTAAATCCATTTATTTCTTCTCTGGTATTTATAATGAATTTATCTGATATATCATACACTTCCATCCTATTCATTAGGCTTTCTATTTCTCTTTGGTAAGATAAATCTATCCCCTTTTCTTCTGCCCATTCTTCTATATCAGATATATTTATATTGTTTTTAAGAAGTTCTTCCTTTTTATTATTTTTTAATATGTATTCCACCAAATCTATAGATGCAGATTTTACATTATCTACTTCTTCCTTAGTTGAAAATGGCTCAAAAAATCTTGCTCCAAATAAAGAAAAATCGTTATTTGAATAATATGTAGAAAATCCTATGGTTTTATCTTGTCCAAATATCTTGCCGTAAAGTCCTTCTGATATCCAATTATCATATATCCCATAGGACTTTTTTATAAGTTCCTTTTTAAACTCTTCTGTTTCTATAAACTTGGTATCACATTTTATTATCTTATCTATATTTGGAACTATATATTGTTTTGATATTTCTATTTCAAGATTTTCTATAGGAGAAAATTCATCTATTTTCTGTAATTCATTTAATATGGATGTATATATATTTTCCTTTTCATCTATATTATCAGCTATTTTTATCTTTATATTATCATTTTGATAGATTGTAGAACCTCCACTACTAACTTCCATTAATTGAATTGGTTCTTTTTTTTCATTCTTTTCACTACATCCTATTAGAAGTATTGTGATGATAAGTAAAATTATGATTTTTTTATTTCTCATTTATATGTCCCCTTATTTATATTTTTATATTAAAGTAGCCTCTTGTGCTAGTAATTTTGAAATTACATAATTCTACTAATTAATTTTTTGAAAAATAATGCCTCTCAAGAATACAATTTGGAAACAATACCCAAACATGGGTTCTTTAATATATATTATATTTATGTCATTATTCAGTATCTGAATCATATATTGTCGCTAACATCAGCATATCATTCATAAAAAAACCTGTCAATCCATTGATTTTACTCATTCTTCGACATATTTTGATATGTTTTGTCGATTTATTATGCACAAATTTGACCACCAACATTTATCTCACCAAAGAAACTATATATATTACAAATATAGATATCGTCATTGTTGTTCATAGTATCTTTTATTATTAAATTTAGTATATTTTATGATATGAATTTACCACAACTACCTAATGCTATCTAATGCTTATGTAGTGTAAATAAAATTAAAGTTATAAAAAGAATTATATATAGAGGATGTAACATTGAAAGCTTGTATCAAAATATTCTCTTGATCTATAAAAATTGGATTATCAGCTAACTATATAAAGAATCTCTTCTAGAATGATAAATCAAGATAGAATTACAATATATTTGTATAGTTTAATAAATATTAGTATAATTGGATTACACAGATAATAGAAAACTTATAAAGGAGTTTCTTAATGAGAAGATTTATAGAAAAATCATTCATAGTTCTTTTTTGTTTATATAATACTTATAAAATAAACCCAACAAAAGACTTAGCTTTTTACTTTCTTATATCTCTGATTCTCTCCTTATTCTTAGATTTGTTTCGCCCTAAAAAAGTAAGGTTTTTTATTTATTTTATCTTTTTAATATTTTATCTTTATGATCCCTTATTTATCTATTACTTACCTTTGATTTTTTATAATATGTATTTGGATTTCAGTATATATGCTTTTTTTACCATAATATTAGTTCTAAGGGATTTTTCTATAGCAAATCTTTTAGTTTCCTCCATATCTATTTACCTTTCAATTATGACAAAAAGATTCAATGTATTTTTAAATCAAAACAAAATAGTAAGGGACGAATTGAAAGAAGATGCCATTTATTTAAAAAAATATACTGAACAATTAAAAATTGATAGAGAAAAGAATATTCATATTGCCATACTTACAGAAAGAAATAGAATTGCAAGAGAACTCCATGACTCTATAGGTCATGCCATAAGCAGCAGTATATTACAGGTGGAAGCCCTAAAGATAATCTCCGATAATAACATGATAGAAAGTTTAGATTTACTCCAAAATACCTTAAATAACGGAATGAATGATATTAGAAATAGCATCCACAATTTATATAATGAATCTCTTGATTTGGAGAGTAGAATCGAAAGCCTTTGTAGAGAAGTTCCTACTATAGACATTCAACTTATATATAAGTTAGAAGATAGTTTACCCTATGATTTAAAATTTGACATATTATCTGTTATAAGAGAGGCCATCACTAATTGTGCTAAACATTCTAATGCTACAGAGCTTAAAATCAACCTTCTAAGTCAACCTAAGTTCTATTCTATTATAGTGAGGGATAATGGCAACAAATTTAATAAAACAGATGATCTCTTAACTAAGGGAATAGGTCTTCTTTCTATGAATGAAGTCGCTAATAAATATAATGGTTTTTTAAATTATGAGTTTGATAATGGATTTAAAATACACCTGACTTTAATGAAAGGATGATGTATATGAAAGTTATAATCGTAGATGATGATTATTTAGTAGTAAACTCTTTAAAAACAATCGTAAATGCCAGTGGAATAGAAGTTTTAGCTGTGGGTCATGATGGTATGGAGGCAGTTGAACTTTATTCCCTTCACAAACCTGATTTAATCCTTATGGACATAAGGATGGAAAAAATGAATGGAATAGAAGCTACTAAGGAAATTTTAGATAGAGACCCTAATGCTAAAATACTGTTGATTACCACATTTCAAGATGATGAATATATATCTGCTGCCCTTTCCTTAGGCTGTAAAGGTTATATATTAAAACAAAATATTGGGGGCATTATCCCTGCCATAAATGCAGTTTACTCCGGTAATCATGTTTTCGATTCAAAGATAGTATCTAATATACAAAAGCATTCTAAGAAAAACATAGATATAGATTTAACAGATAGAGAGTTTGATATTTTGCTTTTAGTTGCAGAAGGATTTAATAATAAGGAGATTGCTGAAAAGCTATTTCTAAGTGAAGGTACTGTAAGAAATTATATTTCTCATATGTTAGAAAAATTATCTTTAAGAGATAGGACACAACTAGCCATTTATTATTATAAAAAACAGTAGGGACGGTTCATTATTAATCGTCCCTACTATCTATTACACTGCTTCTTCATTATAATACTGAGCTTGTGAATTCCATAATTCATAGTATTTTCCATCTATATCCTTCAATAAACTTTCATGATTTCCCTTTTGAATTATCGCCCCCTTATGAAATACTGCTATTTCATCACAAAATCTACAGGATGATAATCTATGAGATATATAAAAGGCTGTCTTGGTGCCTACTAATTCGTTGAACTTAGAATATATTTCAAACTCTGCTATAGGATCTAAAGCTGATGTTGGTTCATCTAATATAATAATAGGTGCATTACGATATAAGGCCCTAGCCAAAGCTATTTTTTGTGCTTCTCCACCTGAAATCTCTACTCCATCTTCATCAAAATTTTTATATAATGGTGTTTGAACACCCTTTGGCATATTAATTAATCTTTTTTCTAATCCTGCTTTAATTAAAATGTCTTCCACTTGATTTTCATCATAATCTACAGATGTGGCTACATTCTGTCCTAGAGAGAAGGAAAATAGCTTAAAATCTTGAAATACTATGGAAAATAAACTTAAATATTCATCATAATCATATTTCCTTATATCTATTCCATTTAAAAGTATTTCTCCTTCGTCTGGGTCATAGAGCCTGCACAATAACTTGATAAAAGTAGTTTTTCCTGAGCCATTCATCCCCACTATGGCAAGTCGTTCCCCTATATTTAATTTCATAGAAACATTCTTTAATACATTATTATTTGTCCCTGGATATTTAAAAGATACGTTTCTAAACTCTATTTCATATTCATCATCATCTCTTTTTTCCACTGGCAATGTTCCCTTATATTTCTCTCCCTCTATATTTAAAAAATCCATATATAACTGCAAATATTGATTATTAATCTTTAATCCTACTATAGTCATTAGCACCATACCGCTTCCTGCCATAAATTGATTTATACTTCCTGTATATTTGACTATATTTCCTATGGTAATGGAACCACTCATAGCTTTTAGCCCCACAAATATATATACTAAACCAGATAATAATGATGAAATAAATCCATTTGCCGCACCATATTTAACATTATTGGAAATAATTTCATTTAATATCTGATGTACTCCATTATACATATTTTCAAATCCTTTATTAAATAAAGACTTTTGATTATATAGCCTTACACTTTTACCTGAATTATAATCTAAAATTTGATTATAGTAAAAGAAAAACATTCTATTATAGTCGGTTGTTCTATTAAAAGAATTAAAAAATTTATTTTTTGAACTTTCATTTAACTTTAAGTTGTAAATTGTACATATGACCAATATAACTATAAAGATCATATTGAATATTGGGGAACTTATAAACCCAATAGATTCTCCTATATTTGAATTCACTTTAAAAATCTCTATTATCAATATAATACTTGTGAATAGGGTAACTAAACCTTTTATCAATTCATCAAAATAATTAACAAATCCATATATTCCTCCACCATTCATATTTTCTGCCTCTGTTATTTTTGTTCTTAGAATATGAGTTTCTGGGTTTTCCACATGTTGATAATCCATATTTATTATTTTTTCATTCATCCTCATATCTTGATTCTGCAACATTATTCTAACCAATAACTCCTTTAAATGTTCAAAACCTGTGGATAAAAGATAAATCATAAGATTCAATCCAATTGTCATACCTACAAGGAAGGTAAGTCTATCTACATCTTGTATTCCCAGTAATTCATCTATTATTTTTGAAGACATATAAATATTTATAAAAGGCATTATGGATTTAAAAAATGAATTAGAAATAGTAACTGGAATTACCCAAGGCTGTAGTATATGAATTTCCTTTAATCCAAATTTAAGAATCTGTATATCTTTCTTCACTTTCCACACCTCCTATATTATCTCTATAGTAATGTGCCTGTATATCGTACATTTCCTTATAGCTTCCACCTTTATTCATTAGACTATTGTGATTTCCTTCTTCTATTATCTCACCATCTTTAAGAAAAACTATTCTATCACAAAATCTAGTAGATGATAACCGATGAGATATAAATATGGAGGTTTTTTCCTTTGTCAGTTCATTGTATTTCTGGTATATTTCATTTTCGGCTATGGGATCTAAAGCTGCTGTAGGTTCATCTAATATAATAATAGGTCCATCCTTATATAATGCAGCAGCTAAAGCTAGTTTCTGTTTTTCTCCCCCCGATAAATCTATGGCATCATCATAGATGGATTTTAGCATTAGAGTCTTTTTACCTTTCTCTAAGGAGTTTATCTTCTCCATTAATCCAGACATATTAAGGACTTTATCCATTTTTTCTCCATCAATATTTTCTTCTAATTGAGACGCTATATTTTCTTCTATGGACATTGGAAGTAGATATATATCTTGAAATACTGCAGAAAATAGTTTGTAGTATTCATCCCTATTATATAAGGTAGATTTCTTTCCATTTATATATATTTCACCTTTAGTAGGAGTATATAATCCACAGATTAATTTAACTAAAGTGGTTTTTCCTGCACCATTTATTCCCACTAAGGCTAATTTCTCTCCCTTTCTTATATGAAGATTAATGTTTTTAATAGTATAGTCTTCTGCTTCTGGATATTTATATGAAATATTTCTTAGTTCTATATCACAAGGTAATTCGTATTCTTTTGGTAACTCTACTCCAGTACCTCTATTCATCTTATCTTCCATCTCTAAAAATTCTCTTAAATCTATAGTCTCTAAATGAACTCTATTTAGTTCATTTATATTTTTTACTATGGCTGATAGCCAAGTGGAAAATCCAGCAATAGCTCCAAAATATAGTACAAAATTACCTATACTCATATTTTTATATAATACAGAATGAATTAAAATTCCATAGGCTATGCCATCTCTTAAAAAACCTAATAATCCATCTATAATATTAGCAAGATATTTTCTAGATATATTTTGCTTTTGTAGCTTTATTCTTTTATATAAAAATATATTATACATTTCTTTAAACCATAAAGACATATTATACAACCTTAAATCCTTAGCAGCTTTAAAATCTCCTGATTTTTCCCTTATATATCTAAGTCTCTTTTCTATTGGTGCTAAATTGGATTTGTTTTTATATTCAAATTTATTTGCGTAATCTCCCACAAAATAATTAATTAAGGAAGAAATAAAAATTAATAACATAAACAATGGATGTATAGTAAATATTATACTTCCATATAGAATCAGACCTACTATATTTGATATTAGTTCTACAGAAACCTTAATTACAAGTTCTGTAGCAGAACTATTGTCGCTAGATGCCATAATCGCCTTCATAAATTTGTTTTGTCCTTGTGGTCCATCTATATTTTCAAAATCCGTATCAGTTGCCTTATGGATTTGCATTCCAATATACTTAAATCTATAGGGTATTCCTCCAAATAATATTTTCAAGTATGACCCTTTCAAGATTGTTTCTACTATTATAATACAAACTATTGGTATTCCAATGTTTATTAAAAGTTTAGTTATACCTACATTTTCTACTATGGAATCTATTAGTACCTTAGGCAAATAGATACTAAGTAATGGTCCAAGGACTAATAAAGGAATCTGCATAATGAAAAACCCAAATAATCCCTTATCCCAATTCCACATATTTTTAATTAAATACCTTAGATTCTCAAATAAAGAATATTTTTTCTTCAAAATATTTTCTTCCATAATCTTCATCACCTCAACTATATCATAGCATTACATCCATATTTATGTAAAAAAAAGCACCAATGGTTCAATTTATGACACCAATGGTACTATATTGATAAAATTATTTCTGTTGCAAAAACACCTTCTTCATTTTGTCTATTTATAAATCCATTATATTTTTTTACTATACTATCCACCCTTTTTAAGCCAAACCCATGATTTAGCCCCAGTTTTGTAGTTAGATATTCTAAGTTAATTTTCTTTACTTCCCCACCTACAGAGTTAGTTATGGATATATATAATTGTCCTTTCATTTCTCTTATATAGATTCTTATGAATCTTTCATCTAAATTCTCCAATTTCATAGTAGCCTCCATAGCATTATCCATTAGATTTCCAATAATCACACAAAGATCCATATCTAAAATCTTTAAATCCTTTGGAACTGTTGCTTTAGCATTAATTTTTATATCATTACTAATAGCCATGGATAATTTACTATTTAAAATTGCGTCTACCATTATGTTTCCTGTTTTAACAACTATATCTATATTGGTTAAATCCTTATCTAATTCATTTAGATATTTGTCCATATCTTCATATTTTCCTAAGGAGAGATATGCCTTCATCACCTGTATATGATTATGGTAATCATGTCTCCATCCTCTCATTTGCTTGTAGATATTTTCCACTTCATTGAAATGTTTTGATACAAGGTCATTTTGATAGTTTCTAATTCTACTATCTACTAACTTATTGAATAAATATCTACCTAGAAAAAATATAATTCCCATGAATAGAGGAAATCCTACAATAAAAGTTAAAACCTTATTATTCATCCACTCCACCTCTAAAGTATCTAATAAATTCCATATTAACTTTAGAATATAGCCTTCTGCTTACAGGAATAGTATCCTTATTATCTAACTTTATATCTGTTTTTCCTATTCTATTTATATGCATTAATCCCACTATATAGGACCTATGGCATCTGATGAAAAGTTTTTCATCTAATTCCTTTTCTATAACACCGATATTTTTGCGAGTAGTATACTTTTTATCTATTGTATAGATATCTATGGAGTGGGAAAAGGCTTCTATATATATTATATCTTTCTCCTTTATTCGAATAGTTTCTCCTTCTACATCTACAAGGATTATCTTCTCTTCTATATAAATCTTTTTCTTTGCCTTATCTAGACATTCATATAGTTTGGTTTCCACTATGGGTTTAATTAAATAGTTTATGGCATCTACTTCATAACCTTCTCCTATATAATCTGGGATAGCTGTAATAAAGATTATGTTTAATAAATTATCTTCTTGTCTTATTTTTTTCGCCAAGTCTACTCCATTTATTCCCGCCATTTCTATATCTAAAAGGAGTATGTTATATTTTTTATCCATACTCCAACTGAATTCAAAGGATTCACCACTATAAAAGCACTCTATATTTATTCTTAGATTGTTTTTATCTGCCCAGTTAATCACATAGGTTTCCAATAATTTTACCTGTATCTTCTCATCATCACAAATTGCTATATTAATTATCTCAGACATCTTAGTCCTCCTATGATATAATATTGTAAGATATTATATCATATTTAAATTTGTGAAGACTATTCTTTGCCAAATAATCTTTCAAAGTATCTCTTAATAATTGTATACCACTTAGCTTTATTTACGTCTTCCTTAATCAAAATATCTGTTTCAAATATTATATTGCCATTCTCTACTACCTTAGCCTTCCCTATGACAGTATCTTTTTTTATAGGTAATTTTATATTTTCATCTATATCTATATTCACATCTATATTTTCATCATTTCTTATTAATTTTGAAAATTCTTCTTCAGGGAATATATCTACTTTTGTAATATCTCCTTTGGGAAATTCTAAAGTTTTTAATGTGGTATTCTCATCTAAAAATATTTTATGAGAGTAGTTATGAATCCCATATTCTACTAGAATTTTAGACATTATATTTCTTTTTTCAAAATCCTTAGCACCCATTATTATAGCTATAAGTCTTAAATCTTTACTTTCTGTAGCTTTACCGTCTATGGTAAATGTGGATACATAACTATATCCTGCCTTATTTGTAAAGCCTGTCTTTAAACCATCTACACCTTTTATTTCATTTAATAGAGGATTAGTATTTAACTCAAAATAATTTCTATCTATATTTTCTATTGCCCTCATTGTAGAAATATCCAATATCTCAGGATATTTGCTAATTATATATTGGGATAAAAGAAATATTTCCTTTGTGGTCATTTTATTTTGTAAATCTTTTCCTTGTATTGGAAGTCCTGTAGAATTATAAAACTCCCCATGGCTAATACCTATCTCTTTTGCTTTTTCATTCATTAACCTTACAAAATTTTCTTCTGTTCCCCCTACATATTTTGCCAATGCATATGCTGCATCATTTCCAGATACAACTATAGCTGCATCAATTAATTCCTTTACTGAAAATGCTTCTCCTACATTTACTTTAAAACTAGACCCTTTTATTTTTGTAGTATCTTTATCTATGGTTATAATGTCGTCCAAGGAAATATCTCCCTTTGATACTTTATCCATTACTACCAAATAAGACATTAACTTAGATATACTTGCTATTTCTACTACTTCATCTATATTATATTGTTCTAATATTTCACCAGTTTCAAAGTCAGCTAAAATATATGACCTTAGATTTTCTTCTAAAATAATAGGAATATATGTATCTATGTTATCTCCATAAGATATGGTACTTGTTATTGTAATCATTAAAATTAATAAAATTGATAATAGTCTTTTCATAAAACCCCTCCATACCTATTGTAACAAAAAAATATCTATATTTATATAATGTATTAGATATTTACTACAAATATTAAATAATGAGAGTAAATAAAATAAAGCAGAGAACCTGGTATGTGATATGCTCCCCTTATGGTAGACAGATTAAATAAAAAAATCTGATACCAAAGGGGAGTTTTTTATGTCTAAAAGAAGTAAGTATACTAAAGAACAGAAATATGCCATCTTAAAAGGAATAGAATTTGGTGAGTTGTCTATAGAAGATTATTGTAAAAAATTTAATATTTCTGAATCAACTTATTCAAATTGGAAGTTTTTATACGAAACATACGGAATTGAATCTCTGGAAGAAAGTAAAACCTGGAAAAAATATCCCAAAGAATTAAAAGAGAAAGCAGTTTTAGAATACTTAAATGGTTGGGATTCACAAGTAAATATTTGTAGAAAGTATGCAATATCATCACATTCAACGTTACAGAGATGGATTAAAAGGTATAATAGTCATAACGAATTAAATACTACAAAAGGTAGGGTTGATGCTGTTATGACTAAAGGTAGAAAGACTAGTCTAGAAGAAAGAATAGAGATCGCTAAATACTGTATAAATCAAAATAAAAATTATCAAGAGACCTCGGAAACTTATGAAGTTTCATATCAACAAGTCTATCAGTGGGTTAGAAAGTTTGAAGAACTAGGAGAGGATGGACTTATTGATTGTAGGGGTAAGGCTAAAGTAGAATTAAGTTTAGAAGATAAAGAAAAAAATGAATTAAGGAAATTAAAAAAAGAAAATGAAAGATTAAGAATGGAAAATGATTTTCTAAAAAAGTTGCAGGAGCTAGAAAGGAGGGGGTATTAGGCTCATATTTATCCAAGCTTAAATATGAAGCCATAGAACTCCTGAATAAAGAGAATAATTATTCCATAACTTCCTTATGTCAGATAGCAGATATTTCAAGATCATCCTATTATAAATGGCTTAATACAACGGAAACAAAAATGAGAAAATTAATGACGGTTTGATTAAAGAAATTATCTCTTTATATGAAGAAGTAGATGGGATCTATGGTTATAGAAGAATTACCATGAATATCAATCGTAAATTAAATAGTAAATATAATCATAAAAGAATATATCGACTTATGAAAATATTGGGATTAAAATCAGTAATTAGAGTCAAAAAGAAAAGATATATAAAAGTGTCCGCTGAAGAAATTGCAAAAAACAAATTAAATAGAGAATTCTCAGCATCTAAATTTAATGAAAAATGGTTATCCGATGTTACAGAATTTAAGTATGGTGTTGGCAAGAAGGCCTATTTAAGTGCCATTTTAGACCTTTATGATAATAGCATTGTTGCTTATGAAATCGGACATAGAAACAATAATTCATTAGTATTTAGAACATTTGATAAAGCCATTGAATCCAATCCTGGTGCAAGACCTTTATTTCATAGTGATAGAGGCTACCAATATACCTCATATGGGTTTAGAAAAAGACTGGAGATAAATGGTATGGAGCAAAGTATGTCAAGAGCTGGTAAATGCATTGATAACGGTCCTATGGAGAATTTTTGGGGGATATTAAAATCAGAAAGATATTATCTTAAAGGGAAATATGATACCTATGAAGAATTGAAAAATGATATTAAAGGCTACATAAAATTTTATAACAACAAAAGGTTACAAGAAAGATTAAACAGCATGAGTCCACTTGAATACAGAGCTCATGCTGCTTAGAATATTTTATTTATTTAAATTGTCTACTTGACAGGGTGCAGTTCAATGTTCTCTGCTTTATTTTATTTATTACCTTTTAAATACTCCTTTACTAAAGGTTCAAAGGATGTATTTGTCACTTCTTCACAGACTTTAATAAAATCTTCAGTTGTTGCTATATGAAATTTATATCTTTCATAGTATTTACTTAATATCTCATATAGTACTTCTTCTCCAAAGTCTTCTTTTATTCTATCTATAAACATAGCACCTCTTAGATATACTAGGATAGAGTAATCATCCCATCCTGCAAATTCTTCTAAAGGTTTATTTACTACTTCATTTCCTATATACTTATATTGAGTTGCGTATTCATATCCTAATTTTATATTTTCATTATAATAATCCTTAGCTTCTCTTTCTCCCTTAGTTTCATTTACATATATTAATTCTGAATATGTGGCTAAACTTTCATCTAGCCAGGCCTCAGCTACTTGATTGTTTCCCACTAAACCATACCACCATTGATGGGCTGTTTCATGGACTATGACTTTTTCCAATATACTTGTTAAATGTCTATAAAAATAATCATTAGATATAAAGACTATACCAGGGTACTCCATACCAGAAGGAAATTCTGTATTTACTATGGAATATATGCCATAAGGGTATTTGCCAAAGATTCTATTAAAAGTTAATAAAGATTGCTCTCCTATTTCTAAGGTCTTATCTATCATATGAGAATTATCATTTACTGAATAAACCTTAACTATTGTATCATCTACTTTCTTTTCCTTAACTACAAAATCTTTACTTGCGACCCAAGCAAAATCTCTTATTAGCTTTCCTTCAATATTATATATCTTTTTACCTTTGCTTTCTTTTTCTGATAAGATTTTTCCACTGGAGGCAACTATCATTTCCTTAGGTACTGTAATAGTTACATCATAATCAGATACCTGACTATAGAAAGGATCTCCTATTTTATAATATGGGTCTAAGTTCCAGCCTTTTTCATCATATACACAGACTATAGGATACCAGTTTCCAAAATTTATTCCCTTATCATGGTATCCAAATCTATCCTTTGTAGTGGGTAATTTCACCTTATATTCTAGATAGATTTCCGTTGATTCACCTTTTTGTAATGTTTCATTAAGTCTTACATGAAGAATAGTATCTGCATCCTTATCTATATTCCATTCTAAATCCTTATTTTCAAAACTTACTTTTTCTATATCTATAAAGCCCCCCCTATAATTTAAAGAATCTATATTCTCTCCTAAATTAAATAAAACAGGTGCATCTTCCAAGGTTTTAAAGGCATTGGGATAAAGGTGGAAATATAGTTCTTCTAAATCTACATCTGTATTATTAGTATAGATAAGAGTCTGTTTTCCAGTATATGTCATGGTTTCAGCATCTAATTCTACGTCTATTTTATATTTGTTTATATTTGATTCATCTACTCCATTTGAGTTTTTAATGACTATTGTATCTGGGTTTAATTGCTGACTTTCTAGTCTACATCCTGATGATAATATAAACATTACAATTATAATGAATAGTCTAAATTTTTTCATAATATCCCTCCATATATTAATATTACCTATATATAGAAAATTTATCAATGAAAACTTTTGATATAATTAAAAAACCTAGGATTATATAACCCTAGGTTTTTTATTATTTTCTTTTAAACAAAGAATTAAAAAACTCTTTTATGGCATCTAATATCTTCTGAAGCAATGACTTCACTTCTTCATTATTTTTTAATGTTTCATCAAGTTTTTGACCAATGCCTTTTAGTTGTTCTTTAATTTGTTCTGTATTTAGATCTAGATTACCTATTTTTTCCATTAATTTTGTAATATCTTTTATTTGATCTGTATTTAAATTTATATCCAATTTTCCTGCAATTTCAATAATAATCTTTTTTATTTCCTCTGGAGCCTTTACATTCTTTTCTATAACCTTTTCTTTTACTTCTCTAATTAATTCACTAGCCTTTTCTTTACCTATTATTTCTCCCAATTCTCCTGTTTGAATAATTTCTTCATTGGCTACTTTCTTCTGGTCTTCACTTATTTCTATACCTGTTGCCTGTTCAAAAGCCTTTAGTATACCAGTAAGGGCTCCTGTTCCTGAAACCGGATATGGAGCGGCTGCTATGACTTTAGCGTCTCTTACACCTGCTGTAATAAGTGCACTACTGTACATTTCTTCTGTTGCCCAAGAGATATTATATGTTTGTACATCTATACCAGAACCTTCTTCTAATAGCTCAACATAGGAAGATGATATGGTTATCTTTCCAAGTTGTCCTTCACTTGCCACCCCTTCTAAGTATTTTCTTTCTTCTTCATTATTTACTTCTATTATAGTAGCTTCATTTTTATTTACATTGAAAAGATTCAACATTTGTTTTCTTTGATCTTCATTTAAGTTTTTCCCCAGTGTAACAACCTTTGTACTATCTCCATAGGCAAAGGCATTAAACATGAACACTAAAGATAGAATTATTGTTATATTTATTATTAATTTTTTGTTTTTCAATTTACCACCTCTCTGCAATGCTTTTTCTTTATTTTATCATATAATTTCTTTTTAGTCTCTGATTATATAATAGAAATCAATAAAGAACTAGAATAGATTCTATCTAGCTCTTTATAATATACTCTATTTCTCTATTTTCTCCAATCCTCCCATATATGGTCTTAATACCTCTGGGACTATTACTGTTCCATCTTCTTCTTGATAATTTTCAAGAATTGCTGCAAAAGTTCTACCTACAGCTAGACCTGAACCATTTAGAGTATGAACAAACTCTACTTTGCCTGTTTCTTCTTTTCTATATCTAATATTTGCACGTCTTGCTTGGAAATCTTCAAAGTTACTACAGCTTGAAATCTCCACATATCTGCCATAGGAAGGCATCCATACTTCTATATCATAAGTCTTTGCAGCTGAAAATCCTAAGTCTCCACTACATAATGCAACGACTCTATAAGGTATATTAAGTTTTTTTAATACTTCCTCTGCACTTAAAGTTAATTTCTCTAACTCTTCGTAGGAGTTCTCTGGATTTGCAAATTTAACTAGTTCAACCTTATCAAATTGGTGATTTCTAATAAGTCCTCTAGTATCTCTTCCTGCTGCTCCTGCCTCTTGTCTAAAGCAAGGAGTATACGCTGTATAGTATATTGGTAAATCCTTTTCATTTAAGATTTCATCTCGCAGCAAATTTGTAAGAGGAACTTCTGCTGTTGGCACTAAGAAATAATCTTTACTAGGCAAATGGAACATATCTTCTTCAAATTTCGGTAATTGACCTGTACCTATCATACTATCTCTATTTACCATAAATGGAGTAGCCATTTCAATAAATCCATGATCAGTGGTGTGAAGATTTAGCATAAACTGCGTAATAGCTCTTTCAAGCCTTGCACCTAAACCTCTAAAAACTGTAAATCTAGCACCTGTAATCTTTGTGGCACTTTCAAAATCTAATATATTTAAATCTGTACCTATATCCCAGTGAGCCTTTGCATCAAAAGTAAAGTTTCTTGGTTCTCCAAACTTTCTTATTTCTACATTATCTGTATCGTCTTTACCTTCTATTACAGATTCATTAGGTGTATTTGGTATTTGGAGTAAAGTCTGTCTTAATTCTTCGTCTATTTCCTTTACTTTTACATCTAATTCTCTTATTCTTTCTGATAACTCTTTCATTTCAGCGAAAATAGGTGCTGGGTCTTTACCTTCCTTTTTAAGTTTAGGTATTTCTTTTGACCCTGCATTTTGTTTCGCCTTCATTTCTTCTACTTCTACAAGGATATTTCTTCTGTTTTCATCTAATTCTAAAACCTTATCAATAGGAAATTCACCTTTTCTCTTTCCTAAAGCTTTTATTACTTCCTCTGGATTTGATCTAATTCTTCTAATATCTAACATGATTATAACCTCCTTAAATTTTCCACAGTCCCGAAACACAAATCGGGTTAGGCATTTTCCACAGTTTCGCAACTCAAATCTATTCACTCGCTACGCTCGTATAGATTTGGTTCTCATTGCCTTTTTGTCCAATGAGCGATAGCGAGTTGCAGACAAAACGGACAGCGGAGGTGCGTTTGACCTACCATCGATTTGCAAAAAACGCAAATCGGGTTAGGTCATAAAAAAAACTCTCAATCCCTAAATATTAGGGACGAGAGTTACCCGCGTTGCCACCCTAGTTAGCCCGAAGGCTCACTCGAAATTCATAGACTCTAGGACGGATTCAATATTTCACTTTGCCAATTTTCACCAACCATTGACTCTCTAAAAAAGCTATATACTTACTATTTCCCTTCTTTGCCTAGTATTTAATTTTAATTATAGATATTATAACACAATATTTGGAATTGTCAAGGATAACTTTTTACTTTTTGTTTAATTTATAATAAAAATAAGATTTAAACGGATATATCTTGATGAAAAATTCATAATTTTTTTAATTTATTTCTATTATATATTTGTCTAAATGGAGCATAACGGTTTTTATAGAGCAGACAATCTTAAAAATCTATATTAGACTATTTAATATATCTCATATATAGGTATTTATAAAGGTTTTATTAAAATTTATGAGAAAATAGAAGTATGGATGATTGCATAATTGATTTTTTAGTTTTAAAATACTCAAAACACAGTCAACATGGATATAATGGCTTAGTTAAAAAGAACAACCTCAAAACATGTACCCGTTCCAAACTTACTTTCTACACTGATTTCGCCTCCGTGGACTTTTATAATCTGCTTAGTTATAGCCATACCTAAACCCGTTCCTTCAACTGTATTAGAAGTATTTGTGCCTCGATAATGTCTATTGAAAATATATGGCAAATCCTCTGGTGAGATTCCCTTACCATCATCAGCCACCTGTATGTGAATTTTATTTTCCTCATAAGTTAATTTCACATTAATATTCACTGATCTGTCATTATGTGTAATAGCATTATATAAGATGTTATTTATGGCTCGTCTAAAAAGTACAGGATCAAGCTGACATAAAATCTGTGTTTCATCACAATACCAATCCAAATGAACATTAGACATATCTACACCGTTAAGCACATCAATAACAATATCTCTTAACAAAGTCACCATATTTACCCTCTGTAAATTTAACACCAAATATCCACTCTCTAGTCTCGTACTTAGATTTAAATCATCTACTAGGTTTGAGATATAAAGTGCTTTATCCTCAATAATCTTTGCATAACGATGCATATTCTCTACTGAAATGCTTTCATCACTACGAAGCAATTCTCCATATCCACGAATAGACGCCAATGGCGTTTTTATATCATGGGATATATTAGAGATCCAGTTTTCTCGCATGACATCTATGGCAACACGTTCTTTTTCATTGGCTTGTAATTGGCCCGACAGTTTATTGATATTAGAAAAAACCGAGCCGTATAATCCATTTGTTGACAGAACTTGGTTGTAATGTCCCCCAGTCAGATTCTCTATACCTTTGATCATTTCTCCTACAGGTCTTGTTAGACCCCTACTAAAACCCATGCCAAAGAGCAACCCTAAAATTATGTCCACAGCAAAAATAAGCAGCATAATTCCACCTATAATACTGGCAAAATAATTTTTATTAAAGGTAAAAAACGTCCTTTGAAGGTCTCTATATGGCATACCAATTAAATAGGTATAGGTCTCTTCCTCAAAAGACACCTCACTTACAAACATCGTATCTGGATTGGCGTATTTATAATTATGCACTAAGGTCATTGGAGTGTATATCTGTGGAAGTTCTTCATGCCCATTGAATTGAAAAATCACATTATAATCTGTACCGAGTATCTGGATCCAAGCATTATTTTGGATTAAAGAACGCTGTGCATTTTTGTCTAAGGAAAACTGTCCTTCCTCTAAGCTAATATGCTTAAAAAACTGTCTAACATAATCTTCTGGACTAATGTAGCGTTCATTAGCAATACCATAGGAATAGGATTCCCTAGATCCAAAATGAAATAGGCCAAAAGTTATAAGGCCGTTGACCAATACTACTACAATGATAACCATAATAATACTCATTAAATATTTAAGAGTTAAATGTAATCTCATATTATTTATCCTTTACTACTAACTTATAGCCAAGCCCTTTTACTGTTATTAAATATTCTGGATTTGATGGGTCTACTTCAATTTGCTCTCTTATTCTTCGAATGTGTACCATAATTGTGTTGTCAAATCCAATATAATCCTCTCCCCAGACTGCATCACATAAATGCTCCTTACTTAAAATCAAATTAGGATGTTTTGCAAAATATTCCAATAGCTTATAGGCTTTTGGCTGTAGCACAAGTGCTTCATCTTCCTTAAAAAGTTCGCCTTTTAAAGGAATCATCCTAAATGGTCCAAAATGGATAGTTTCAATATCCTGTGTATCAGCTATAGATTCTGAGCGTTTCAAATGTGCTTTTACTCGATATGCAAGTTCTTTTGGGCTAAATGGTTTAGTCACATAATCATCTGCCCCTATTGCAAATCCCACAATTCGATCCACTTCTTCCGTTTTTGCAGATACAAAAATAATGGGAATCTGTGAAGTCTCTCTTATGGTCTTACATAGATTATGGCCTTGAATATCAGGCAACATTACATCTAAAATCACAATATCTGGTTGCCAGCTATGAAAGTCTTCCAAAGCTTTAACACCTGTATTTGTAGTTTTAACATAAGTAAAACCTTCTAATTTCAAAGCATGTTCGATTATCTCCAGCAACTCAACTTCATCATCTACAACAAGTATCTTTTTATTGAATAGCACATCCATAATACCGCTCCCTTATTCTTAATATAGGTATAGTATACCCAATTTCAGCGCCATGTGTTAAATAATCTACACGAAAAAAGTAGATAAAATGTATAAAGCATAGATATGAACTGGATAGAATACATAGAACAAGTACTTCATGCCCTTCCCTCTTTGTCCATTATAAAGTGCTAGAAGAGGTAGAGCACCAATCATCAACCATTGGAAATTATTATAAAGTAGACCCTGTAATGAAAAATTCTGCCACGGTATTAGGGCAATGGATACCAGCGCATATAAAATCAGTTGAAGTGTTTTTTTATCACGTGTTAAATAAAACAAGATTCCCAATCCCACAAATATTGGACCGCCTTCAACAAATATTGGGGTTGGTAATAGGAAAACTGCATGAATCATCCCTGGAATATGAAGGTTCATCATCATAAATATACCAAGGGCAACGGGCAATACCAATCCCAAAATGCCCAGCACTACAGACATGATGCGTCTTTCTTTTATACCTTTTTTTAAATAATCAATAATCGTTAAGTAAACAGTAATTAAAAAGAGAGTCGCAAAAATATTTGCCATAAGAGCAGCATTATCACTACGTGGAAACCATCTTGTAATCCATTGATTTCCAAGAACCATTATCAATGATCCCACGTAGAGTCTAGCCATATATTTGGCACGATTGCGTGTATGGACAAAGCCTTCCACAGTCATGAAGGCAAATATCGGAGCCACTACACGCCCTATCCATGTAAACCATAGAGGCACCTGATTAGTAAACGAAAAAAAGTAATGCACATGATCAAAAACCATTAGAAAAAGTGCAATGAGTTTTATTTGAAATCCTGTTAATCCTTTTTTAAACATATTGTTCACCTCATTTTTTTATTTTCATTATGAGTATAGCAGGGTAAGTTTAAATCTTATTAACAGAAACCTTAATTAAACCTTAATTATCTGGTTTCCGTATAGCAAGCAAGAGTACCGATTTTTACTAAATTCCTCTGTTAAAATGCAAATATCCATTAGAAAATCTAAATTTAGATTTTCTAATGGATATTCTCATCTTTTGTTCTTTAATTATTTTATCTTTAGTTAGGAGGCTCGTCCTCCTGTTTTTTTTATACCCCATGGGAGTTTCTTAAAACAATATATTCAAAAAGTTTATAATTTCATATCTCCAAATTTTATTAATCCCTTTTTCCTCATCCATTGTGATACTACATAGGATATTAGTCCAGGCAATAAAAAATGCATTACAAAAATTAAAATTAAAGTCTTAGAATCTCCGCCCATTGCATCTATAGTAGCAAATTGACCTACCAACCCACTGGTACCCATACCTGCACCTATGCTATTTCCTTCCATCTTCAAAACATATGTAGATATAGGTCCTAAAATAGCCGATGATACTATGGCAGGCATCCATATTAAAGGATTTCTTATTATATTTGGAACTTGAAGCATTGAAGTACCCAATCCTTGAGCTATAAAACCTCCGAAACCGTTTTCTTTATAGGAAGCCACTGCAAATCCAATCATATTTGCTGCACATCCTACTGTACTAGCTCCTGCTGCCAATCCTGATAATCCCAAAGATATGGCCAATGCTGCTGAACTTATTGGAAGTGTTAAAACTATTCCCATGACTACTGAAACTATTATTCCCATGGGAATTGGGTGCATTTCTGTTGCTGTATTCACTATATTTCCAAAGAAATTCATTACTGCTGTCATATATGGGCCAATATGAATTCCTACAAGTCCACCTAATACAATGGTGGATAGAGGGACTAATACTATATCTACCTTAGTTCTGCCACCAATTAATTTAGAAAACTCTGCTCCTACTAAAGCCGCCACAAATGCCCCCACAGGTTCTCCTGTATTTATAATTGCCGTAGCTCCATCAAAAGTAATACTTCCTGCTCCTATGGCCCCAGTAATTACTGAAGCAAATATTCCTAATGGCGGAGCACCTACACTATACGCTACTCCTGCTCCTATGGCTGGTCCCATTAGTTTTTGTGCTATGGACCCAAATAGAACAAGAGCATTAATATTAAATAAAGTTCCTAATTGTTTAGTTATAAGTCCGATAAGCAAAGATGAAAAAAGTCCTAAAGCCATGCCGTTTAATATTTTAACAAAATAATCTCTTAGACTTCCCTGTGATTTTGCTATTTCCGACACCCCCGAGTTAAGTTGTATTTACAGCTGTCTTGTCAGCTATATATATAAATATATCATCTCATTATTCTTTTATCAAGTATTTTTTCTTTGAAAGTGCTTCTCTTATCTTATGAAATACTTCTTCGCTATTTACTTCTATAGTATGTAAGTGAACACCATCTGTTAGTGAGGATAAGGGCTCCGCTTTAGTTGTCTTTAAATTATCCATAAATAGCATTAAATCATGTCTCGACCCTATTTGTAGTTGAGACTTTATTTCTCCATATAAAGGATGTTCTACTATTACATCTATAATCTTTCCACCTAAATTAACTATAGTTCTTAATTCATCTTCTAACTCATAATTATTTTGGTGATTACACACTATAGTTTTTATTAGCCTATCTTTTTCATAAATCCTAGGCATCAAATATCCTTGAGGTGTGGCAAATATATTTTCCCCTTTCGCCCGTAGTATTGCAATATCTTGAACTATTACTTGTCTACTTACTTGTAATTTTTCTGCTAATTCTGTACCTTTTACTGGATCCTTTGATTTGTTTAATATATTAATGATTTCCTGTCTTCTTTCACCTGCATCCATTATCTAACCCCCAGATTTACTATTTATTATTTACTAAAAGCTATTCCCATCTTAAATCTGGTCCATAAAATTTCAATGGAATAAACTTATCTAATATTCTAGAAAATACTCTATCTGTATAAGTCTCAGATATTTCCTTTGGAGTTAGGTTTGTAGATATTATAGTCTTTTTACCTCCTATTATTCTTGTATTTACTATATTGAAGATTTCTGCATTTGTAAAAGTATTGGCTACTTCAGTGCCTAAATCATCGATTATTAATAAATCTGCATCAAATAATGAATTATATTCATAATCATTAGACTTGGTATCCCTTCTAAATCTATGTCCTTCTATTATTTCAAGTATTGTAAATGCAGTTTGATATATGACTATTTTATTTTTATCTAAGAGAGACTTGGCTATACAGCTACAAAGAAAAGTTTTTCCTAAACCTGTAGTTCCATAGAATAGCAAATTGTCTCCATTGTTTTCGTTAAAATTGCTGATAAATCCTTCTGCAATACTTACAATATCCTGCATATTTTGCCTTGGTGTCATTATTTCATTTCCAAAGGGTTCATCTTTAAATATATTAATATTAAAGGTCTTAAAATTTTCTATTTCTAAAGAGTTTTCTATATTTGACATTTTATATGCTCTAGAGACTAAGGCCTGTCTTAAACAGTTACATTGGCTGCTATTATCTAAATATCCTGTATCTTTACAGTTTTCGCACTCATATTTTATATCCATATAATCAGCTGAAATATTAGATTCTGTTAATAAATATGCCTTTTCCATCTTTAATTTTTCTATTATCTCTTTAGCCTTTTCTGCTGCTTCCATATATTTATCGGGATTACCTATTATGTATTTAGACATGGAAAGTCCTGCCTTAAATATATCTTCATCAATTCTTTTAATGGCAGGTATTTTTTTATAGACATTTTCTTTCCTAATTCTCTGCTCACTTAATTGTCTATCTCTTTTTCTCTCATATTCAGTTGATAATTCCTTTAATATATCTTTATACATCTCTAAGCTTCTCCTTTTGCTTTTTGATTATATGCTTCCCTCTTTCTTCTTGCGATATTTTCAAGTTCTTCAGAAGTATATTTATCTGTTCTCTGTTCAAAATTATGAAACCTTGTTTTAAGTGGTGTGTTTTTATTTTGTCCGGGTCTTGCTATTTTGTATTCCTTTTTCTCCTTAGGTCTATCCTTTTCTTCTATATCTTCTAAGGTCTGTATTCCCTTATTATGCCAAGATGTCATTACTCCGTCAATATAGTTGACACTAGGGTTTGCCACCTTAGATGAAGACTCGCAGCCCTTTAGAACCATATCTAAGGAGAACCTATATTTATCAAACCATTTATCTATTACAGTCATTTCACCCTCTGAAATAGGTCTTTTATCTAGTCCTAATGACTTCATTACTCTTTGGTATCTATAATATCTTTCATCTTGAGTTTTAAAATAATCTATTATGGCTTCCATATTTGTAAGTCCATTATCATACCAATTTCTTATGATACCTTCTATATAGTTCAGGCTCTTAACTCCCTTTCTCTCCACTCCATAGAAAAAGGCCTTTTCTATTACATCTGGATTCATATTATAATTTTCTATCCATGATAATATCTTTTGTTTCTCAGTAGTTACAGTTTGTCTTCTAATTATATAGTCTATTTGGTTAAACATTTTGTTTATGGCCGGTATTTGATTTGCATCAATTAATTCCTTAGGTGTAATATTCTTTGGCTTCTGTATAGTATTTTCTTTTGTACTAAATAGACTTAGATTATTTTTTATGTATAGTTGCTTTAGATTTAGAAACTTCACTTTATAGTTATACTTATTTTCTTCTTCATTTGGTATCTTAATTATTATTCCCTTGCTCTCCCAAAAGTCCCAAGCTCTCAATACATCTTCCAAAGGTATTTCTAAATGTTTCGCTATGGTTTGGTTTGTTACCTCTATTTTCTCATCTTTATCATGGGCATATTTATATCCTAATAAATAAACTTTTACATAAGTTCCATTGGCCATGGGCATAAAGTCATTTATAAATATGTTTTCTATAGGGGTATCACCTAAATCCATATCCGTAGTTTCAAGAGTGAAACTCATTTTATCAACTCCTACATCGTTTTCCTTAGTTTAAAAAATCTTTTCTTATCTACAACCATTTTGTAGATATAATTATATATCTTTTTATCTGTTATTACAAAAGAAGATTTTGCTTCCAAATAGTATGGGTCTGTTAAGTCTAATTCTGAATCAAAGAATTCATCAAGATAATAACCTGTAGGAAGAAATCCTATTTTTTCGTATACTCTATAAGCCCTTTTATTAAATTCTGCTACTTCCAGTATCATCTTTCTCATTTTCATTTCAGTAAAGTAATATTCCAGAAATGTATCTAAAATCTCTGTTCCATATCCTTTATCCACATTGTTTGGATCAAGAACTATTCCTAAAGTAGATTCCCTTCTAACTACTTTTATATCTTTTATGCCCATATATCCTATTAGTTGATTATTTTCATTTAACACACCATAGTATTTATTAAATAACCTATCGGTCTTCATTTTATACCATAGTTTTATTTCTTTATCGTTCATTGGTGGAAAATTATAATCTTCTATTAAAGTATTTTCATGAAAGCCCCAATTTTTCATATTAAATACATCTTCAAGTTTTAATTCCCTTATTGTAATTCTCTTCCCTTTAACTTCCAAAAGATCACCCCGTTGTATCAATTGACAATTCTAGAACAAGGCAAATAAAGATAAGATAAAGGATTACAATGATACTTTTTTATTGTAATCCTATTATTTCTAAAATATATATAAATCCTTTAATTCCATAATATCCTTATATAAATAAAGTATTTAATTTTTAATTTCATTGTCCATTGTCAATTCTTATTCTCTTACCATATTAACAAACTTAGTAAATTCTTTCTTAAATACTAATTCAATACTTCCAGTTGGTCCATTTCTATGTTTTGCTATAATTACTTCTCCTATATTTTTCTTTTCTGAGTCCTCATTATAATAATCATCCCTGTATAGGAAAAGTACTACGTCAGCATCCTGCTCTATGGCTCCAGACTCCCTAAGGTCAGATAATATAGGTCTATGATCAGTTCTTAGTTCTGGGGCACGGCTTAGCTGTGATAAGGCTATTACAGGGCAGTCCATCTCCTTAGCCAATGCCTTTAGACCTCTAGAAATTGTTGAAATCTCCTGTTGTCTACTTTCCTGTTTACCTTCTAATTGCATCAGTTGCAAATAGTCTATCATAACAAGGTCTAGCCCTTTTTCTATTTTCAACCTTCTGCATTTAGCTTTCATTTCCATCAATGAAATCCCTGGTGTATCGTCTATAAAAACATTTGCCTGAGATAAAGGACCCATAGAATTTATAACCTGCAGCCACTCCTCCTCTTCAAGTCTTCCTGATATGATCTTTTGAAGATCCACATGGGCTGTGGCAGAAATCATTCTCTGTACTAGCTGTTCCTTAGACATCTCTAAGGAAAATACTGCTACACTTGCACTAGCTTTTAAGGCAGCATTAGTTACTATATTTACAGATATGGCAGTTTTTCCCATGGAAGGTCTAGCCGCCAATAGGACTAAGTCTGATTTTTGAAGCCCAGATAATTTGTTATCTAAGTCTATAAATCCAGTCGTAAGTCCAGTTAAAGTTCCTTGGTTTGCTGCTCTTTCTTCTATCTGAGAAAAGCTATCTAATAACACTTCACTAATAGGAGAAAATCCTTCTCTATGTCTTCCTTGAGTAATATCAAATATAGACTTTTCAGCCTTTTCTATTATGGTATTTACTTCATCTGAATTCTCATAGGATTTAGCAATTACATCATCGCAGGAATTAATTAGCCTTCTGAGAATAGATTTTTCTTCTACTATTTTGCAATAATATTTCACATTGGCAGTCGTTGCTATACTACTGGAAATATTCGCAAGATAAGTAACACCACCAATATTTTCTAATGTTCCTCGCCTTTTTAATTCTTCTGATAAAGTAATTAAATCTACTGGTTCATTTTTATTAAATAATACTAATATGGATTCGAATATTTCCTTATTGGCTTCTTTGTAGAAATCATCTGGTCTAATGATTTCTATTGCCGTATTTATAGCTTCTTTATTTAAAATCATAGCTCCTAATACCGATTGTTCTGCTTCTAGGCTATGAGGTGGAACTCGTCCAATTAGTGCTGTTTCCATTTAATCACCCTACTATTCTTTTACACTAACATTTAATTTTGCTAATATTTCAGCATATACTCTTACGTCTACTTGAGTATTGCCAAGGGATTTAATATTATCCTTTAATTCTATTTTTCTTCTATCTATATCTATTTTATGTTGTGCTTTTAATCCATCAGCTATATCCTTTGAAGTAATGGAACCAAATAATTTTCCACCTTCCCCTGATTTACCTTTAATTACTACTGTAATGGATTCTATCTTCTTTTTAAGTTCTAATGCAGCTTTATTTTCTTCTGCTTTTTTCTGAGCTTGCTCAGCTTTTTCTTCTTCCCATTTTTTCAGATTAGTTGGAGTTGCCTCTATTGCATCGCCTTTTGGCAATAAAAAGTTTCTAGCATAACCATCCTTTGCGTTTACCAAATCCCCAGCTTTACCTAAACCCTTTATATCTTTCATTAATATTACCTTCATTCTTCTTCACCTTCCCTTAAAAATTTATCTATTGTTTCAGTAAGTATGGATTCTCCTTCATCCATACTAATATTATCTAATTGAGTACCGGCACTAGTTAAGTGTCCACCTCCACCTAATTCCTCTAGGATTAATTGTACAGATATATTTCCCAGTGACCTTCCGCTAATATGAAGTTTATTATTTACATAGGTCATTACAAAGGAAGCCTCTACACCATTTATATTTAAAAGCTCATTTGCAGCCTGTGCAGCTATTAAAAGTGAATCATCCATCTGTGTTTCAAGTCTACCTATGGCTATTTTCTCAAATATAATCCTAGAAGACTTTATTACTTCTGCTTTATATATAAATGTATTATAATCATCTCTAAATAATTGTCTTACCACTGTAGTATCTGCCCCTGCTCTTTTTAATGTAGAAGCTGCTTCAAAAGTTCTAACTCCTGTTTGAAAGCTAAAATTCTTTGTATCTACAGTTATACCAGCCATTAATGCCTCTGCCTCAAACTTAGTTAAATTGATTTTATTGCTCATATAAGACAATACTTCTGTAACTAACTCGCAGGTAGAAGATGCATAGGGTTCCAAGTAAGTAAGGACAGGATCTTTTATAAATTCTACACCTCTCCTATGGTGATCTATGACTACTACCTTATCTGTATGATCTAAAAGATCTGGTGCTTCTGTAAAGCTAGGTTTATGGTTATCTACCACCACCATTAAGCAATTATTATTTATTAGTTCTAAGGCCACTTCTGGAGTTATAATCCTCTCCAAAAGTTCTGGCTGTTCTTTCTCCATTTTTTCATAAACATTTTTAATAGATGGATTTTCTCCACTTAAAACTAAATATCCTTCTTTATCTCTATCACTTACACAGCGTAATATTCCTATTCCTGCACCAAAGGAGTCCATATCCGGATTTTTATGTCCCATTACAAATACTTTATCAGCTTGGTCTATAAGCTGTCTTAAGGCATATCCTATGACCCTTGATTTTACTTTATTTCTCTTTTCTATGGCCTTTGTCTTACCACCATAGAAGCTTAATTGACTGCCAACTTGAACAACAGCTTGGTCTCCACCTCTCCCAAGGCCAACATCTATGGCCGCTCTTGCCTTTTCATAGGAGTCAAATGGAGTATTCCCACCTGCACCAACTCCCATACTTAATGTAATAGGAATTGCATTTCCTAAATTCAATTCCCTTAATTGATCTAATATATCAAACTTTTTTGCTTCTATGCTTTTAAAAGCATGATTTTCCATTATTATAAAGTATTTATCGTTTTCATATTTTCTAACTACACCGTTATACTTAGCAAAATATGAGTTAATATTTTTATCTATTTCTGCCATTACTAAGGGTCTATTTACTTCTGGAGTACTATTTTTTACGTCATCATAATTATCCACATAGGCCAATGCTACTACTAGCCTTTCTCTATTATATCTATCTTCCAAACCTACAAAATTAGTATTATCAACGAAATAAAGCATTACTATCATATTGTTAGTACTATTAGTTTTTCTTGTATCTACTATATTAGGATATACCTTATAGATTCTATCTTCATATTTTACATCTAAGGGTTTTAAATCATTTTCCTTAAATATACCCTCTAGACTAATTCCTGGAATTAACTCTAATATCTTTTTATTTAATATATCTTCATCGTCTATCATTTTTAAAAATGGAGTATTATACCATGATATTGCCCTATTGTCATCTAACATAACCAAGGGAAATGGCATATTAAATATAGCGTGCTTTGTTGCAGACTCAAATTCATCTGCAAGGCCTTCCACGTGTCTCTTAAAAGCTTCCTCCTGTTTATGGGTATTTTTTATACTATGAAAAATTAAATATCCCAACAGAATTACACCTATTACCGCCAATATTGGTTGGTAAATCGATATTATCACAAGTAAAACTCCAATGATTATAAGATTTACATTGTCTTCTAGCCATTTAAATATATTTTTTTTATCCATATTAATCCCCCTATTAGGATTTCGATCTTCTTAATTTTCTTGTGTCAAATATTGTATCTAATATACCTATAAATAATATAATACTGCTCATAGGTATGAATAAGGTCATCATACCCAAGATTAAAATCCTAAATACTAAGCGAACTTTAGATTTCTTTAAAAGAAAATCTACAACAGCTAATCCTTGAACTAAAAATACAAAGCTAACTAAAAATGTAATATTAAATAACAGGGCATCGTGGTACTCTATCCCCAGTTGCTTTATTATAAAAGCTGCCACAAACATTACTCCAACTCCTGGAATAATATTTTTAGGTAATTTAAACTTAGAAAATCCTATGGTTTTCACTGCACCATATCCCATTTTCCTCAAAATTAATGATGATAAAAATACATTAATAGAACTTGTAACTAAAGAGAGTATTCCTATCATAGATGGAATGAGAACTATAAGACTTCTATATGCACTTTCCAATAAATCTTTAGTCTGGAGTATCTCATAATTTGTCATTCCCATGTCTTTAAACATATCTATCTGTATAGTTAATATTTGAGTAAAGTCATTTTCTAACTGTTTAGTTAAGTCTAAGTCAGATATTTTCACTCCAAGAAACATTAATATTACAATAGAAAGAAAAAATATTAAGGTGGAGATCGATATGATTTCCATAGTAGTTTTTCTTTTTATTATACAATAGTTTATCACAAGACTTAAAGGTAGAAAAATTAGGATAAGTAATGCATTGGATGCAAACCCAAGAAGCGCTCCTACTATTATAAAGGATATTACCATACTAATGGCATTGACATATATATTATTTCTTATGCCTAGAACTATGAAAGGTAATGGGATAAACAACATCAATAAAGGTAAGAAATGAATTCCGTAAACTATGTACAAGGCCATAATAGATATTATTACTATACTTTCTGTTATGCTTTTCTTTATTTTATCATTATTATTCAAAAATTTCACCTCTAATCTTTATGGTTGTCTATAAATTCCAACAATATACTTAAATCTCCATACCATTTTTCTATTTTATGTTCTTCTATTAGATTTAATTGAATATTATCTCTTAAAGTTGATTTTATACTTTCATAGGATAACCCTAATCTTTTACCTAAAAGCAAAGATTCTAATATAAGATTGGAAATATTATCTTCAAGGTTTTCCTTAGTATTTTCTTCTCCATTTGCCAGAGTAGTATAAAGGTTAGCAACTGTACTAAGCAACTGAGCCTTTAACCACTCTACAGTCTTCATATTCTTTATAATATCTACGTCTTTGTTCTTCATCTATTCCCATCCTTTAATTTATATTTTAGCCTTATTAAAATAATACAAATTATCAGGACATAAGTCAAATAAAAAAGAGAGGATTATCCTCTCTTATTCTGCACTATATGGTAATAATGCTACTTGTCTTGCTCTTTTTATAGCTGTTGTAAGTTCTCTTTGATGTTTTGAGCAGTTGCCTGAAATTCTTCTAGGAAGAATTTTGCCTCTTTCCGTTATATATTTTTTAAGTTTATTTATATCTTTATAATCTATATTACTAGATTTATCTGCACAAAAGCTACAAACTCTTTTTCTTGGTTTAAATCTTCTTTGCATCTCTTTACCTCCTTCTAGAATGGAATATCGTCATTATCAGTAGGATGGAAGCCCTCTATACCACCAAAATCTGAAGAAGAATCATTGAAACCTGGGGTTTGATTCTTATCTCCCCACTCTAGAAATTCAACATTATTAGCTACAACCTCTGTAGTATATACTCTTTGACCCTCTTTTTCATAAGAGCCAGTTTGGATTCTACCTTGAATAGCTACTAATCTACCTTTTGCTAAGTAGTTAGCACAATTTTCAGCAGGTTTTCCCCATACTACTATGTTTATAAAATCAGCCGTTGGTTGATTTCTAGATTCCATTTCTTGTTTCTTTTCCCTTGAAAGTCCCTTATCTACTGCCATTCCAAATCTTGCAACAGCAGCACCGCTTCCAGGTATATATCTTAGTTCTGGATCTCTTGTTAGCCTTCCAATCAATACAACATTATTCAATATTTTCACCTTCCCTTAGATTATTCATCTTCTCTAGTGATCATGTGTCTCATAATGCTGTCAGAAATTCTAGCAACCCTATCTAACTCTTTAATAACTTCTGGTGTACCTTCAAAGTTTATAAGTACATAATATCCTTCAGCTATATCATCAATTAGATATGCAAGTTTTCTAGTTCCCCACTCATCAATGTTTGTTATAGCTCCGTCAGCTTCAATTATACCTTTGAATCTTTCAAGAACTTGAACTCTTTTTTCCTCTTCATTTGGTAAAAAGATAAACACCGCTTCATATTTTCTCATACATTTCACCTCCCTATGGACTATCGGCTCTATATTTAGTTATAGAGCAAGGATTACCAAAGTATTATACCACTTATGATGAGAGTATGCAAGAAAATTTAAATACCTTTTATATAATAATTATGTCCAGATTTTACATTTCTTTTAATTTATAAAATACCATAATATTTAATCATATGATCAATCAATTTGTAGTAGTTCTACTCCTTCTTGAGGCTCAATATATATTTCAAATGCGCCTGTTGCCTTATATCCTATTAAAGCTATTATATTCTCTCCTTTCGATAAAGAATAGGTTGCTTTTTCTGTAACAGATTCTTTCATAAGTTCAACTAATTCACCATTGGATAAAATTATAAATACTTTGAAGTCATCTTCTGGAGCAGAATTTTTATAGGATATTACTACATCACATTCATTTTCTGTATTTATTGAAACATAATGGTGAACACCTGTAAATTTACTAAATTTAAAAGAAAACCCATTTATCTCAGGGGTAGACCCTCTAGTTAGGAAGAACCTACCAATTGAATTATTTATTATCATATTCTCGCCTATATCTTCTAAATTATTTAGTTCTGACCATTTTTTTATGTTTGACTTCTCTTCCAATGTATTTACAACATTCGTATTTCCTTTAGTCATATTATCATCTTTAATAGAATTTTTCCTATATAAAGAAAATATAGTCAAAATTATGATAGCAGATAAAATTAAAAAGACAAAATTTCTCTTAGACATAACAAGCATCTCCCCTTTACATTTACATAAGCTTACCATATACATAAATTTAAATAAATAAATTTAATCCACTATTTTATATCACAATTCGACGTTTTTTACTTCCAATTAAACATTTACTATTTATAATAATATCAGCTAATTAATTTTACATAAACTTTACATTATCATAACAATAGATTTAACATTCCTCCTATATACTAAAGGCAAATAGTAAAAAGGGAGGAAATAAAGTGAAAAGAATAATTGTTTTAACATTATCATTTATTTTAGCAGTATCACTTCTTGTAGGATGTAAACCAAATAATCAAAATGGAGAAAATATTGAAACAGGTGAAGGTAGTAAAAAAGAATTTGATTTATCAAAAGAAATCGTCGTAGTTACTAGGGAAGAAGGTTCAGGTACAAGAGGTGCTTTTGTTGAATTAACAGGAATAGAAGAAAAAGATAGTAGTGGTAATAAAGTAGATAGAACTACAAAAGAAGCTATTACTCAAATGAAAACAGATACTGTACTTACAACAGTTGCTGGAGACGAGTATGCCATAGGATATATATCTACAGGTTCTCTTCAAGATACAATAAAAGCATTAAGTATAGATGGAATAGAGCCTACAACTGAAAATATCAAAAATGGCAATTATAAGATAGCAAGACCTTTCAATATCGCAACAAAACATGAAGTTTCTGAAATTACACAAGATTTTATAGACTTTATAATGAGTAAGGAAGGTCAAGAAATAGTTTCAAAATCTTATATAGCTATAGATGATAATCCAGAAGTATATAGCGGAAATAAACCAGCTGGAAAAATAGTTGTTGCTGGTTCTTCATCTGTTACACCAGTTATGGAAAAACTTAGAGAAGCTTATCTTGAAATCAACCCAAATGCTGAAATTGAAATACAACAATCTGACTCATCAGCAGGTATAAAAGCTGCAACAGATGGTACTTGTGATATAGGTATGGCTTCAAGAGCATTAAAAGATAGTGAAATAACAGGACTTCAAAGTATGGAAATAGCTTTAGATGGAATTGCAGTAATTATCAATCCTAACAATACTTTAACTGATATATCTTTAGAAAATGTAAAAAAAGTATTTATAGGAGAATTTACTAACTGGAGTGACATTAAATAAAGGGTGATTAAATGAAAAGAAAATTTTTAGACAAATTTATGGAGATAATATTTTTTATCTCCGCTTGTGTTTCTATAATATCTGTAATTTTAATATGTTATTTTATGTTTGCCAATGGTATACCAGGGATTAAAAAAATTGGTGTATTCAATTTTTTATTTGGATTAGATTGGTCTCCTTCTAATATACCACCATCCTTTGGAATATTTCCTATGATTGTTGGAAGTATTTATGTAACCTTTGGTGCCATAATAATCGGAGTTCCAATTGGAGTCTTAACTGCCATATATCTGGCTAAGTTTTGCTCACCTAGATTATATAAATATCTAAAACCAGCAGTCAATTTAATGGCTGGAATTCCTTCAATTATATATGGTTTCTTTGGACTTGTTGTACTTGTACCTCTAATAAGGAATATATTTGGCGGCACAGGCTCTAGTATATTAACAGCCTCCATACTACTTGGCATTATGATTTTGCCAACTATAATAGGTCTTTCAGAATCTGCCATTAGAGCAGTACCTAATTCTTATTATGAAGGAGCTGTGGCTCTAGGTGCTACTCATGAATATTCAATAGTTTTCGCCATGTTACCTGCAGCAAAATCTGGTATACTTTCGTCTATAGTTCTTGGAATTGGCAGAGCCATAGGTGAAACCATGGCAGTAATCATGGTAGCAGGAAATCAGGCTCGTATGCCTAATGGAATATTAAAAGGTGTACGTACTCTTACTGCTAATATTGTAATAGAAATGGGATATGCTGCAGACCTTCATAGAGAAGCTTTAATTGCAACAGGTGTAGTATTATTTGTATTTATTTTGATAATAAATGGATTATTCTCCATATTAAAAAGGAAGGTGTTTTAATTGACTAAATTAAGTAAGCTGATTAAAACTCTTGTAATGCTTTCAGCATTTTTAACCTTCTCTATTTTATTTATTATAATTGGATATATTTTAATGAAAGGAATTCCACATATAAAACCTTCTCTATTTGCTTTAGAGTATACAACAGAAAATGTTTCCTTATTTCCAGCTATAATTACTACTTTAATAATGACATTTTTATCCTTATTGATTTCCTGTCCAATTGGAATATTTACTGGAATATTTCTTATTGAATATGCAAGGAAGGGAAATAAATTGGTTGAAACAATAAGGCTAACTACAGAAACTCTCTCTGGCATACCTTCTATTGTTTATGGTTTATTTGGACTATTATTCTTTGTAACAAGCTTAGGTATGGGATTTTCTATTTTATCTGGTGCTCTGACTTTATCTATTATGATCCTTCCTCTTATAATTAGGGCAACAGAGGAAGCCCTTTTAGCTGTTCCTAATAATCTTCGTGAAGCAAGTTTTGCTTTAGGTGCAGGAAAACTTAGAACTATATTTAAAATAGTCTTACCTACAGCAATACCTGGAATATTTTCTGGAATTATCCTTGCCATAGGTAGAATTGTGGGAGAAACTGCTGCCCTTGTATATACTGCTGGCACAGTACCTCAAATACCTAAAAATTTATTTTCATCAAGCAGGACTTTGGCAATTCATATGTATTCTCTTTCTAGCGAAGGTTTGTATACTAATGAAGCCTATGGTACAGCTGTAGTACTTTTATTAGTAGTCATAGGAATTAATGGATTATCATCTTTAATAGCTAAAAAATTAAGGAAAGGTGAGTTAAATGGATAAAATCGTAGTTGAAAATTTAAATCTATATTATGGGGATTTTCAAGCCCTTAAAAATATAAATATAAATATTCCCAAAAATCGTATTACTGCTTTTATAGGTCCTTCTGGTTGTGGTAAATCTACATTTCTTAAAGCCCTTAATAGAATGAATGATTTAGTTTCTGATTGTAAAATAGAAGGTAAAGTTTTAGTAGATAAAGAGAATATTTATGATGACGGAAATATAAATATAAATAATTTAAGAAAACGTATAGGTATGGTTTTTCAAAAACCAAATCCTTTTCCAATGAGTATATATGATAATATCGCCTTTGGTCCTCGTACTCATGGAATAAAATCAAAAAGTGAATTAGATGAAATAGTAGAAAAAAGCCTTAAGAATGCTGCCATATTCAATGAAGTAAAGGACAGGCTAAAGAAAAACGCCCTAGAACTTTCCGGTGGACAACAGCAAAGGATATGTATAGCAAGGGCTTTAGCTGTTGAACCAGAGGTACTCTTATTGGATGAACCTACAAGTGCTCTTGATCCAATATCCACCATCAAAATCGAAGAATTAGTTGAGGACTTGAAGGATATTTATACTATAGTTATGGTGACTCATAATATGCAGCAGGCAACTCGTATCTCCGATAAAACTGCATTCTTCTTATCAGGAGAATTAGTTGAATTTGATGATACAGATATTATATTCTCTAATCCAAAAGATAAACGTACTGAAGATTATATTACTGGAAGATTTGGTTAAAAGGAGCTGATATAAATGAGAAGTAAATTTGATAAAGAATTACAGTTATTAAATGAAGAGCTTATCGATATGGGAAATATTGTTGAAAGCTCCATAGAAACTGCTGTCACTGCTCTCATAGAGCAAGATGCAGATTTGGCAAGAAGAATTGTAGAAAATGATAGGGAAGTAGATGAAATAGAAAAAAGCATAGAAAGCAGATGCTTAAAACTCTTATTACAACAACAACCTGTAGCTAGTGATCTAAGAATGATCTCTTCAGCACTAAAGATAATTACAGATATGGAAAGAATAGGGGATCAGGCTGCTGATATTTCTGAAATAACCATTAGACTTGTGGGACAAAAATATATAAAGAAAATCACCCATATTCCACAAATGGCAGCAGCTACAATTAAAATGGTACGTGATAGTATAAATGCCTTTGTAAAGAAAGATTTAGAGCTTGTAAAGACTGTTATAGACTATGACGATGAAGTAGATGCACTATTTCATGTAGTAAAAAACGAATTAATTGAACTTATTAGAGAAAGTGTGGAAAATGGAGAACAGGCCGTAGACCTACTTATGATAGCTAAATATCTGGAGAGAATTGGTGACCATGCAGAAAATATTTCTGAATGGGTTTATTATTCTATTACGGGAGAGCATTATGTAAGGAATTATTGATTGAAATATGAGAGTCTTTTTCAAGATGATTTTAAATAACAATTAAAAAGGCAACTACTTTTCTTTTTGTCAAGAGAACCTAATCAAGTAATGGATTAACCCCTTAATACTAAATAGAGCCTCAAGAATACTATTAATATTTTAATCTCTATGATATGATTAAAATATGTTATTGAGAATAATCCAAATTTAAAAATAGATATATTAGGGGGTTATTACTTATTAAAAAAAGCTAGTATGGGGATTGGATTATGTGTCATAGGATAAAAATTCAATATGTATATTTTATGGCGATAAAAAATACTCTATATAATATAGTGAATTTAAATATTATAAATCATAATTAACACTATACTACAATTAATATTGGGGTGGTTTTATGAAGATGGTTTACTGTGTTGAAGACGATGAAAGCATCAGACAATTAGTCTTATATGCGTTAAAAAACAATGGCTTTGAAACTAAAGGTTTCGAAAATGGTGATGATCTATATACTGAACTCCAACATACAATACCTGATTTAATTTTATTAGATATAATGTTACCTGGAGATGATGGATATAAGATATTAGATAATATAAGGAAAAATCATAATACTAAAGATATACCAGTAATAATTCTTACTGCAAAAACTAATGAATATGATAAGGTAAAGGGACTTGATATGGGAGCAGATGATTATATTTCAAAACCCTTTGGTGTAATGGAACTAATATCTAGAGTCAATGCTGTTCTTCGTAGAAGCCTTAAAACAGATAATAAAGATAGTATTTTATCTATAGGTAATCTTACTATAGATGAAAGCAAACGTACTGTAACTGTAGACAATAAAGAGATCAATTTAACCTTTAAGGAATTTGAACTTCTTCTATATCTTCTTAGAAATAAAAATATGGTTTTATCCCGTGATAAGATAATGAATGAAGTATGGGAAACTGATTTTGAAGGAGAAAGTAGAACTGTAGATGTTCATGTAAGAACCCTAAGATTAAAACTAGGCGATGCTGGTAAAATTATTCAAACCATAAGAAATGTTGGATATAAGATAGGAGGATAATCTTGGAAAGAAAAATCTATTATAATCTTGCGGCCATAGCAACTATAACAGCAATTATAACCTCCATAGTACTAGTATTTTTGTTCTATGACTTCTATAATCCAGAGGATATTACCGATATAGTTAAAATAGATACTTATGATTATGATTCTGTACCTGAGGCGAAGGATTCAAACTCCTACTATGATTTAAACATAGATAATAAGGTAGTCAGAATATCTAAACCTGTTCAAAATATTAAACACGCCTTTATAGGAATATTGCCTGCCATGGCAGGAGTATTGGTCTTAATCCTAATTTCCCTATATATAGTTGCTTCCCTCTTAACATCTAAATTAATAGAACCCATGAAAATAGCATCTAGAAGCATTGAAAGCATATTATCAGGAGAAGAAATAATAGATACTAAAACCTATGAGGAACTTCAACCTTTTATTAGAACCATAGACATACAGAAAAAGGAAATTGAATACTCTATCGACCAACTAAAGAAATCGGAAAAATTTAGACGAGAATTTACTGCAAATGTATCCCATGAACTCAAGACTCCACTAACGTCTATTATTGGATTTGCTGAAATGATAGAAACTGGAATGGCTAAAGATGATGACATTAAAAGATCTGCCTCTATTATTTATAAGGAAGGAAATAGACTTTTAGGTTTAATAGATTCTATAATCAAATTATCCCAACTAGATGATTTATCTATTAAAAGAGATTTAACTGAAATAGACTTATTCTCAATTGGAGAATTTGTATATTCAAACCTATTAAATAGTGCAAAAGAAAAAAATATATATTTAAATCTAGAAGGGCAACATACTAAAATCAAGGGAAATCAAAGGATGATTGAAGATCTCATATTTAATTTAGTAGATAATGCTATTAAATATAATAAAATAAACGGTAAGGTAGATATTGAGATTTATTCTGATAGTAAATGGGGCATAGTTAAAGTAAGTGATACAGGTATTGGAATACCATTAAAATATCAGGATAGAATATTTGAAAGATTTTACAGAGTAGATAAATCCCGCTCTAAAAAGATTAATGGTACTGGTCTAGGTCTATCTATAGTTAAACATACTGTTGAATACCATGGTGGACAATTATCTATTTCCAGTGTAGAAGATGAAGGAACCATCATAGTAGTTAGATTACCTAATATTGATAATAAATAAAACCCTTAAATTATCTAGATAATTTAAGGGTTTTATTTATTATTTAACTGCTTCTCTTATTACTTTTCCAAGTCTTTTTATACCTTCTACTATTTTTTCTTCATCCATATTAGAATAATTTAATCTAAAAGTATTTTCATTTCCACCATTAGGGAAGAAAGAACCACCTGGTACATAAGCAACGTTTTCTTCCAATGCTTTCAATGCTAATTCTCTAGCATTCATATATTCAGGTAATACTACCCAAGTAAATAGTCCTCCCTCTGGATACGTATAAGTAACTCCTTGTGGGAATTCTTCTTCTATGGTTTTCATCATTAAGTCTCTTCTAACTCTATATAAATCAATTATTTTCTTAATATGCTCATCTATATTATAATCCTCTAGGAACTTTGCTGTCTCCATCTGTGATACAGTACTTGATTGAAGGTCTGCTCCCTGTTTTACAAGTATAAACTTATTTAAGAATTCAGTATCAGCTGCTACCCAACCAAGTCTTAATCCAGGGCAAAGTATTTTAGAAAATGTACCTAAGAAAGCTACTCTTCCTTCTGTATCAAAATGTTTTACAGCTGGTAGTATTTCTCCTTCAAATCTTAATTCTCCATAAGGATTATCTTCTATTATGGCTACATTATATTCATTAGCTAGGTCTATTAACTTCATTCTTCTCTCTACTGACCAAGTCTTGCCTGATGGATTTTGGAAATCTGGAATAACATAGATAAATTTAACTTTATCATTGTTTTTTAATACTTCTTCTAATTCTTCCATATTCATACCATCTTTATCAGTAGATACTTCTATGAATTCTGGTTCATAAGCCTTAAATGCATTGATAGCTCCTAAATAAGTAGGGCTTTCACATACTATAATATCTCCAGGATTTATAAATACTTTAGCAGCAAAATCTAATCCCTGTTGTGAACCGCTGGTTATTAATATGTTTTCAGCTTTTACATCTACTTTCACTTTTTCCATTCTCTTAGCTATGGCTTCCCTAAGTGGCCCATAACCCTCAGTTGGACCATATTGTAGTGCTTGAGTTCCTGTTTTTTCTAGAACTTCTCTTCCAATTTTAATAAATTCTTCTATTGGAAATGATTCTGGAGCTGGTAATCCACCAGCAAATGAGATTATACCTGGTTGCTGAGTTAATTTTAACAACTCTCTAATTTCTGAAGCTCTAATATTGTCCATACGCTTTGCATAGTTTAATGACATTAGACGCACACCTCCACTGAATTTGGATTCTGTTTGTTATATCCTTGTCTATAGTTTACTATTAAATTATGCAATTGTCTAATATTATAATACAATTTAGCATCTAAAAATTAAAGTTCATCTATTGGGAATTTTCCATCAATTCCCTCTTCATTATTTTCTTTACCTTTATAATGAATTATACTAATCCACTTATCTTCCACTAAAATCTTTCTAATTCTTTTATTAAAGTCTATCCTTGGTATCCAAATCTGTCTATCACAACCTAAACATCTAAGTTTTATATCTGCACCAGTACGCATGATTTCCCACTTATTTTCTCCACAAGGATGACCCTTTTTTAAAGTTATAATATCTCCAGTATCATATTTCAATATCATTTTCTTTTCCTCCAAATATTACTGTTTTGGGATAAGGTCTCTTTATATTCTCTTTAGCAAAAGCTTCCTTAACCTTTTTTCTTATTTGTCTTTCAACTGCCCATTGTTCCATAGGCTTAGTTTTAGCTATTATGGTAAGCGATATATTTGATTCTCCTAAGTCTGTAATTCCTAGTATAGTAGGTCCATCTAATACAGAATCATTATTCTTTTTAATATCTAGACAAATACCTTCTAATATTTTAGTAATCTTATCTATGTCTTCTTCATAGGATACAAATACCTCTACTAATGCTCTCATGGCACCTCTAGTTTTATTAGTTACAATTTGAATCATACCATTGGGAATTATATATAAGTCACCCGAAAAATCTCTAATCTTTGTAACTCTAAACCCCAGCTCTTCAACAGTACCTTCCATGGATTCCACACTTATATAATCTCCAACTGCATACTGGTCTTCGAATAATATGAAAAATCCAGTAATAACATCCTTAACTAAAGATTGAGCACCAAAACCTATGGCCAATCCACCAATTCCCGCAGTAGCAAGTATAGAGGTAGTATTGATATTGAACATATCTAGAACTATTACCGCGCCTATAAAAAATAAAATATATTTAAATAGTTTTTTCAAGACCTCAGCAATGGTATTAGCTCTTTTACTGTCAACAAAAAAGTTTGTACCTCTTTTATTCTTTAGAGTCTTGTCTATAAGTTTATTTATTAAAGAAACTATTGATCTTATTACTAAGATTATAATAAATATCTTTATGAGTTTTCCTAGAATATTAAAATCTCCAGTATCTTTCTTTATATATCTTTCTATATTATTTCTTAGATAATCAAATTTTTCTATAATATCTTTCATAGAATCAACTCCAGAATTAATCTATCTTCTCAGCTTTATTACCTGATCCACTTTTTGTATATTTATATATACTATCTACATTTATTTCCTCATTATTTACCATATCCTTTACCTTTGGCAAATCGTCCAATGCAAAAATAATGGCTAATCCACAGCTAACAGTAATTTCTCTTGGAGTAGGTATAGTTCTAAAGCTTATTTCTTTCTCTTTAAATACTCCTTCCGCCTGAATAGTATGATGTGTAGATTTATAAGTAGTTACTCCATAAGTTTCTTTTATCATATTTATCTCCTACCCGATATTTAAAGTATTGTTTGCGTTTCTCATTTTCTCATATATAGCATACATATTTCCTATTTCTCCAACTTGAATTTTATCCTTTAGATTATAATAATCTAAACAAGTTCCACAGGAAATAATTTCAACACCTGATTTTGCTAACTCCTTTAGGTCTTCCAGCACAGGTGAATCTTCACAGGTTAAATTGACACCGGAATTTAAAAACACCATTGTAGTTGGAAATGGAGTAGTTTCTCTTATGGTATATATAAAGCTTTTCATTAAAATCTTACCTAATTCTTCTCCACCAACACCCATTTTATCTGAAGCTATGGATATGGTTAAATCCTTAGTCTTACTTGGAATAGAAACATTAATAGTATCTTTTACTATAGTATCTTCTACTGCCCCATCCTTAGTAATATGAATATAATAATCATTGTCCTTACTATCTATTATAAAGCTACACCCACAGGATTGAGCTAATTTTGATACATTATCTCTAGCTACTTCATTATCTACTATTGTAGTAATTACTCCCTTTTTTAAATTATCTAATTCTTTTTTAGTCATTATAACTGGTCTAGGGCAAAGTTCGCCTCTTGCATCTACTTCTATTCTCATTTATTTACGCCTCCTGTATATTCAATAATTATATTATACTAATTTTAAGGGATGTCAATAAAGTTATTTATAAATATTATACTTTTTTATTTTCTATAGATTAGTTTAATAAAATAAATTCTATTTATTAGAAAATCTATAGATTTTAATCTCATCATTATTCCAAATCAGTATATTATTTTTACTAATCTCCACTTCTTTTATTTCATCAGTGTATTTTAATATTTCCTTATTTCCTTCTATTATGGACATACCTTTTTCCCCATAAACTAATATCTTTCCATTAAAATCCATTATTTTTCCGTAATCCTCAGTAAACCCTATTTTATTTTTAGTATTCCCATCAAAATCTATAACTTCTAAATAGTTACTATATAATATATATATATCTTCTCCTATATAAATATCTTTTATTAAATCAAATTGTTTTTTCCATAATACTTCATCTTCTTTAATACAATAAATATTATAATCAGTTAAGACAATTATTTTATCTTTTGATATAAACTGGAGGTATACTGCTATTTCTCCTTCTATATCTAAAGAACTTAACTTCTCGTTATTTTCTCCATATACTTCTATTTGAGACTTCAAAACATTTCCTTTAAAGTCTAAGGATGACAATACTCTTTTTTTGCCATTTTTATTTACCTCATATGTAAGTATATTCTTATCTTCATATGAAGTACTACCAATTATGGCATTATCTTTATCTAATATTGTTATGCTTTCCTCCCCAGCCTCTTTTATATGATATATAATATATCCATTGCTTTCCTTTAAATTAAATATTTCTTTATTTATTTGATTCCTATATATGGTTTGTCCATTTTTATCTAAATAATAAATATCTCCCGTTGACCTATCTGTCACATAAATATTCTTTTGTCCATAATATATAAAAGGATCTGTAAAATTAAATTCTTTTTCTAAAATAATACTTCCATCACTTTTTAGAAAACTTAGTTTATTCCCATTCCATCTAATTATATTATTATCATATAGATTTACACTAACTAAAGACTCCTTATCTTTAAAGGAATCTACTAATTCTAAAGTCTTCTCCTTCACTCCTATGGAATTGAAAAATGTAATTAATCTTTCTTGATTTTTCTCATTTAATAAAAATATACTTAAACCAAGAAATATAATAATAAATATTTTAAGTCCTTTAGGACTACTATCCCTTTTATCGCTCTCCATATTACTCCTCCCAAAGCCATATTATAAACTTATTATATCATACCTAAATTATATAACAATTTAAGAATTTACATATTATTACTATAATAATATTAATATTTAAGCATTAACATTAATAATATTAATTTATAAATTAATATTATTAATGTTTTTATTGACATTTTTTATTTTTAATATTATTATAGTATTAACAAATAAAATATAATATTTCAAATATAATATTAATTATGGAGGTGAATAAATGGCACCAAAAATAAAAATTAGAGTTGTTGATAAAAAGAGTAACTTTAAATTATGGCTGCCTGCCATACCTTTTTGGTTGATCGTTTCTTTATCCTCCTTAGCCTTAAAATTTAAAGATGTAATCGTAAAAAATATAGATGGTTCAGATGAAGGTATAAAACTTGTTTTAGAATTATTAGATAGTGAAATTATAAAAGATTTAATCAACGAACTTAAGGGAAATGGTAAATTTGATTTAATTGATTTATTCACTGGTGATGGAACAATGGTTAAAATTTCTGTAATTTAAAGAAAGGATGAAAACATGAAAAGAGAAGTAATAGGCAAATGTCCAGTTTGTGGAGAAGAACTTTTTGTAACAAAACTTAGTTGTCACAAATGTCATACTCATATAGAAGGTAATTTTTCACTTTGTAAGTTTTGTAAACTTACAGATGATCAAAAACACTTTGTAGAAATATTTATGAAAAGCAGAGGTAATATAAAGGAAATAGAAAAAGAATTAGGTATATCATATCCAACTGTAAGGGGAAGGCTTGAAAATGTAATTGAGGCCTTAGGTTATAGTCCAAAGTACAATGAACCTACAGTTAATAAGAAAGAAGTTCTTGAGAAATTAAATAGTGGTGAAATAACATCTGAAGAAGCCCTTAAACTTCTTCAAGGTGAATAATAGGAGGGAGAAAATTGAAAGAGGAAAAAATGATGATTTTATCAATGCTTGAAGAAGGCAAAATAACATCTCAAGAAGCAATTAAATTAATGGAAGCATTAGAGGATATAGAATTTCCTAAAGAAACTCAAAATATTAAAGAAGAAAAAGATGAAAAACATAAGGAGAGAGAAGTATTTAAACCTATTTTTAACAGTCTAGAAGATATTGGGTCCGATATAGGCAGTGCTTTGTCTAATATGTTTGAAGGTCTTAAAGGTATAGGTAATTCTTTTAACTTTATAGGTAATTATGAAACTGTAGTTACAGATTTAGATATGGATTTATCAGGAATTGAAAACCCAAGTTTAGATTTTAAAGCCATTAATGGCAGTATAAAGCTTAGACCAGCAGATGATAATAAGCTTATTATTAAGTCCACTTGTAAGTATAAAAATGGACTACTAAACCTAAATGAACCTTATTTCGATTTTTATGCAGATGAAAATAAAATAATATTCAACCCAAAATATAATAGCAACATATCCATTAGTTTAGATGTTTTTGTACCAAAACAAGATTATGATGAAATAATATTAAGTTCTAGCAACGGAAAAATAGATATAGAAGAACTAAATACTAATATCTTAAAATGTGTAACAAACAATTCCTCCATTGATATTCTAGACGTAAATAGCAAGGAAATGGATTTATCGACTAAAAATAGTAGGATAGAATGTAGAGATACTAGGTCAATTTTTTTAAAGGCTACAACTTCTAACTCCAATATATATTTAATGGATGTTATTGCAACGGAAATAGATGCTAAAACAGCAAACGCTAAAATAGTAGTAAATGATATAGATGCTTTTAACGTAGTATTGAAAACCTCAAACTCTCCTATTGAAGTAGAAGATATTACATGCGATATAATCAATCTAACTACATCTAATAGTAAGATTGATTTAGATAATATAGATATAGATAGAGTTAAGGATGTTGAATTGCATACTTCCAATGGCTCTATTAATTTAGAAATCAATAAAATCGATAGAGATATTTATTTTGACTTAGAAACATCTATTGGAAATATATCTCTTGAAATACCAGATTTAGTATATAAAATAAATAAACAAGCAAATCTAGGTTTTAGAAAAATAGTGGCTCATAGTGTTAATTTTGACGAAAGTCAGGACTCTGCTAAGTTTATTGCATCAACATCTAATGGTTCAATAAAAATATATTAGGAGTGATAATATGTCAGAAAAGCTACAAATATTAAACATGGTTCAAGAAGGAAAAATTACAGCTGAAGAAGGAGTTAAACTACTTGAGGCATTAGAAGATAACAGCAAATCCACAAATAATTTAGTTTATTCAGGCAACAAAGCTAAGTGGTTAAAAGTAAGAGTCTTTGACCCAAATGATGCAACAAAAGTAAATGTAACTTTACCTGTTTCTCTTATTAACATAGGAGTTAAGCTAGCAGGCAAATTTTCCCCCGAATTTAAAGCAGCTGGTCTAACGGAAGAAGATATGGAAGAAATCTTTGCAGCTATTCAAAATGGTCAAATGGGTAAAATTGTAGATGTAGATAGTGAAGACGGTACTAGAGTTGAGGTAGTAATAGAATAATCCCATTTTTATGGGATTATTTTGTTATTTTTAGTTTATTATTATATCAAATCTGTTATAATAATCGTATCCATACATTTAAGGAGGATACTATGGAAAAGTTTAAATTAAATAAAGACACTGATATACCTTTATATATACAATTATATGAAAAATTTAAAATCTTAATAGAAGAGGACCAATTAGAACAGGAGAAATTACCTTCCATAAGGAGCCTTGCAAAATCCCTTGGAGTAAATAATGTAACTATAGTTAGTGCATATAAACTTTTAGAAAAAGAAGGATATGTTTATTCCATAAAAGGCAGTGGAACTTATATAAAAAAATTGCCTGATGAAACTATCCATTATTTAGAGGAAGGTGATATGGATTTAATGGTATCTGGTATACTTCCTATATCAAAGAACAGTATAAACTTTGCATCTATGTCACCTACATCTGATTTATTTCCCATAGAGGAGTTTAAAAAGGTCTTAATGGAAGTTTTAGATAGGGATGCTGGTCTAGCCTTTTTATATCCAGAAATCACAGGATATGACCCTTTAAGAGATTCCATTTCTAAATTTCTAAAAGAAAATTATAATACAATAGTAAATAAAGAAGAAATACTTATTACCTCTGGAGGCCAGCAGGGATTAGATATAATCTCTAAAACATTGATTACTCCTGGAGATTGTATTTTTGTTGAAAACCCGACTTATTCTGGAGCCTTATCCTCATTTAAATCTAGAGGTGCGAAAATCATCGGAATACCTATAAATGAAAGTGGAATAGATATAGGATCTCTAAAATCTTATATAAAAAAATATAGACCTAAGTTTTTGTATATAATGACTAATTATCAAAGTCCAACGACTTACTCCTATAGTACTGAGAACAAAGAGGAACTTTTATCGCTATCTAAAGAGTATGGCTTCTATATAATAGAGGATGATTTTTTGACAGATTTAAATTTTAGTGAGAATAAAAAAATGCCGCTAAAATCGAAGGATAGATTTGATCAAGTAATATTTATTAAAAGCTTCTCAAAAATATTTATGCCTGGTGTTCGTATCGGGTTTATTACTTTACCTAATAAGTTATTTAAGGAAATAATAAAAGCAAAACATACTACTGATATTTCGTCATCAGGATATCTTCAAAGAGCCTTCGACTTATATTTAAGACAGGGCCATTGGAAAAGCCATATAGAGAAAATTAAAACAGTTTATTCTGAAAAATATAAAATCATGACTGATGGATTAGATAATTTATCTCAGTATGGAATATCATACATAAAACCTGATGGTGGCCTTAGTATTTGGCTTAAACTACCTAATAATATAGATGCTATTAATCTTTACAATGAATGTGCTGAAAAGGGATTGGCTATTGTACCTGGAAAAGTTTTTTTCGTAGACGATTCTATTTATTCAAACTATATAAGACTTAGTTTTGGAGCAGTAACCAATGAAGAAATGACTGAAGGCCTTAGAATATTAGAAAATATAGTATCTAGACCCTTTAAGGATAAGGAAAATAATTATTTGCCATTTATATAAAATGTTCTGCATAAGAGGAGGGCCCCAAATGGGGACCCTCTATTATTTATTTTTCTTCTTTTAAGGCTTTCATCAATGATACTATTGCCAATATCATTACAAATATAAATGGGAATGCTGCAGCAACTGATGCAGTTTGCAGTGCTTCAAGTCCACCAGCTAGTAATAAAGATGTTGCTAATAAGGCCTGAACGATTCCCCAAATAAATTGTTTTTTAGTTGAAGGATTTAGGTTTCCTTCTGAAGTCAACATTCCTAATACAAATGTAGCTGAGTTTGCAGATGTAATAAAGAATGTACATAATAAAGCTACTGTAATTAAAGATAATACTGTACTTAAAGGATAGTTATTAAATACTTGGAATAAAGCTGTAGATGTATTACTTGCAGCGGCAGCTAATCCTTCTACTCCAATTTTATCAACTAAGTTTAATCCCATTGTTCCAAAAGCTGCAAACCATATGATTGATACTAGGGCTGGAGCAAGAATAACTCCTCCTATAAATTCTCTAATAGTTCTACCCTTTGATATACGAGCTATAAATGTACCTACAAATGGAGCCCAAGCTATCCACCATGCCCAATAAAATATTGTCCATGAGTTTAACCAACTATTGTCACCAAAGGGTTCAACATGAAGACTATCAGCTATAAAGCCATTAATATATTGACCTAATCCATTGGTAAAGGAGTTTACTACCTTTAGTGTAGGGCCTAATACAAAAGTAAGTAATAGAAGTCCAAAGGCTAATACTAGGTTTATATCTCCTAATGTTTTTATACCTTTATCTATTCCACTAACAGCTGTCCAAATATATATAATTGTAATTACTACGATTATTCCTACTTGAACTAATTTAGTTTCTGGAATATTGAATAGGAAATTTAATCCACTATTAATCTGTAAAGTACCAAGACCAAGAGATGTAGCTACTCCTGCAACTGTTGCAAATACTGCAAGTATATCTATTAGCTTTCCAATAGGTCCATTAACTCTTTTTTCACCTAATAGTGGTATGAAAATACTACTGATTAAACCTGGTTTATTTTTTCTAAATTGGAAATATGCCAATGCTAAACCTATAATACTATAGTTAGCCCAAGGGTGAAAACCCCAGTGCATAAATGATGATTTCATAGCAAAATTAGCAGCTTCTATTGTTCCAGATTGAATTCCAGGGGCTGGATTTACAAAATGAGATATAGGTTCAGCTACACCCCAAAATACAAGACCTATACCCATACCAGCTCCAAATAACATTCCAAACCAAGAAGTAGTACTATATTCTGGCTTGGAATCATCAGGACCTAATTTAATATCTCCATATTTACTAAATGCTAATATAATTGCAAACACTACAAATATGAACATAGAGATTAAGTAAGCCCATCCAAAATTAGTTGTCAGGAAGTTAAGTAATGAGTTTGCAAAACTTGAGAAATTCTCTTGTGCTACTATGCCCCATAAAACTATGGCTATAGTTAGAGCAAGAGATATATAAAATACTGTATTATTCTTTTGCTTTACCGTATTCATTATAATTCCTCCATTCTTAGAATAATTTGAGGGTTATATTTATAGGGGTGTATAAAACTACACCCCTATAAAATTTATCTAAATTTTTACCTTAAATACTGTTTGCTCTTTAACATCTTCTGTTAAAGCATCTAGTGCTACACCAACTCTATGATATCTAAGTTTCCATTGTTGCTCTTTAGATGTTGCCGGATCTCCTAGTGGATATGGAATAGATATTGTAGGTACTATCTTATTTGAGCCTACTGTTGTTGCTACAGGTATTAAGTTACACATTTGAACTACTGGAATACCTGCTCTTTCGATTTCTTTTACCATTGTTGCACCGCAACGTGTACAGGTGCCTCATGTGGAAGTCATGATAACTCCATCTACGTTATCTTCTTTTAGTTTTTCTACTATTTCTTTACCCATTCTAGCTGCCTCAGCTTGAGTAGTTCCTGTACCTACAGTACTATAGAAATAGTCATGAAGTTTACCGATTTTTCCTTCTTTTACATAAGTCTTCATTGCATCTATTGGCATTATTACATTTGGATCTGCATCTGCTGCTGCAGGGTCAAATCCAGCATGGATAGTTTTATATACTCCGCCTTCCAATCTTTCATCCTTAGATATATCATATCTTCCCCAACGTGTAGCTGAAGCAGATTGAATTCTATCTGGATTGTCTATTGGAACTATTCCTCCAGTAGTTACCATGGCTATATTTGCTTTAGATAAGTCTTTAATTGGTGCTGCAATAGGTACTCTATCTTGTTTTGGTATAGGAAGTTCTGTTACATAAGGAATATTGTTTAATTTCTTAACCAACATTTCTACTCCTCTTTCTGCAGCAGTTTTTCCTGATTCTAACCAAGCTTGAGCTCTAATTCCTCTTGGGAAAAAACCTTCTTCATCAGCTGAACCAGTTTCTTCACCTTTTAATATCTTATTTGCAAAATCAGCCATTACTTTTACATCATCCCTTAATTTTGCTGCTGATTTTCCACCTTCAAATACATACATATCTTTCTTAAACATTTCTACTCCAGGGTTTTCTACATTCATAGATGTAATAACTGGTACATTAAATCTTTCTTTAACAGCCTTACAAATAGTTCCACAAGCTACTCCGTATCTACCTGCTTGGAATGCTGGACCTGCAACAAATATGTCAAATTCTTTATCCTCTAAAAATCCTAATATGATTTTAACAGCTTCATCTGTGTTTGATCCCATGAAGTTATCACCACAAATAATTGTATGAGTAACTTCTGCATCTAACATACTATTTAATGCAAGGGAAGGTCCTACTAATCCTTCTCTTATTTCTGGCTTATGATCTGCCTTTTCTTCTCCACCAATCCCTGCGAAAAACTGATTTATATAATGAATTGCCTTTTTCATATTTTCACCTCCTAAAATTCCTTCATAGTTTTAGTTGACCAACCTGGTATTCTGTCACCACAGAACATGGCATTATTTTCCATGATAATTGAGCCATCTTCTCTTACAGATCCACCTAATATTTCATCATAAGCCCATCCTCCAGATAAACCGTCTCTGGCTAAAGCTTGTAATTCTCCTATTACCTTATCGGCTGGTGGTAATTCTATTAGTTGAGATACATTACCTGTAGATACTAAAGCATTTGCCTTTTCATCTAATGTAACAAGAGGTTGAGAAGCTCCATCTCTACCTGTACACTCATTACTTATACCTACTGTCTTTACTCCTACATCTTCTAAAGCAGCTAAGCATAAAATATAGTCAGCATCTGGATTTCCATATCCTTCTTCAGTAACTATTGCTCCATCTGCTCCTAATGATTTTGCCATTTGTGCTACAAATATAGCTGATCTATGTTTTTGCTCTAAGGAAACATTTAGATTTGACATTATAACTCCTAAGAAGTTAATTGATTTTCCATGTTCCTTATATAATTCTCTAATTGTAGGGAAATTTTGGAAATCATATGTTGACCACTTTGATGATGCAGGCATAAAGCTACCTGATATCAATGCTCCATCTAATACTTCATTTGGATGCATAAAAGTAGGAACATATTTATTCATATCCCATCCATATACTAAATCATTGTATCCTAATTCCTCCATCTGAGATTGTGGCTGCATAACCAATACTACTGATGGAAGTTTATTTACTGCTTCAGTTCTTTTAGTTACTGGATCTAATTCAAAAGTTTCTATTTCTTCTGGCTCTAAATCTTTTACTGCATTTCCTAAATACTCTGCAAACTTATGAGTAGCCATTCTAATTGCTGTATTTTTCTTTTGTTGCTCAAATCTTTCAAATTCTTCATCTGTATCAGCAACTATACATATATTAATTAATTGTGAAAATAGAGTATACTTTGCACCTTCACCACCCATATCAATTAGACCATCACCAAAACTACCATAGTGCATACCTACCCCTAGAACACTACATCCTTTTAATGCATGTACTCTTCCACTACCTGCAGATTCAACGTCTCCTGTAACCCCAGGAAATACTGGTCTATCATCTGGACGAATTCTTGGTTCTGCTGCTTCCTTAACTGGTACTATTCTTGTATTCTCACCTGGCTTTGCAATTACTATATCTAATTCTGTAATATGCTCATCTTCTTTAATAAAGGCCATGGCTTCTTCCTTATTAATGGACAGAACACCGTTACTAAACATTGTCTTTTCTCCAAAAACAACATCTTTTACTTGAAAATTACCTATTTCTAGTCTCATCTTTTCACTCCTTTTTGTTATTTTTAATGAATACCTCAATATCCATAATCTAGATTATAGATATTGAAAACTTTTTGAAACTTTGTGAAACTTTTTTCGTTAATTTATATAATATCATAATCATGATTATATTACAATCGTAATTATTAATAATTTTTATAATTATTTTATTAGTATAGACAATTCTAAATCTATTTAGCCATAATTAAATTGTGATTTTGAAGTATTTATGCTAATATTAATCTAGTAAGAATAATATAAATATGGTGATTAATGGTGAAAAAAACGATTCAACGAAAAAGAATGATGTCTTATTTTATTAATGCAACTGTAGATCTAATAGATGAAGTTGGAATTAATGGAATAACTTTAAGAAAAGTAGCTGATAAGGCTGGATATAATAGTGCTACACTTTATAATTATTTTGAAAATCTAGATCATTTAATTTTATATGCTTCTATGAAACATATAAAAGATTATGCCCATGCTTTAGATGCATATTTAAAAGATGCAAAAAATGCCATGGATAGGTTTCTCAAAGTTTGGGAATGTTTCTGTGACTATGCCTATGATAAACCAGAAATTTATAATGCCATTTTCTTCCCAAATCTAGAAAAACATTTTGAAGATTATGTTGCTGATTACTATAAACTTTTTCCAGAAGATATTATTAGTAAAGATAAAAATATTTCTACTATGCTACTGAAAACTGATATTAATGAAAGAGCACAAACTACTGTATATGCATGTGTAAATGAAGGCTATATTCGACTTGAAGATGCAAATAAATTAAATGATATGACTCTTTTAATCTTTGAAGGTATGCTAAAAAGAGTATTAAACAATAAAATTTCCTATGATGATTCAAGAAATAATACTATGGATTATATTAAAGCCATAGTAGAAAGACTTTTAATTAAAGATTATACATTCTATTATTAACAAATTTTATAAAAATACTTGACATTTATAATTTTACAGTATATGCTTATAAGCGAACTTAATAATCTCGGTAGGTGAGGTTACTATAAGGATATGGATTGCTGCCGTAAAAGGGTGGAAACACTCTGCACTGGTTAGCAGGTTTTGTCGCAAGGCTCAACCTAATGCAATTTCAACGCCTTATAAAGCCAAAACTTGAACGAGAAGAGTAAATCCTTCCCCTTCAAGCTTTGGTGGAGGATTATTATTTTTTTGGAGGTGAGTAAATCAATGGATTCTGGACCGAGTAGTACTTATATAGAGGAAGGCTGAAGTATATGTATAGTTAATATCGTATAATTATATAAATAATTATCTTTTCTTTACATATATCTCAAGAAAACCCTTCTAAATAATTTTTCCAAGCTTATTTTAAAATTTAAAGATTCAATACGAATTTAATTTATGGTTAGACTATTTACTAAACCATTATTTAGTGTTGTCTTTTTTGGAGGTGTAAATTATGAAAAAGAAAAGAGTTTACAGTAATGAAAGTATAAATAAAAACCTACAAGATATGAGTTCAAAAAATATTGATACTATTTTAAGAGAGTTAAATTCATCCATCGATGGTCTATCTGAAATAGAAGCAGATAACAGATTAAGCTTTTATGGACACAATGAAATAATTTCTGAAAAAAGGAAACCTTGGTATATTTACCTTTTAAATTCCTTTGTAGATCCTTTTATTTTGATATTATTAGTTATAGTTTTGGTATCTTATTTTACCGATATTGCTTTTGCTCCACCTGGAGAGAAGTCTTGGATGACTATAGTAATTATTTCCACTATGATATTAATTAGTGTAATCCTTAAGTTTTCTCAAGAGTATAAATCTCAAATAACAGCGGATAATCTAAAATATCTTGTTCCTACAACTACATCTGTTAAAAGAGGTGGTATGAAGAAAAGAGAAATCAATATATCCGATGTAGTTCCAGGAGATATTATTCATTTAGCAGCTGGAGATTTAATACCTGCAGATCTAAGAATTATTACTTGCAAAGATTTATTTATCAGTCAATCTTCCTTAACCGGTGAATCAGAGCCTGTCGAGAAATTTTCAGAGATTAAAGATAAGAATGTAAATAAGAATATATCCGATTTAGAAAATATTGCCTTAATGGGGACCATAGTTGTTAGTGGTTCTGCAGTAGGTATAGTTTTGCAAACAGGAAACCAAACATACTTTGGTACTATTGCAGAGTCTCTTGCTAAAGATAGAGGGCAAACTAGCTTTGAAGAAGGTGTTAAAAGTGTTAGTTTTCTTCTAATAAGATTTATGTTAGTTATGGTTCCTATAGTTTTCTTAATAAACGGATTAACAAAAAAAGATTGGATAAATGCCTTTTTGTTTGCTATTTCAATAGCTGTAGGCTTAACTCCTGAAATGCTTCCAACTTTGGTTTCTACTAATCTTGCCAAAGGAGCAATATCTTTATCTAAACGTAAAATTGTAGTTAAAAGATTGAGCTCTATTCAAAATTTTGGAGCTATGGATATTTTATGTACAGATAAAACTGGAACTTTAACATTAGATAAAATTATATTGGAAACACATTTAGATGTGCTGGGCAATGAAAATGATAGGGTCTTAAGACATGGGTACTTGAATAGTTATTATCAAACAGGATTAAAAAACTTATTAGATATTGCCGTAATAGAATATGGTAACGAAAAAGGATTCAACGAAGTAACAAAGATATATGAAAGAGTAGATGAAATTCCCTTTGATTTTACAAGACGTAGGATGTCAGTAGTGGTTGAAAGTGAAAATGGAAAAAGACAACTTATAACCAAAGGTGCTGTTGAAGAAATGATCTCTATATGTTCTTTTGTAGAAATCAATGGAGATGTTTTGCCTTTAACTGAAGATTTAATAAAAACCGTTATGGATATGGTAACTAAACTTAATGAAGATGGCATGAGAGTCCTTGCTATAGCTCAAAAAAATAATGTTCCAGATGAAAATATCTTTAGCATTAAAGATGAAAGTAATATGGTTCTTATTGGATATATGGGCTTTTTAGATCCTCCAAAGGATTCAGCTGTTTCTGCAATAAAGGCATTACATGAGCACGGAGTAACTGTCAAGGTATTAACTGGAGATAATGATATAGTTGCTAAAAAAATATGTAAAGATGTTGGGATTCCCGTAGATACTGTGGTTTTAGGAATAGATGTAGAAGAAATGATAGATGAAAAATTGTACGAAGTAGCATCAAAGTCCAATATCCTAGCAAAACTATCTCCAATGCAAAAAGAAAGAGTTATCTCTGTTCTGCAAAATAATAATCATGTTGTTGGTTTCTTAGGTGATGGCATTAACGACGCTCAAGCCTTAAAGCAAGCTGATGTAGGTATCTCTGTAGATACTGCAGTTGATATAGCTAAGGAATCTGCTGATATAATATTGCTTGAAAAAGATTTAAATGTTTTGGAAAAAGGAGTTATTGAAGGTAGAAGAGTATTTGGAAATATTGTTAAATATATAAATATGACTGCTAGTTCTAACTTTGGAAATGTATTTAGTGTATTAGCAGCTAGTGCATTTTTGCCATTTTTACCAATGTTGCCTATACAGTTACTTGTACAAAACTTACTCTATAGTATTTCTCAAATAGCTATACCTTGGGATAGCATGGATGAAGAATACTTGAAAACACCTCAAAAATGGAATGCAGATAAAATAGGTAAGTTTATGCTATATATAGGACCTATTAGTTCCATATTTGATATTGCTACCTTTGCTATTATGTGGTTTGTGTTTAAAGCAAATACGATAGAATTACAGCCTTTATTTCAATCTGGTTGGTTTGTAGTAGGACTCGTATCACAGACCCTAATAGTCCATATGATAAGGACAAAGAAGATTCCATTTATACAAAGTAGGGCTTCTACTCCCCTAATGATAATGACTTTCTTAATAATAAGTCTAGGAATAATAATTCCATATACTGGGTTCGGAACTTATATAGGACTTGTCCCCTTACCATTTAGTTATTTCCCTTGGTTAGTGGGAATATTGTTAGCTTACTCTATTCTTACGCAGATTGTTAAAAATATCTATATTAAAAAGTTTAATACTTGGATGTAAATTCCTCTAAAACCCTATTAAATCTAATAGGGTTTTCTAATACCAATAGGTGGGTGCAGTTTTCAAATATTACTAACTCTGAATCTCTAATATTTTCTTTAAGATATCTTCCTGTATCAACTGAATAAAAAGTGCTTTCTCCCCCAAATATTATTAAAGCCGGTATATGTATTTTACTTAAAGTCTTTCTATAATCCTTTTCTATCATGGATTTCCATATTGCATACATTACCTGAGGTGAATTATTTTTCATCTTATCCATTGAAATACTAAATTGTTTTTCATTGAAATAAGGTGCCATACTTTTTATAAATCTTTCTGCAAATTTCATCCAATTGTCTTTGATTAAACTTAAATCCTTTAAAGCATTTTCCATAGTATATTTACCATGATATAAACCTAGATTCCAATTATTATCATTTAAAACCTTCGGACCTTTATCTATAATACATATTTTAGACAATTTATCTTCTCCAAATAGATTTATATATTCAAATATAATTGAAGCACCCATAGACCATCCTACTAATACTATATCTTGTAGCTCTAAATAATCTATAAACTCCTTTAGGTCCAATGCAAGTCTTTCTATATTTAGTCCATAATCTACCCTGCTAGATAGACCGTGACCTCTTACATCATAGGTAATTATTTTATATTTTTTAAACAATGCCCTCTGCTGTATTCTAAAGGAATTATGGTTTTCAGTAAATCCATGGATAAAAAGTATTGGTTTACCTTCTCCCTTTACTTCATAATATAATTTTACATTATCACTTGTATTAAAATATTCCATTTCATTTATCCCCTTGTTTTTATTATAATGCTACTAAAATGAAAATGAGTACAAAAATACCTATCAACCCAAATATAGGATATAATACTGCAACTAATTTAGAAAATCCAAGTTTGGCTACTGGAATAGATAGTAAACAATATAATGCTGTAATTAATATTTTATATTTACTGTTAGATACCTTATTCATAAATCCAAATCCATTTGCTAATGCTGTAGTAAATATGGAAATCCAGAGAATAAAAGCATAAAACTTCCTATAGCCATTACTTATATAATCGCATATTTTTAACATAGGTATATCTAAAAGAAATACTTCGTTATAATATATAAGCATAGATGTTAATATAGACATTCCAAGTATAGACAATATAAATCCTCCAGTTACCCCTCCTAATATAGCTGTTCTTTTACTATTAATCATTGGCAATAGAGATGAAAATACTACAACAATAATCAATGAATTAGATCCCACATATAAAAGTGCTGATGTTAGAAAGTTACCCTTTAAAGTTAAGTTAACACCATTTATATTGGAAAAATTATAACCTTCTCTAATATTCAAATATAAGGATGTAAATATAATACCTATGACAAGTAGTGGAACTAACATTGTATTTATGAAAGATAATCCCTCTAGACTAAATAGAAAAACTATAAAAGATAACACCACCATAAAAATGACGCCAAGATTAAAGGATAAGTTTAGTTCTTGGCTAAAGATAGCACCACTTCCAGCTACCATTACGCTGAAACCAGTATATAGAGAAAATGTAATTATACTATCCAATATAACTCCAAACCTTTTACCAAATATATTACATATTAATTCATCAAATCCTCTGATTTTATTATTATATATTTTTATAAGAAGTAAACTTCCAATCAATGAAAGAATTATACCAACTATGAACATTCCCCATATTCCATTAATACCATAGACCCCAAAGAACTCTATGATTTCCCGTCCTGAGGCAAATCCTGCACCTATTACTGTACCTACATATATTGAAGCAATACTTAACCACTCTTTTTTCATCTTTTCCCTCCTATTCTAATAATTAATATATTAGATAGAGGGCTTATCCTATGACTTAAATAGGCATAAAAAAAGTCCTATTACGGCTAAGGTGATAGGACTTTATATGTGAATATACTGTATATATGCAACTTCGCAGTCTCGAAGCTCAAGTCTATTTACTCGTTACACTCGTATAGATTTGGTGCTCGTTGCCTTTTTGTCCAATGAGTGTAACGAATTGTAGACAAAACGGACAGCGAAGTGAACGCCAGTGAGCGTAGGAATGAGCGAAGCGAGTGTTGCGTTTGACCTACCTACAACTCACTATCGTTTGTCGGGTTAGGTCATAAAAAAAGAAAGCCCTACTACGACCAACGTAATAGAGCTTTCTATATGTTTTTATGTAAGCCCGGCAACTTCTGATTTTATTATTATATATTTTTATAAGAAGTAAACTTCCAATCAATGAAAGAATTATACCAACTATGAACATTCCCCATATTCCATTAATACCATAGACCCCAAAGAACTCTATGATTTCCCGTCCTGAGGCAAATCCTGCACCTATTACTGTACCTACATATATTGAAGCAATACTTAACCACTCTTTTTTCATCTTTTCCCTCCTATTCTAATAATTAATATATTAGATAGAGGGCTTATCCTATGACTTAAATAGGCATAAAAAAAGTCCTATTACGGCTAAGGTGATAGGACTTTATATGTGAATATACTGTATATATGCAACTTCGCAGTCTCGAAGCTCAAGTCTATTTACTCGTTACACTCGTATAGATTTGGTGCTCGTTGCCTTTTTGTCCAATGAGTGTAACGAATTGTAGACAAAACGGACAGCGAAGTGAACGCCAGTGAGCGTAGGAATGAGCGAAGCGAGTGTTGCGTTTGACCTACCTACAACTCACTATCGTTTGTCGGGTTAGGTCATAAAAAAAGAAAGCCCTACTACGACCAACGTAATAGAGCTTTCTATATGTTTTTATGTAAGCCCGGCAACTTCCTACTCTCCCAGGTCGTTTCCAACCAAGTACCATCGGCGTTAAGATGCTTAACTTCTGTGTTCGGTATGGGTACAGGTGTGTCCATCTTGCTATCGTCACCAGACGAAAACTATCAATTGCAATATTTTAGGTCAAGTCCTCGACTTATTAGTATCTCTTAGCTTAAAGTATTACTACTCTTACACCTGAGACCTATCTACCAAGTGGTCTTCTTGGAGTCTTAACTTTTAAAGTGGGAAATCTTATCTTGAGGGGGGCTTCGTGCTTAGATGCCTTCAGCACTTATCCCTTCCAGACATAGCTACTCAGCCGTGCCATTGGCATGACAACTGATACACCAGCGGTCTGTCCATCCCGGTCCTCTCGTACTAAGGACAGCTCCTCTCAAATTTCCTACGCCCACGACGGATAGGGACCGAACTGTCTCACGACGTTCTGAACCCAGCTCGCGTGCCTCTTTAATGGGCGAACAGCCCAACCCTTGGGACCTACTCCAGCCCCAGGATGAGACGAGCCGACATCGAGGTGCCAAACCTCCCCGTCGATGTGGACTCTTGGGGAAGATAAGCCTGTTATCCCCGGGGTAGCTTTTATCCGTTGAGCGATGGCCCTTCCACTCGGAACCACCGGATCACTAAGTCCAACTTTCGTTTCTGCTCCACTTGTTGGTGTCGCAGTTAAGCTCCCTTTTGCCTTTACACTCTTCGCACGATTTCCGACCGTGCTGAGGGAACCTTTGAGCGCCTCCGTTACTCTTTAGGAGGCGACCGCCCCAGTCAAACTGCCCAACTGACAGTGTCCCTATACCAGTTTCATGGTATCAGGTTAGAATTTCAGCATTACAAGAGTGGTATCCCAAGGTTGACTCCACCAAAGCTGGCGCCCTGGCTTCAAAGTCTCCCACCTATCCTGTACATGCAATGCCGAAATCCAATGTCAGCCTGCAGTAAAGCTCCACGGGGTCTTTCCGTCCTGTCGCGGGTAATACGCATCTTCACGTATACTACAATTTCACCGGATCCATTGTTGAGACAGTGCCCAAATCGTTACACCTTTCGTGCGGGTCGGAACTTACCCGACAAGGAATTTCGCTACCTTAGGACCGTTATAGTTACGGCCGCCGTTTACTGGGGCTTAAGTTCTAGCCTTCGCTTACGCTAAGCCTTCCCCTTAACCTTCCAGCACCGGGCAGGTGTCAGCACCTATACTTCGTCTTTCGACTTAGCAGATACTTGTGTTTTTGGTAAACAGTCGCTTGGGCCTATTCACTGCGGCCAGGTTTCCCTGGCACCCCTTCTCCCTAAGTTACGGGGCTATTTTGCCGAGTTCCTTAACAATGGTTCTTCCGCTCGTCTTAGGATTCTCTCCTCGCCTACCTGTGTCGGTTTGCGGTACGGGTAGTTACTTGCTCGATAGAAGCTTTTCTTGGCAGTGTGGAGTCAGCTACTTCTCTACTTGTTTTTCGATCCCCATCACATTTCAGAATTATGAGTACGGATTTGCCTATACTCACTTCCTTTATGCTTAGACGTGCTCAACCAACGGCACGCTTAGCCTATCCTCCTGCGTCACTCCATTTCTCAAACGCTTATAACTAGTACAGGAATTTCAACCTGTTGTCCATCGCCTACGCTTTTCAGCCTTGGCTTAGGTCCCGACTTACCCTGAGTGGACGAACCTTCCTCAGGAAACCTTAGGCTTTCGACGGGTGAGATTCTCACTCACCTTTCGCTACTTATGCCAGCATTCTCTCTTGTGTGCAGTCCAGCACTCCTTACGGTATACCTTCTACCCACACACAATGCTCCTCTACCGATTCTTACGAATCCCACAGCTTCGGTACCAGATTTAAGCCCCGGAAATCTTCGGCGCAAGGTCTCTCGACCAGTGAGCTATTACGCACTCTTTAAATGTATGGCTGCTTCTAAGCCAACATCCTGGTTGTCTGTGAAACCTCACATCCTTTACCACTTAATCTGGATTTAGGGACCTTAGCTGGTGATCTGGGCTCTTTCCCTTTCGACTATGAAGCTTATCCCACATAGTCTGACTCCCAAGGTTATGAGTATGGCATTCGGAGTTTGATAGGTTTTGGTAACGCTATGCGCCCCTAGACCATTCAGTGCTCTACCTCCATATCACTTTTCCTTGAGGCTAGCCCTAAAGCTATTTCGAGGAGAACCAGCTATCTCCGAGTTCGATTGGCTTTTCACCCCTATCCACAGGTCATCCCATAGCTTTTAAACGCTAACGGGTTCGAGCCTCCATTGAATTTTACTTCAACTTCACTCTGCCCATGGATAGGTCACCCGGTTTCGGGTCTATGGCAGGGAACTTAGTCGCCCTATTAAGACTTGGTTTCCCTACGGCTCCTGACCTTAAGTCATTAACCTTGCTCACTACCATAACTCGCTGGCCCGTTCTACAAAAAGTACGTGGTTACACGAATAATGTGCTTCCACTGCTTGTAGGCGTAGGGTTTCAGATTCTATTTCACTCCCCTTCCGGGGTTCTTTTCACCTTTCCCTCACGGTACTATTTCTCTATCGGTCACCAAGGAGTATTTAGCCTTGGGAGGTGGTCCTCCCTACTTCCCACAGGATTTCACGTGTCCCGTGGTACTCTGGATACCAGCTGGTAAACTTTTCTTTCATATACCGGACTATCACCGTCTATGGTGGGATTTTCCAATCCTCTTCTATTAGATTTATTATTCCATTATGCTGGTCCTTAACCCCAGATAAATCTGGTTTGGGCTCTTTCCCGTTCGCTCGCCGCTACTTAGGAAATCGATTTTTCTTTCTTCTCCTCAGGGTACTTAGATGTTTCAGTTCCCCTGGTCTTCCTTCATACACCTATGTATTCAGCGTATGATACTTGAGGGTTGCTCAAGTAGGTTTCCCCATTCGGAAATCTCCGGATCACAGTCTATTTGCGACTCCCCGAAGCATATCGGTGCTTATCCCGTCCTTCATCGGCTCTTGGTGCCAAGGCATTCGCCCTACGCCCTTAATAACTTGACCTAAATTACTTATTTATATTGCAATTTGTAGTTTTCAATGTTCAGTGTGAACAATTATACTCGATAATTGTTTGGTGGAGATGAGGAGAGTCGAACTCCTGACCCCCTGCTTGCAAGGCAGGTGCTCTCCCAACTGAGCTACACCCCCACGATTAAATTCACAATTTTACAGCCACAATTAACAATTGAAATCCAAAGGATTTCAATGTGATTGATTCTGTAATTTTAATGAACCAAATTTATAAACAAACAGTGTGAGTTCTTTTGAACTCCTTAGAAAGGAGGTGATCCAGCCGCACCTTCCGATACGGCTACCTTGTTACGACTTCACCCTAGTTATTGACCCTACCTTCGACAGCTGCCTCCTTACGGTTAGCTCACTGGCTTCGGGTATTGCCAACTCCCATGGTGTGACGGGCGGTGTGTACAAGACCCGGGAACGCATTCACCGCGACATTCTGATTCACGATTACTAGCAACTCCGACTTCATGCAGGCGAGTTGCAGCCTGCAATCCGAACTGGGATCGGCTTTAAGAGATTTGCATCTTATCGCTAAGTAGCTGCTCGTTGTACCGACCATTGTAGCACGTGTGTAGCCCAGGACATAAAGGGCATGATGATTTGACGTCATCCCCACCTTCCTCCGATTTGTCATCGGCAGTCCCTCTAGAGTGCTCAACTTAATGGTAGCAACTAAAGGCAAGGGTTGCGCTCGTTGCGGGACTTAACCCAACATCTCACGACACGAGCTGACGACAACCATGCACCACCTGTGTCCCCTGTACCCGAAGGTAAAGATCTATCTCTAGACCTGTCAGGGGCATGTCAAGCCCTGGTAAGGTTCTTCGCGTTGCTTCGAATTAAACCACATGCTCCGCTGCTTGTGCGGGTCCCCGTCAATTCCTTTGAGTTTCATACTTGCGTACGTACTCCCCAGGCGGAGTGCTTAATGCGTTAGCTGCGGCACCGAGGTTTGACCCCCAACACCTAGCACTCATCGTTTACGGCGTGGACTACCAGGGTATCTAATCCTGTTCGCTCCCCACGCTTTCGTGCATCAGCGTCAGTATAAGTCCAGAAAGTCGCCTTCGCCACTGGTATTCCTCCTAATATCTACGCATTTCACCGCTACACTAGGAATTCCACTTTCCTCTCCTTAACTCAAGCCTTCCAGTTTCAAATGCTTACCACGGTTGAGCCGTGATCTTTCACATCTGACTTAAAAGGCCGCCTACGCACCCTTTACGCCCAATAAATCCGGACAACGCTTGCCCCCTACGTATTACCGCGGCTGCTGGCACGTAGTTAGCCGGGGCTTCCTCCTTGGGTACCGTCATTATCGTCCCCAAGGACAGAACTTTACGACCCGAAGGCCTTCATCGTTCACGCGGCGTCGCTGCATCAGAGTTTCCTCCATTGTGCAATATTCCCCACTGCTGCCTCCCGTAGGAGTCTGGACCGTGTCTCAGTTCCAGTGTGGCCGTTCACCCTCTCAGGCCGGCTACCCATCGTGGTCTTGGTGAGCCATTACCTCACCAACTAACTAATGGGACGCGAGACCATCTTTCACCGCTTTACGCTTTGACTATTCCTTCATGTGAAGATTTAGTATCATAAGGTATTAATCCCAGTTTCCCGAGGCTATCCCTTTGTGAAAGGCAGGTTTCTCACGCGTTACTCACCCGTCCGCCGCTAAGATAATCAAAGTTTCATTCCGAAGAAATCGACTTTGAAAACTTCGCTCGACTTGCATGTGTTAGGCACGCCGCCAGCGTTCGTCCTGAGCCAGGATCAAACTCTCATTTAAAAGTTTGATTCAGCTCAATTTGCTGACTGTTGTTTCATGTGTTACTTTTTATAATTCAAAGTTTCTCACACTGTTTAGTTTTCTAAGTTCATGTTGCCTTGTTTGAGACAACTTATTCAGTATAGCAAATTTTTCATTTGCTGTCAACTACTTTTTAAAAACTTTTTTTAAATCTTTGTTGATTTATGAAGTTTAATGTCGTAGCTGACTTTTACTATGATACCCTGTTTTATAATAAAAGTCAATATGTTTTTTAGAAAAAGTTTTAATTTTAATAAATAAACCATTTCAGATATTTGCTTTCCTATTACATCATTATTTTATCTACTTCTTTTCTCAGTTTCTCTAGAACTCTTTTCTCTATTCTTGAAACTGTCATTTGAGATATATCTAAGTCTTTTGCTATGGATACTTGAGTCTTCTTATTAAAATATCTTTCAACTAGTATTTGCTTTTCTACATCATTTAACTTTTCCATAGTTCTTGTTAAAAAATCATTGTTTTCAATTTTGTTAAAGTATTCATCCTCTTCGCCTATTAAATCAGCTAAATTTACATCTTTGTCCTCGCTATTTGAATCATAAGTTACATCTAATGATTGAGGGGTATATACTTTACTTGCCTCCATGGCTTCTAGTATTTCTTCCTCCGTATAATTCAAATAATTTGCTATATCTTCAATTGTAGGTGACCTTTGTAATTGTTGCGACAGTAATACCTTTGCATTATTTATCTTTTTAGATAGTTCTTGTATCCTTCTAGGTACTCTTATGGTCCATCCCTTATCCCTAAAATACTTCTTTATTTCACCTATTATAGTTGGAGTGGCAAAGCTTGAGAATTCATAACCTTTTTCTATATTATATCTATCTATGGCATATATAAGTCCTATACAGGCAACTTGATATATATCGTCATATTCTATACCTCTATTTGCATATTTTTTAGATAAAATTTCTGCAATATATATATGTTTTTCAATTAATATATCTCTAATCTGCTTGTCTTTAGTTTCGTTATATATTTTAAATAATTCTTTAATTTCCATCTTAGTATTTAGGTTTCTTGCATCTCTTGCTTCTTGACTTTTATTAGTCATTGATTATCATCCTCTATATATTTAATCATTTCTATACCATTTTCAGTAAATTCTACTTTATCCATCAATGACTTTATAATCAATAATCCTAATTGTCTTTCTTTTTTATCTTCAATATGATCAGGTATTTCTTCTGTAACACCTGTTACTTTTACAGTTAGTCTTTCTTCTTCTATTTCAAATACTATTAATATCTCTTCTTTTTCATTTAACATAAGAGCATTTATACAAGCCTCTCCTATAGAAACTTTAATATCTTCTATATCATCTATACTTAATGCCATACTATTTCCTATTCCAGAAGTAGTAAGTCTAATTAAACTAATATAATCTGGTTTCCTAGGTATTTTAAGGCTAATTATATCTTTATTCATCTACCTCACCTCTTATAATAAATAACTTATCTAATTCTGTAATATGAAATAGCTTTAGTATATTAGGTTTAACATTTGATAAATATATCTTATAATCATTATCTTTTAGTTTTTTTAATATATATATTAATGCTCCAAGTCCTGTACTGTCTACATAATCTAATTTTTTACAATCAATTGATATATCTGTTTGTTTACTATCAAAAGCATCTAATATTTCTTTTTTTAACTTAGGAGAAGTATAAATATCTATTTCACCTTCTGGAAAAATGTCCCACATATTTTCCTTTTCATTAAATTTTATTTCTATATTTAAAGACATTTGCAAAAACCTCCCTTATTTATATTATTATATATTAATTTTATAATAAAAGAATATGAATGTAAAGTGGAATACTAGGATTTAAAATTTCTGTATAACTAGCGCTGCTATAGAAGGGTTGAATATGACTTTTGTTGAAACTTATTTATAGAAAATTCCTTTTTGTGGAATTTTAAAAATCTATCTTTCCTACTTAAATAAAAAAAAGATTCCCTATTCTAAGAATAGGGAATCTTTTTTTATTCTTCTCCTACATATTTTGCTACAGCAACTACTCTATCATCATTCATCTTCATAAGAGTAACCCCTTGAGTACTTCTACCCATAATAGATATATCCTTAGCTATAAGTCTAATAATTGTACCACTAAATGAGATCATCATTATTTCATCTTTATCGTCTACAACTTTAGCTGAAACTATATCTCCTGTTTTTTCTCTTATATGGTAAGTTATTAAACCTTTTCCACCTCTATTTTGAGTCTTATATTCTTCTAAGGAAGTTCTCTTACCAAATCCATATTCTGATATAACTAGTAATTTCTTACCTTCTTCTACTAATTCCATAGCAACAACCTTGTCGTCTTTCTTTAGATCTATAGCCTTTACACCCATGGCAGATCTACCCATTTCTCTAACATCATTTTCACTAAATCTAATGGACATTCCTTTTTTAGTTACTACAATTATTTCCTGACTTCCATTAGTTTTTCTAACTCCTATTAGCTCATCATCTTCCCTTAGGCTAATTCCTATAATACCATTTTTTCTAATGTTTTCGAAATGTTCTAAGCCAGTTTTCTTGATAATACCTGACTTAGTAATAAGCACTAAGTTAGTTGCAGTAGTATCTTTATTTATAGGGATTATAGCACTTACTTTTTCATCACCTGTTAAATTCAATAGATTTATTATGGCAGTTCCTCTGGCCTGTCTACCACCCTCTGGAATCTCATAGGCTTTTAATGAAAATACTTTACCTTTATTTGTGAAGAAAAGAATAGTATCATGGGTTGAAGTAATATATAAATCTTCTACAAAGTCTTCTTCCCTAGTAGTCAGAGCTATTATTCCTTTTCCACCTCTTTTTTGAGTTTTATATGTGTACTCTGGAGTTCTTTTTATATAACCAAAGTGAGTCAATGTAATTACAACATCTTCTTCTTCAATCATATCCTCCATATCAATTTCATCTGCTGAAGGCATTATCCTTGTTCTTCTAGGATCTCCGTATTTTTCTTTTAACTCTAATAATTCATCCTTAATTATTTGATATACTAGTCTTTCATTTGCTAAAATTTCTCTAAATCTATTGATTTCTTTTATAAGCTCTTCATATTCTTCTTCTAATTTTTCTCTTTCTAAGCCAGTTAATCTTCTTAGTCTCATATCCAGTATAGCTTGAGATTGTCTATCTGATAGACCAAAGTTTTCCATCAAAGCTTCTTTGGCTATGGCTTCTGTCTTAGATGATCTTATGATACGTATTACCTCATCTATATGATCTAGGGCTATTTTTAATCCTTCAACTATATGAGCCCTTTCTTCTGCTTTATTTAAATCATATTGAGTTCTTCTAGTTATTATTTCCTTCTGATGGTCAACATAATAAGAAAGCATTTCCTTTAGATTTAAAATCTTAGGCTCATCATTGACTAAGGCTAACATTATAACTCCGAAAGTAGTCTGAAGCTGAGTATATTTATATAGATTGTTTAAAACTACATTTGGATTTGCATCTCTCTTCACTTCTATAACTATTCTCAAACCTTCTCTATCTGACTCATCTCTTAAATCAGATATTCCTTCTAATTTTTTATCTCTAACATACTCTGCTATTTTTTCGATTAAATTTGCTTTATTAACTTGATAAGGTAGTTCCGTTACTATAATTTTATGTCTTCCTTTATTTGTTTCTTCTATTTCAGTAACAGCCCTTACTCTTATTTTACCTCTACCAGTTTTAAATGCAGATCTAATACCATCTTTACCCATTATATGACCAGCCGTAGGAAAATCTGGCCCCTTTACTACTGTCATTAAATCGTCTATGGTAGAATCAGGACTATCTATAAGCATTATAATACCATCTATAACCTCTTTTAAGTTATGAGGTGGAATATTAGTTGCCATTCCTACTGCTATACCTGAAGAACCGTTAACCATTAAATTAGGAAATCTACTTGGAAGTACTATAGGTTCTTTTAATGTCTCATCAAAGTTTGGTCTATAGTCTACTGTATCTTTACCTATATCTCTTAACATTTCCATTGCAAGTTTTGTCATTCTAGCTTCCGTATAACGCATTGCAGCAGCTTCATCACCATCTATAGAACCAAAGTTTCCATGACCATCTACCAATGGGTATCTAATATTAAAATCCTGTGCAAGTCTTACCATTGCATCATAAACTGAACTATCACCATGAGGATGATACTTACCCAGTACGTCCCCTACAACCCTAGCAGACTTTCTATAGGGTTTATCTGGACTCATACTAAGTTCATCCATAGCATAAATAATTCTTCTATGAACTGGCTTTAATCCATCACGTACGTCTGGTAAGGCACGACTCATAATTACACTCATGGAATAATCTAAGTAGGATTTTTTCATTTCATGTTCGATATTTATTTCAACTACATTATCAAATTCTCTGTCCATGACTTACCTCCTATATATCTAGATTTTTTACAAATTTAGCATTTTCTTCAATGAATTGTCTCCTTGGGGCTACCTTATCTCCCATTAGAGTAGTAAATACTTCATCAGCCGCCACAGCATCTTCTAGGGTTACCTTTAAAAGTGTTCTAGTTGATGGATCCATAGTTGTAGACCATAATTGTTCTGGGTTCATCTCTCCAAGACCCTTATATCTTTGAAGAGTATAATTTGTTCTACCTATTTCTTCTAAAAGTTTATCTAGTTCATCGTCATTGTATACATAATGTTCTTGTCTACTCTTAGTCACCTTATAAAGTGGAGGTTGGGCTATATATATATGTTCATTATCTATTAATTCTCTCATATATCTATAGAAAAATGTCAAAAGTAAAGTTCTAATATGTGCACCGTCTACGTCAGCATCCGTCATTAATATTATTTTACCATATCTTAATTTCTCTATATTAAAGTCTTCACCAATTCCTGTTCCAAAAGCTGTAATCATAATCTTTATTTCTTCTGAACTTAGAATCCTATCTAATCTAGCCTTTTCCACATTTAATATTTTTCCCCTCAGCGGCAATATAGCTTGGAATTTCTTGTCTCTACCTTGCTTTGCACTACCACCAGCTGAGTTTCCTTCTACTATATAAATTTCTGTAGTTTCTAAATCAGAATCCTGACAGTCTGCTAATTTCCCAGGCAATGTAGTATTTTCTAAAACGCTTTTTCTTCTAGTTAAATCCCTTGCCTTTCTAGCAGCATCTCTAGCCCTCTGAGAAGCTATGGCTTTTTCTAATATTATTTTTCCTTCTCTAGGATTTTCTTCTAAATACATATTTATATAATCATAAGTTAAAGACTCTACTATACCTCTAATTTCACTATTACCTAGCTTACTCTTAGTTTGACCTTCGAATTGAGGTTCCATTAATTTAACAGATAATATTCCTGTTAGACCTTCCCTTACGTCATCTCCACTTAGATTTTCATCTTTTTCTTTAAGGAATCCATATTTTCTTCCATAATCATTCATAACTCTAGTTAATGCAGTTCGGAGTCCTGATAAATGTGTTCCACCTTCTGGTGTATTTATATTGTTTGCAAAGGTAAATATACTTTCTGAATATCCATCTGTATATTGTAGTGCTAACTCTACAGTTGTTCCATCTTTTTCTCCTTCAAAATACATTATATCTTTTTGAATTGGAGTTTTATTTTTGTTTATATATTCTACAAATGACTTTATTCCACCTTCATAGTAGAATTCCTTTATTTTATCTGCTCTCTTATCTTCCAGTACAATTTTTATTCTCTTATTTAAGAAAGCCATTTCTCTAAATCTATTTTCCAGAGTTTCAAAACTAAATATTATTGTTTCAAATATTTCTGCATCAGGTTTAAAATGAATAGTTGTACCTGTATCATGGGAATCTCCTGCTATTTCTAATTCTGTTTGTGCTATACCTCTTTCAAATCTTTGTACATACTCCTTACCGTTTCTCTTTACCTTAGCTACTAGCCATTCAGATAATGCATTTACTACTGAAACACCAACTCCGTGTAATCCACCAGATACTTTATATGCACCATTATTAAATTTCCCACCTGCGTGCAATATGGTTAAAACAGTTTCTACTGTAGATTTTCCAGTCTGTGGATGTATCTCTACAGGTATTCCACTACCATTATCTGATATCTTAACTGAATTATCATCAAAAATAGTGACCCTAATAGTGTCACAAATTCCAGCTAATGCCTCATCTATACTGTTGTCTACTACTTCATATACTAAGTGGTGGAGTCCTTTTGGTCCTGTACTACCTATATACATACCTGGTCTTTTTCTTACTGGTTCTAACCCTGTAAGTACCTGTATATCCTGGGCCGTATAATGTCTGTCATTATTAACATTTATCTCATTATCCATTAACTTGCCTCCAATCTAATATTATCTATTCATAAGTATCTCTATTTGCCAATGCTTTCGAAGATATATTTGATGTATATATTATCGTCTTATTATTCTTTGAGACTAATATATAAGATTTTATACTTGAGTCTAAACTTCCAACTATGGCATTTTCCCCTATTAGCTTGTTTATAAATTCCCTAGTTTTCTTTGTACCCTCTGCAGCCTTTTTATCTAATATTGCTATTATATCTTTTGTAAATATATAGTTACTATCACCTATATGAATAATCATAGTATAACTCCCATCTAACTTAATTGTCCATTATCTATATAATATACTGATTTTTCAACATTATCCATTTCTTTCAAATCTATTGCATCTGTTGCTGTTATTAAAGTCTGCATATTTTTAAAAGAACGAATCAAATACTTTCGCCTTTCCTCATCTAATTCAGAAAAAACATCGTCTAAAAGTAAAACTGGGTAAACTCCTCTTTGTTTCTTTATTAATTCTACCTCTGACAGTTTTATGGATAATACTGCAGTTCTTTGTTGTCCTTGGGATCCATAGGTTTTAAGGTCTTTATTATTTATATTAATAGATATGTCATCTCTATGGGGACCTAATTGTGTAGAAGATGATTCTATATCATTTTTTGTATTCTTTTTAAGTTTATCTAAATACTTTTTTTCCATCTCAGTTTTATCATCTAATATTTCAATATTTGATAAATACTTAAGCTCCAACTTTTCCTTTGATGAAGTTATATTATTATGGGTGGTCTCCAATATACTAGATAATTCTTTTATATATCTATCTCTTTCTAAAATTATATCAGTGCCGATATTAGCCAACTGCAAATCAAATATCTCCAAAATGTTAGAAATATTTCCTTGAAATTTGCTAGTCCTTAATAGATTATTCCTTTGAAATAAGACTTTATTATATCTATTTATGTTAAAATTATATACTGGTTTTATTTGTGAAATTTCCGTATCTAAAAAGTTCCTTCTCTCACTTGGACCACCCTTTACTAATTTTAAATCTTCGGGAGAAAATACAACTACATTCAATCCGCTATAAAGTTCCTTATGGCTTTTTAATTCTGTCTTATTTACTCTAATCCTCTTTGCCTTATCCTTTTCTAATTTTATCTCTATAAATTTTTCATATTTTCCTATATTTATTTCAGAACCAACATAGGCTTCATTTTTATTAAAGTTTATTATTTCCTTATCTCTATTTGTTCTAAAAGATTTTCCAGTTCCGCAAATATATATGGCTTCAAGTAAATTAGTTTTTCCTTGAGCATTTTTTCCTATAAAGACATTAGTTTTTTGATTTAGTTTTATATTTAGACTGTAGTAATTTCTGAAGTTTATTAGTCTTATATTTTTTACATACAACAAAAACACCCCTTAAGGCAAATAATATTATATCACAATAAAGGTATCATAGCCTTCAATATTAACTATATCATCTTTTCTTATTTTTTTTCCTCTTTGCAATACTATCTCATTATTTACTTTTATACTACCTTCACTTATGATAATCTTTGCCTGTCCTCCAGTTTGAGCAACTCCTATATGTTTTAAAAATTGATCTAACTTTATATAATCAGTATCTATTGATATTTCCTTCATAATATCTCCCCTCTAAAAATCATCTTGAGCAAGACGAACTGGTAATACTAAATAAATATAATTTTCATCTTGTATTGGTTTTATAATACATGGATTTAGGCTTCCCATAAAATTTAATTGTATTTCTTCCGCATCTATTATTTTTATACCTTCTAGTATATATCTTGAATTAAATGCAATATTTATATTTTCTCCATTTACATCTGCATCTATTACTTCATTTACATTTCCTATTTCAGAATTAGATTTTATCAATATTTGTCCATTTATTATATTTACCTTTACTAAATTAGCTTTTTCTTCCTTGGCTAATAATGAAGCTCTTTCTAAACTATTTTGAAACTCTCTTTTATTAACTGTTACAGATGTCTTGTGGTCTTTTCTAATGATTTCTTTGTAATTAAAGAACTGTCCTTCCAATAGTCTTGAATATACTATTGTATCTCCAGTATTGAATACAACATGACCTGGTGCCGCTGCTATTTTCATTATTTCTTCATTATCTTCCAAAATTTTATTTAATTCATTTAATGCCCTACCTGGTATTATTATCTTTAGCTGTACTTCTGATTCTATTGGTAATTTTCTTAAAGATAGTCTATAACCATCTAAGGCAACGAAAGAAATAAGCTTATCTTCAATTTCTATTAATACTCCTGTTAAAGATGGTCTAGTTTCATCTTGTGTAGTTGCGAATACAGTTTGTCTTATGGCAGATTTAAATAGATCATTTGGTAATTCGAAGCTTGTATGGTCTAAGATTAAAGGAAGATCAGGATACTCTTTAGCTGAATTTCCTATTATATTGAACTCAGAGTTCTCACATTTAATATTTATATTATTGTTATCCACATCTATATATATTGGAGCATCTGGAAGTTTTTTGACTATATCTCCAAATATTTTAGAATTAACTACAATAGATCCTTCTTCTTCTATTTCACAATTTACATAAGTTTCTATACTTATTTCTAAGTCAGTTCCTATAAGTCTTAATCTACCCTTATATGCTTCTAATAAAATACCATCTAGTATTTGTAAAGTAGTTCTAGATGATATTCCTTTTTGTGCAATACTTATATGTTTAGATAAATCTTTTTGATTTATTTTTATTTTCATTTTAGACCTCCTCTTTTTTCCAGATATAGAAAGAATATAAAATATATAGTAGTAATAGTAGTAGGGGCTGTGATTATGTGGATAACATTGTATAATTGGAAATATAAAAGATTTTATTAACTTAATAACATGTGGATAAGTATTTTGAAACCATTTAAATTATCCACATGCAGTAATATAAACTATCCTTTTAATTCTTTCATTATATCATCGATTTTCTTTTTCAAATCATGTTTTTCATTTATATCTGTACTTATTTTATCATAGGCATGGATTACAGTTGTATGATCCCTACCACCAAATTCTTCTCCTATTTTAGGTAAAGATAAATCTGTTAATTCTCTAGTTAAGTACATTGCAATTTGTCTAGGATATGCTATAGCCCTAGTTCTTTTCTTTGAGTTAAAATCATCAATTTTGATTTTAAAGCTTTTAGATACTATATCTTTTATTAAATCAACGGTAATTTCTATGGTTTTATTATTTGATAGTATATCTTTTAAAGCCTCTTCTGCTAATTCTTCAGTAACTTCACTGTTAGTTAAAGATGAATAAGCTACTACCCTAATTAATGCTCCTTCTAATTCTCTAATGTTGGACTGAATCTTTGAAGCTATATAAAGCATTACATTATCACTTACTTTGATATTCTCCACATTAGCTTTCTTTCTAAGAATGGCAATTCTAGTTTCTAAATCTGGTGGCTGGATATCTGCAATAAGTCCCCATTCAAATCTAGATCTAAGTCTATCCTCTAGTGTAGGAATTTCTTTAGGGGGTCTATCACTAGATATTATTATTTGTTTATTAGCCTCATGTAGTGCATTAAAGGTATGGAAAAATTCTTCTTGAGTTCCTTCCTTACCAGCAATAAACTGAATGTCGTCTACTAGAAGAACATCGATATTTCTATATTTATTTCTAAATTCTTCATTTCTATATTCTCTAATAGAGTTAATAAGTTCGTTTGTAAATTTTTCCGATGAAACATATACCACCTTTGAATTAGGATTTTGACCAAGTATGTAATGTCCAATAGCGTGCATTAAGTGGGTTTTTCCAAGTCCAACTCCTCCATATATAAATAAAGGATTATACGCCTGTGCCGGTGCTTCAGCTACGGCCAATGAAGCGGCATGAGCAAAACGGTTACTATTACCTATTACGAAAGTATCAAAAGTATATTTAGGATTTAATTGAGATTTATGATTATTATCATTGGTCTCTTGTACTGCAGGTTGTCCTATGTTTAGAGAATATTCTTCTCCAGGTATAATAAATTGAATATCAAATTCTTCTTCAGTAACATGAGAAAAGGCATTTTTTATTAGATTAAGATATCTTCCTACTAAAATGCCTTTTGTGAATTCATTAGGTGCTGCTAAAATTACTTTTCCAGAAGAAATGCTAACAGGTTCTATTGCCTTAAGCCAAGTATTAAAACTAACTTCTGTCAATTCAACTTTAATAAGATTTAGAACTTCATTCCAAATATTATCTAAACTTGAAGCCATTTTTTTACCTCCTATCCATTAGAATTATAGCCTATATAAAAAAAATTAAACTAAATTAAAAAAGTTATAAACATAGTTATCAACAATATTTTTAATTTTGTATAGAAAAAATAATTAAGTTTGAAAAATAAAGTTTGTGGATAAACTATTAGTAATATGTTATTAAAAAAATAATCCATATAAATGCTAACTTATCAACATAGTATGAAAAAATATAATGTGGATAAAAAACGAGGAAAATATAGGCTTTCACGTAAAAATGTCGTAAAGTTTATAAAAGTTATACACATACTATCCACAAAATGTGTATAACTTTTAATTCTTAATAACTATAAAATACTATCCACATGTTATTCAATGATAACAAAAAAGACAAATATATTCAACAAATTTATCCACAAGTTAAACATATTGTTAGTAACTTTTTCTAGATATAGTTTTGTTGAAAATTCTTGACATATTTGCTTCAAATAAATATAATCATTAGTAGTATTCATGTTTTCTTATGGAAAACTCTGTATTATTTATATATTTCTGAAGTTATATTATCGAAGGAGGTGTTTATAAGTGAAAAGAACTTATCAACCGAAAAAGAGACAAAGAAGTAGAGAACACGGATTTAGAAAGAGAATGAAAACTAGATCAGGTAGAGAAATAATAAAAGCAAGAAGAAGAAGAGGTAGAAAACAACTAACTGCATAAGGCCGCTAATATGGTGGCCTTTTTATAACGAGTATTTAAGGGCTATTTATTCTATTAGAGGGAGTAAATGCAATGAATAAGATTTATAGATTGAGAAGTAATATGGAGTTTAAGAAGGTATATAGTGGTGGAAAAAATTATTGGAATAGAAATTTAGTGCTTTATGTTAAGAAAAATAATTTAGAAAATACTAGGGTAGGATATTCTATTACTAAAAAAATTGGAAATGCTGTTGTTAGGAATAAAATAAGAAGGCAAATGAAGGAAATTTATAGACTAAACTTTAGTAACATAAAGAATAACTATGATTTAATTTTTATACCAAAAAAGAACACGGTGGATATTTCATATAAGGAATTAGAAAGTGCAATGCTTCATATTTTAAAATTAGCAAATATGCTAGAGGATAAAAGGGATAGTAATGGCTAAAATAGCTATTTTTTTAATCAGATTTTATCAGAATTTTATATCGAAGTATATCCTAACTAGAAAAAACTGCAGATTTTATCCAACTTGCTCGGAATATTCTATACAAGCCTATAAAAAATATGGCTTTATTAAAGGAACTTATTTAACTGTAAGAAGAATATTAAGATGTCATCCATTTAATGAGGGAGGATACGATCCGCTAAAATGATAGGGGGTTTATAAATGACGGCTTTTTTAGGCAATATACTGGGTGGACTTTTAAAGTTTATCTATAACATGGTATCTAATATTGGAACAGAACCACAGAATTTTTCTTTCTATGCAATGGCAATAATAATAACAACTATAATTTTTAAACTTATACTTTTACCTGTTAATTTACATCAAAGTAAATCCTCAAAAAAGATGAACGAAATACAACCTAAAATGAAAGAACTTCAAAATAAATATAAAAATGACCCACAAACCATGCAGATGAAGATGGCAGAATTATATAAAGAACATAATTATAATCCAGCTGCTGGATGTGTACCACTTTTAATTCAATTACCCATTATTCTTGCATTTTTTAAAGTAATGGGTAATCCTACTATTTATGCTTTCAAAGACCCAGTAGCTTATGAGGCTATGAATAAGACATTTTTTTGGATTCAAAACTTGGAAGTTCCAGATCCTTATCTTTGGGGTTTACCATTGTTAGCTGCGGCTACTACTTATTTACAAAGTTTAACGATGGCTCAACCAAGTACAGATCCCCAAGCTCAAGCTACACAGAGAATGATGAATATGTTTTTACCTATAATGATTTTTATGGCTGCAAGAGGATTTGCAGCGGGACTTGCATTATATTGGGTAATAGGTAATATTTTCTCTATTGTACAACAAGTTATAACGAATAGGTCTTTAGGTAAAATTAAGGAGGAGAATTAAAGTCATGAGGTCTGTTATTAAGGTATCAAAAACCGTTGATGAGGCAATAAAAGAGGCTTTAATCGAATTAAATGTAAGTGAAAAAGATGTTAAAATAGATGTAATAGATGAACCAAGTAAAGGTTTATTTGGTTTAATTGGTGGGAAAGATGCAAAGGTTAGGGTTTCTGTAATATATGACCCTATTGAAATAGCAGATAATTATTTATCAAAAATATTAAATTCTATGAATATAAGTGCAGTTAATGTAGTAAAAAAAGAAGGAGATAGCCTAATAGTAGATATAAAAGAAATTAGTTCTACTGATATGGGAATATTAATAGGAAAAAGAGGCAATACTCTTGATGCAATTCAGTATTTATTAAGTTTAGTTATAAATAAAAATCGAGATGATTATACTAAGGTCGTAGTAGATACGGAAGGATATAGGGCTAAGAGAGAAGAAACCCTAATAAAACTAGCTAATAAAATGGCTGAAAAGGCTAAGTATGTGAGAAAGCCTATAAAATTAGAACCTATGAATCCTTATGAAAGAAGAATTATACATTCTGCGTTACAAAATATACAAGGAATAACGACTTATAGTGAAGGTGACGAGCCTTATAGAAGAGTGGTTATCCAATCAAAATAAGACCAAAAACCCAGTATAATACTGGGTTTCTCTTATGATATAGGGAAATTTGTAAATTATTATAAATGTGAATAATATTGGAATATTAATCTAATATTGTTAGTGAGGTGAAATTATGACTATTGCTGCAATTTCTACGGCTGTTGGTGAATCTGGAATAGGTATAGTAAGAATTAGCGGTAAAAATGCACTAAGTATTGGAAATGTAATATTTAGAGGTAGCAAGGTAGAGGAATTAAGTGAAAAATATAATAGGAAATTAGTATATGGCTACATTATAGATAAAAAAAATGACCAGCTAATAGACGAAGTTCTAATATCCTTTATGAAAGGACCTATGACATATACCAGAGAAGATATGGTAGAGATATACTGTCATGGTGGTATTATTTCAGTAAAAAAGGTACTAGAACTTATACTAAATAGTGGAGCAAGGTTGGCTGAACCAGGAGAATTTACTAAAAGAGCATTTTTAAATGGAAGGCTGGATTTAGCCCAAGCTGAAGCTATTATAGATTTAATAAAGGCTAAGACCGATAAAAGCTTTGAAACATCTCTAGATCAATTGGAAGGTTCATTATCTAGAAAGATAAAGGAAATAAGAAATATATTATTGGAAATGATCGCTCATGTGGAAGTTTCAATAGATTTCCCAGATGACGATATAGAAGAAGTTACCTATGATGATTTAGAGATAAATGGAAATAAGGTAAAGAAAGAAATAGAAAAGCTTCTATCTACAGCAGATAGAGGTAAAATTCTAAGGGATGGATTGAATACTGTAATATTAGGTAAACCTAATGTTGGTAAATCATCTTTACTAAATGCAATCCTTCGTGAAAATAGGGCTATAGTAACTGATATACCAGGTACTACAAGAGATATTATAGAGGAATATGTTAATATAGATGGAATACCCCTTAGAATAGTAGATACTGCTGGTATTAGAGATACAGATGATATAGTGGAACAAATAGGCGTAGATAAGGCTAAGGAAACTGTTGAAAAGTCTGACCTAATCATAGGAGTATTTGATGCTTCAAGGGAATTGTCAAATGAAGATTATGAAATAATAGATTTAATTAAAAACAAAAAGAGTATAGTTATTTTAAATAAAACTGATTTACCTACTAAATATAATAGAGATTATTTAAAAAGCCTTATAAATAATAAAGAAATAATTGAAACCTCCATTACATCGGATATAGGTATAGATATATTAGAAAAATCTATAAAAGATATGTTTTATAGTGGAGAAGTAGAAATTTATTCCGATACTATAGTAACTAATATGAGACATAAAAATCAATTAATCAAGTCTCTAGAAAATATAACTCAGGCTTTAGAAGATATAAGAGGAAATGTACCCATAGATTGTATAGAAGTCGATTTAAAAAATTGTTGGGAAAACTTAGGTGAAATCTCAGGCGACACCATAGGAGAAGATATTTTAGATAAGATATTTTCTGAATTTTGTATAGGAAAGTAAGAAAAGATAGTGAATAGTGAAAAGTGAATAGTGAAAAGTGTATAGATTTGAATTAATAAAGAATATCTATTTTAGTTTTTAGTTAATAGTTTCGAATAAATTCGAAACTTACCTGAACTATTCACTATTAGTTATTAGTTATTCACTGGTTTAATAGAAAGGTGAAATTTATGAAAGAAGTGAAAAAATATTTTGCAGGAGAATATGACGTTATAGTAATAGGTGCTGGCCATGCAGGTGTTGAAGCAGCTCTTTCTAGTAGTAGAATGGGCATGAATACCATGATAATGACAATGAGCTTAGATTCTATAGTAGCCTTATCTTGTAATCCTAATATAGGAGGTACTGGGAAAGGTCACTTAGTAAGGGAAATAGATGCCCTTGGTGGAGAGATGGCATTAAATATAGATAAGTCCTTTATTCAATCAAGGATGTTAAATACATCTAAAGGTCCTGCAGTTCATTCTCTTAGGGTTCAAGCGGATAAAAACATGTATCATACTGAAATGAAGAAGGTATTAGAGGAAGAACCAAATTTAACCCTAAGACAAGGAGAAGTAATAGATATATTATTAGAAAATAATGTAGTAAAAGGAGTCCTAACTAGAACAGGGGCAATTTATAATTGTAAGGCTGTAATATTAGCTACAGGAACTTATTTAAAGGGTAGAATATTTATGGGTGAAGTCAACTATGAATCAGGACCTGATGGAATGTTTCCTTCTATACTCTTATCAGATGCATTAAAAGAAAAGGGTTTTAATATGAGAAGGCTTAAAACAGGTACGCCTGCCAGAGTTCATAAAGATAGTGTAGATTATTCAAAGATGGAAATTCAACCAGGAGATAAAGAAGTTATACCTTTTTCTTTCTTAAATATGGATAAAACATTTGATAAAGAACAAGTTCCATGCTATTTAACTTATACTACAGAAAAGATGCATGAAATCATAAGAAATAATCTACATCGTTCTCCAATGTATGCAGGAGATATTGATGGGGTAGGTCCTAGGTATTGTCCTTCAATAGAAGATAAAGTAATTAGATTTGCAGATAGAAATAAACATCAAGTATTTATTGAACCAGAAGGTCTATCTACAAAGGAAATGTATGTACAAGGAGTAAGCTCCACATTACCAGAAGAAGTTCAATTGGAAATGTATAAGGAAGTGATAGGCCTTGAAAATGTAAGATTTATGAGATCAGCCTATGCAATTGAATATGATTCCATAGATTCTACAATATTGAAGAGAACATTGGAACATAAGGAGATAGAAAATCTTTTCTTTGCAGGACAAATAAATGGATCTTCAGGATATGAAGAAGCTGCAGCTCAAGGTTTAATTGCTGGAATAAATGCAGTATTAAATATAAAAGGAGAAGAGCCTTTTATACTTGATAGGTCAGAAGCATATATTGGAGTTCTAATTGATGATTTAGTTACTAAGGGCACAGAAGAGCCTTACAGGATGATGACATCTAGAGCCGAGTATAGGCTTACATTAAGACAAGATAATGCGGATTTAAGGCTTACAGAGCGTGGATATAAAGTAGGACTAGTAACAGAAGAAAGATATAAAAGAATGTTAGAAAAAAAAGAAGCTATAGAAATTGAATTAGAAAGACTTAAAAATGTTCAAGTAAATCCTACCAAGGAAAGCAATGATATAATTGAGAGTTTAAATAGTTCTCCAATAAATACACCTACAAATATTTATGAGTTAATAAAAAGACCTGAATTGGGATATGATTTATTATCAGCTTTAGATTTAGATAGACCAGAGCTATTAAGGGAAATTAGATTACAGGTAGAGACTCAAATAAAATATGAGGGATATATAAAGAAACAAATGATTCAAATAGAACAATTTAAAAAACTAGAAAATAAAAAGTTAAGCGAAGATATGGACTATAATGAAGTAAAGGGACTTAGCAACGAAGCAAAACAAAAATTAAATGATATAAAGCCTGATTCTGTAGGACAGGCCTCTAGAATATCGGGAGTATCGCCATCCGATATAAATGTATTATTAATTTATTTAGAACATAAAAGAAGGGTGGGAAAAGAAAATAGAGATGAACTCGATTAATACCCTATTAGATGGAATAGTAGATTTAAATATTGAATTAAGTCAAGAACAACAAAATCAGTTTATTAAATATAAGAGATTATTAAAGGAATGGAATGAAAAAATTAATATTACTGCCATAACAGATGATATAGAAATTGATGTAAAACATTTTTTAGATAGCCTTACTCCAGTAGTTACTAAATTATTTGATGGCAAAAAAAGTATAATAGATATAGGGACAGGAGGAGGTTTTCCAGGTCTACCTCTTAAAATTTTCAATGAAGAATTGAAAGTTACACTACTAGATAGTTTAAACAAAAGGATTATTTTCTTAAATGAAGTTATTAAAGATTTAGGATTAAAAAATATAGAAGCCATACATGGAAGGGCAGAAGAACTTGGTAGAACAGAGAATTATAGGGAACAATATGATATTTGCATATCTAGAGCAGTTGCATCATTGAATACCCTATCAGAATATTGTATGCCTTTTGTAAAAGTAGGTGGATATTTTATATCTATGAAGGGTGAAGATGTAGAAGAAGAGCTTAAAGAAGCAGAAAAGGGAATTAAAATATTAGGTGGAAGTATACTGAAAAAAGAACTAGTAAAAATTCCTAAATCCGATATAGTGCATTCTTTGATAATAATAGAGAAAATAAAAGAAACTCCTACAAAATATCCCAGGGGTGGAGGAAAGCCAAAGAAAACTCCATTATAATTTGTAGAAATTTGTAGGAAAAAACTTGGGCAATAAAGAAGGAAATAATCTACCTAATGTAGAAATATATATTAATGTCAATTGAGAAGAGGGATGTCATGAAAAATACTCAACCGGAAATAAAATATATTCCTATATCTATTATTAAACCTAATCCATATCAGCCTAGGAAAGAGTTTAATCAAAGATCTCTAGAAGAACTTAGTCAATCTATAAAATCATATGGAGTAATTCAACCTATTAGTGTTAGAGAGATTAGGGAAGACTCTTATGAGTTAATAGCTGGAGAAAGAAGACTTAGAGCTTCTGAATTGGCTGGATTAAATGAAATACCAGCTATTATAGTAGACTATAGAGATAAAGAATCAGCTTTAATTGCATTAATGGAGAACCTCCAAAGGGAAGACTTAAATTTCATTGAAGAAGCTGAAGGATACTATAATCTAATATCAGATCATGGTTTTACTCAACAAGAAATAGCAGAAAAAATGGGTAAAAATCAGTCTACAGTTGCTAATAAACTAAGACTTTTAAAATTACCTGAAGATATTAAGAAAAGTTTATTGGAATATAACCTTACTGAAAGACATGGAAGAGCATTATTAAAGCTGGCAGATGACGATTTAAAAAGAAAGATACTTGAAAGAGTAATAAAAAATGAACTAAATGTAAATCGAACAGAGACTTTAGTTAATGATATATTAAATGATTTAACTAAAGAGGAACATGTTGAATCAAAACAAAATATAAAAAGCTTAATAAATGTTAGAATTTATTTAAATACATTTAAAAAGGCCTTTTCTGCTATTAAAGATACTGGAGTTAATGCAGAGTATAAGGAAGTGGATAAAGGTGACCATGTGGAAGTAGTAGTAAAGATACCAAAATAGAGTTAGGATTCCTAACTCTATTTTAATTTAATTGAAATTATTCAATACTTTTCTATCTTGGGAAAGATTGATAAGCTCCGACATAGTAACAAACTGATATCCTTCATCGACTAATTTAGGTAAAATTACCTTTAATGCTCCTACAGTATGGCTTTCAGGCTTATATACATAATCATGGAACAAAATAATGTCTCCATTTTGTACCTTAGATAAAGTAGTATCTATTACAACGTCTACCCCAGGATTGCTCCAATCCTTAGAATCCTGATAAAAAGTCCAGAGAACTACAGAAGAATCATCACTACTTACAATCTTAATTACATCATCATTATAATTTCCATAGGGTGGTCTAAAAACCTTAGGTCTTATATTTGCTATGGAATAGACTATATCTTGAGTTTTTTCAAATTCTTGTTTAATTACCTTAGCTGATACTTTTTTCATATTTACATGAGAATATGAATGATTGCCAACTTCATGACCTTCAGCAATTTGTCTTCTAATTATCTCTGGATATGTTTCGGCATATTTACCTAATACAAAAAAAGTTGCCTTAGCATTATATTGTTTTAATAAGTCTAAGATTTCCACAGTATATTCTGGATGGGGACCATCATCAAAGGTTAGAGCTATAATCTTATCTTCCTTTGATCCCCTTGAAACAATAGCAGCACGATTATTTGAATTTGAAAATGCATATAGGGTCTTAGGATATGTATTATATATGGTTACTACCATGAACACAATAACTACAATAGTTAAATCTAATATTATATTAACATCTTTTCTTATTCCATTCATTTAAATTCTCCTTATTTTGAAATATTCAACTTATATAAAATTATATTCAATAGGGCAAGTACATATTAATAAATCTAGAGAATAACTAATAACAAATAGTTAAGAAAATTGTTTCACGTGGAACATTCTATTTATTTAGTTAGTGATATAGCTTATAAGTTGGTTTAAGTCAATAATATAGAGTATTCTTAACTATTCTGATTGAATAAGGAAGGGCGTTATGATATTCTCTTAATAAAAGAGTTATATAGGTAAAATAGAGGGTGGGGAGTAGAGGATGATATTTTTATCAAAAGAGTTTTATATAGAGCAGTTGGAAAATAAAGATTTGAAAGAGGTCCTTGAAGTATATAATTCTAATGGCAAATTTTTAACAAATCATATAGATAAGAGTACAGTAACAAATGAATGGATAACTGAGGAACTAGAATATATGAAGGATAGTGGATTTCGTTCTTGTAAGGTAATTCACATAGCTACAGGAAAGATAGTGGGAATAATGGATTTTAAGGTGGATGAGGAAATATATTTATCACTATTGATGATACATAATGATTTTCAGGGAAAGGGATTTGGAAAAATAATTTATAATGGGTTTGAGGAATATGTTAAATCATTGAAAAGGAAATGCATCAGAATAGATGTAGTAATTAATTATGATAATTCTATACTAAAGTTTTGGAAAGATAATGGATTTGTTAAATCCAAAGATATAGAATTAAATTGGGCAGGGAAAGCTTTACCTGCTGTAACTATGAAGAAATATCTTTAATTATTTGTTATGCAGCATTTAGATGTTGCATAAGAGTAGAAAAGTATTCAATAAACCAAGAGGTTTAGTATAGAATTATTTTTGAAAACTTGTATTTTCTTAACTCAATAAACAGGTTATAAGGAAGAGCCAAGTTTTCATTGACAAATACAATATGAAAAATCATAATGACAGTAATTGGTAATAGTATGAAATTGTTAACTAGAAAGTGTGTAGTTTTAAATAAGTTATATCATTAAAAACGAAGCCGTATTTTTGATTTTAAAAGCATTTGAAATAAGTATTAATAGAAAAGTGTGCAAATAAAGTTAGAAAGCAATAATGGGGCCTTTAAAACCTATAAATAAATTTTCTCGAATTTGACTATATTATAAGGAGTAATAAAATTTTTGGAAACTATTTATAATATTATCAGCAGGTACTTTCATAATGCTATGGAAATAAAGATATAAAGCCAATAAATGTTCCATGTGGAACATTTATTGGCTTTATATCTTTAAGCTACTAGATCTTTTTTAAACTTCTCATAATCCTTCAGCAATTCTACTTTCTTTTTATCATTTACAATAAAAGTAGGCACACTTTCTATTTCATATACTGATACTAAATTTCTTGCTTCCTCTATTTTATCATTAAAAGTACCTTCTTCAATACAATTATTCATCTCTACTATATTAAGTCCTGCAGCTAGACCTATTTCATTTACTATAGTAGGGTCGCCTACATTTTTTCCGTATTCAAATATTGCTTTAAAAGCTTCCTTAGCAAATTCATAATATTTATTCTCTTTATTTGCATAAAGAGCAGCTTGATGAAGTCTATTAGTATTAAACTTTTTGGTTTTATTATTATATACTAATTCATATTCTCTTCCCAGTCGTTCTATTCTTCTATAGCTCATGTCTATTTGTTCTTGAGGAATATGATTTAATAAATCATCTCCATCTAAAGAGACATTTGAATCTAAAATATAAGGTATCCATTCAATATTTATATTGGTATTTTCCTTTCTTAGTCTATCAGCTATTGAGAAGCCTATATAGCAGAAAGGACATGCAAAATCTGAAAATATCTTTATATTAACCATCAAATCACTCCTATATTTTTATTTTTATGTAGTTTAGATATACCCAACATAAGATATAATTAACAAATTCTACGTGAATGGAAATGATTATAATATAATTAAGTCTAATATAGTCAGTGGTAAAGCAATCTACTTATGGTAAAATTATAAATAAGAAGATTAAAATGGAGCTGAAGTTCTATGGTAGATGGATTAGATAGAATGAGACAACCAGAAAAATGGAGAGAGACTATAGATCCTTTTTCTTTAAAGTTTAATAATTTTTATCTTGAGGAGATATTAGGGTATCCCCATGCAGGAAATGATGTTTTTTATGTTAAAGGAATAGAAAAGTCAGGAGAAGAAATAACAGCATTCCTAAAAGTAGAAAGGCAGAAAACTGCTGATACAGAAAGAGAAGTTTCAATAATCAATAAGCTGGATTTCCCATTTTTACCTAATATTATAGATTATTCATTCAATACTCCTAAATATATTTTAACGGAGGAAGCAGAAGGTAATCGTCTATCATATATTTTAGGAGATAATAAGAATATGGAATCCTTAAAATATATGAATGTTTACGGAGAATTATTAGCAAAAGTACATAATATAAAAATAGAAGCTCCACCTGTGAAGAAAAGAGATTTTACATTATCCCATAAATTCTATTTAGAGAATAATCTAGAGTATATAGAGCAATATTTGTTAGATAAAGAAGCTAAAGAGACAAAATGTTTTATTCATGGAGATTGTCACTATGGAAATATTCTATGGAAAGATTACAAAGTATCTTGTCTATTAGACTATGAATTGTCTGGATATGGAAGCAGGGAATATGACTTAGCATGGTCATTAGTATTAAGACCAGGACAAAAGTTTCTAAGAACAGCAAGAGAAAGGGAAGTTTTCTTAGAATCCTATGGTAAATATCATAAATTTTCAAAGCCAGCTTTTGATTACTATATGGTTTTATTTGGAATATTTTTTTATAGTATTAGTTTAGATAAACAATATAAAGAATATAGGATTATTATTATCGATATGATTAAAGGCATTATATCAAATAATTGAGTGAATTAAGGTATAGTAAATAATAAGTGCAATAAAAGGTATATAGATATGGAAGTATGGAATTGAGAAATAGGAGGAAAAAATGATTAAACAAGCATCTGTTGAAGACTGTAAAATAGTTTCAGAGTTGGCTATATTGTTATGGGAGGATAATGAGATAAACAGTTTGGAAGAGGATTTTTTAAGTTATATCAATTTAAATAAAGGAGCTATTTTTCTTTACTTTGATAATATGGAGCCAATTGGATTTGCACAGGTTGGCCTAAGGTATGACTATGTTGAAGGAACTGAAAGTAGTCCTGTTGGGTATTTAGAAGGTATTTTTATAAAAGATAATTTTCGCAAAAAAGGATTTGGAAAAAAGTTACTTTATCAGTGTGAGATTTGGGCAAGAAATCAAGGATGTAAAGAGTTTGGAAGTGATTGTGAACTGGATAATCTAGATAGTTTAAAGTTTCATTTAAGTTCCAATTTTGAAGAATCAAATAGAATAATATGTTTTAAGAAAAATTTATAAATATGATATAAATTTTCTGAAAAAATATAAATAAAACTGAAATGAGGTGATGTTATGATACAAAAATACGATTTTAAGAAGCTAAACCTTTCAGATTTAGACCTTGTATTACAAATGGAAAAGGATTTTAGAAGTGGATTTGTTGTTGAGGAAAATGTGAGACAGTTTCTTTTAAGCCCAAATAACTGGATTTTTGCCTGTATTCAAGATAAAAGAGTAATTGGATTTGCATATGGGTATGAGCTTAATCGTCTTGATAGCAAAGGAAATATGTTATATATCCATGAAGTTGGTGTACTTCCAGAATATCAAAGACAAGGTATTGGACTTCAGATTCTTACTAATATAAAGAACTTATGTAAGTTGACAGGTATATGTAGATTCTTTTTGTTTACACAAAAACATAATATTGCTGCATGTTCATTATATGAAAAGGCTGGTGGCGAAAAAACATCTGATGGACGGCATAATGATGTAACATATTTCTTTAATACAAGTGGAAAAAGATAGTTTCTGTAGAGTTGGGAAAGAAATATCTGTATTCTATAAGAAGATAAATTCAGAAATAGATGATTATGATATAAGTACAAATATATTATAGATAATTCAAATTAATACTTTGGTAATATATATTGGAAGATTAAATCGTAATATTAAATTAACATATAAAAAAATTATAATAAGACTTTAAAAGATACTATGGGGATGATTATATGGAAAAAACAAGGAAAGTTATTGTAGGTATAATTTCATCTATATATCTAACACTTGTACTTCTCAAAATTGATATTCTAAGTAATACTTTTATTGTTTTTACTGGGATAGTACTTATAAGCCAAGCAATGGATGAATGGAATAGATATAAAGAGACAAAAAGGAAAATATATTTGATTATTCCTATCGCCTTATTGTCTATTATTACTTTTTCTATAATTTTTATAACTTTAACAAGGTGTTTACATATTAATATGGATAAAACAAAGGAGTATATAGGGGAAAAGTTATCTATAGGGATAATTGGTGATATTCCTGAGATTAGAGAAGTGGAAATAGAATTTGAAATAATTGATTTTGATTTTTTGAAAGAAGAGGACTTTGATTCTACATATGATGCCATATTTATTACTAAGGACAATTTTAAAAAGGCGTCTAATGCTGAATATGTATCTATATATAAGACATCAGAAATACCATTTTATTTTATTGAAAATGAGAAAACTCATGTTAATTTCATAAAGGAAGATTTGTCCTATGGAGATGAACCAGATGCTGAAGATGGAATGTATATAACAGGATTATTTTATAGTAAAGATAAGGTTTGGGGATATGGTTTATATAATAATACTAAAAATGAGACTAATATAAGAGCAGTATATTCTAGAATTTTTGAAGATATTTCAAAAATAAGAAATGGTGAATTACCATAAAAAAGGATGAGTCAAATTGAAAAGATTTATTAAATGGGCTTTTATTTGTCTAGGGATTATTATAACCATAGGTACTGTTATAAAACTAATGGACTATAATTCTCTATCAAGTAAAAACACCAGATCATTAGAAAAAGCATTATCTGAAGATATTAAATTAGGAAAATATAGTAATGAAGGAATGGTAAAAGATTTAATTACTATTGATTATGATAAATTATATGTATTTGAACCCTATGAGTCAGTTGAAGAAATGGAAAAACAACTGGGACTTAAATATACTAAATTAAAAGTAGCTTATAGTGAGGGATGGATCAATATGGTATTTGTCAAAGGAAATAAGATAGTTGCTTATTTGTATGGATTTAATTCTTACTATATAGATATACCAAAGGATATATATTTTAAAGAAGAAATAAATCAAATGACATACCATAGTGAAGAAAGAGAAATTGGAAATTCATCAGGTACTCCAAAGAAATATATATATTATGAATTTAAGGAGAAATAATATGGAATATAGTGCATTCAATGAAATGATGAATTATTATCATTGGGATTTTTTTGTATATTATATTTTAACTTTTATAGTTTTTATAAATTGCATGAAATCTATTATATATTTTTACTCTGTTAAAAAAGGTAAATTATTAAAAGTTATTGCAAGTTATATAGATATATTTATAAGTATATTGGCAGGTGTAGGACTATTATATGGAACATTTTTTCAAGGAATACTTACGGATATTCCAGCAAATAATGGTAGTCAATGGTGGAGTAGAATATTTATTTTAGATATAATAGCTTTTGTTTTATTTATTATTCAACTTGTTTCTATAGTAAAAGGTAGAACTATAGAGAAGGAAAAAAGCCCCTAATGTTTCACGTGGAACATTAAGGGCAAGTTTTTTCCTGAATTCAGAGAGACAAAATCTTTAGATGGATTAAACTAGGGTTCTTATCTTAGTCTGAAATCTAAAATATTTGATAATATTTTTATTTCACCAGTAAAAGGGAAACATACAAGTTTATTTTCTGTTTCGAAAATCATAAAAAAAGGTAAATCATTTTTTGGAACTATAAGATATACTTCCTCGACAGTTGTATCTAGCCATTTGTTTTGTACTTGAATTGCAGAATTAAGTGGAAATCTAATGGCATATTCATCATCCTTTATAGGATCAACTTTTGCATAGACTTTATCTATTTTATTTATCCAGTCTATAATCATATTATTGATTTCTTTGTTTGTCTCTACCATTTTTACTACCTTATCTTGCTTAGGGTCAAATATTTCAATATATTTAGATGTATCAGCACTAATAATTTTCGGATGAAGAAGCATGATAAATACAGCCATTATAATCAAAACCTTTTTCACCATATATATCACCCCATAATTAGTATTCTCATAATATTCTTTTAAAATAACAGAAATAAATTGGTATATAATATTGTTGGATTGGTATAGTGTTAATTCATGGAATTGAAAATATTACAGTATTAATGTCTTTATTTTTAAATTAATTTTACAAAATCATTAACAAGATTTAATGTTCCACGTGAAACATTAAATCTTTCTTTTAAATATTAAAATAATCTGATATTATATAATTATGATATATATGGAAGGTGGTGGTTTTTTGGGTAAAATTATATCTATATTTAATCAAAAAGGTGGAGTTGGGAAGACCACAACCACTATAAATCTAAGTGCTGGAGTTGGAAAGTTAGGTAAAAAGGTTCTTTTAATTGATATTGACCCTCAAGGTAATGCAACTTCAGGTCTAGGAGTAGAAAAGGACAATGGACAACCTATTATATATGATGTATTAGTAAATAATATTGGATTAAAGGATGCTATTAGGGAGACATCTGCTGAAAATGTAAGTATAATTGGATCTAATAATGAATTAGCAGGTCTAGAAATAGAATTAGCTAGAGAAGGTAATTGGGAAAATATATTGAGTAGCAAACTTAGTACTATTAGAGATGAATATGATTATATTTTTATAGACTGCCCTCCATCTTTAGGTATTTTATCAATTATAGGTTTAGTTGCTTCAGATAGTGTAATTATACCTATTCAATGTGAATACTATGCACTGGAAGGTGTAAGTCAATTATTTGATACAATAAAATTAGTGCGAAAAGGATTAAATCCAAATTTAGAAATAGAGGGTGTAGTTCTGAGTATGTTTGATGGTAGGACAAACCTATCTATACAAGTAGTTGAAGAAGTAAAAAGCTTTTTTAAAGGAAAGGTTTATGTAAGTCTTATTCCTAGAAATGTTAGGTTAGCCGAAGCTCCAAGTTATGGTTTATCTATTCTAGATTATGATCTAAAATCAAAAGGGGCTGAAGCCTATATGGAGTTAGCAGAAGAATTCCTAGAGCTAGTTGAGGAGTGATAAGATGAGTATAAAGAAAAGAGGTTTAGGAAAAGGATTATCGGCTTTAATTTCAGATGAAATGATTATAGAGAATAAACAATCTAAGGAAATTATTGAAAATATAGACATAAGCTTAATTAGTCCTAATAAAAAACAGCCAAGAAAAGAATTCCAAGAAGAAGCGTTGATTGATTTAACTAATTCTATAAAGACACATGGTCTAATACAGCCTATTATAGTAAGAAAAATAAAAAATAAATATGAGATTATAGCAGGAGAAAGAAGATGGAGAGCATCTAAGGCTGCTAAGTTAAAGGAAATGCCATGTATAGTAAAGGACGTAGATGAAGAATTATCGGCTAAGTTTGCCTTAATCGAAAATATTCAGAGGGAAGATTTAAGTCCAATAGAAGAAGCCATAGCCTATAAGCAGCTAATGAAAGACTATAATTTGACTCAAGAGGAAGTAGCAAATCAAGTAGGAAAATCAAGATCATATATAGCCAATACCATACGACTTTTAAATTTAGAAAAAGAAATAGTAGACTATATATCTAAGGGAGAATTAACACCAGGTCATGGTAAGGCTTTGTTAGGAATTAAAGATAAGAAGAAGCAAATAATGATTGCAGAAGAAATAATAAAAAATAATTTAAATGTTCGTGATGTAGAAACAATTGTAAATAAAAAAGCAACTTCTATTAAAAAGACTAGTAGTTTGCCTAATAAAGATCCTCATATAAGAAGCCTTGAAGAAGAATTGATGGGGATACTGGGTACTAAAGTTAATTTAATAAAAGGGGACAAGAAGGGTAAAATTGAAATAGAATATTATGGATATGAAGATTTAGAAAGAATTATAGATGTTTTGACTAAGTAAATACTGAAAGGAGAAGTACTTTATGGAAGTGAAAATGTACCAAGTAAATGCTTTTTCAGATAAGCTCCTTGGAGGAAACCCTGCAGGAGTGGTATTAAGTGTAGATGGATTACCAGACGATATAATGCAGAACATTGCAAAAGAAATAAATTTATCTGAAACTGCATTTATAACTCCTCTTCAAAGAGATAATTTTAATGTAAGGTTTTTTACTCCAGTATGTGAGGTAGACTTATGTGGTCATGCTACTATAGCCGCGTTTTATACTTTAGCTAAAGAGGGATATATTAGTCCAATTAAAGATGGTGTAAAAACTGTTTATCAACATACAAAAGTAGGAAAATTATCAATAGAAATTCATTTTGAAAATAGACGGGTAAGTAAAATATTCATGGAACAAGCTATTCCTAAAAAATTGGGTAAAATTAAGGATATATTATCATTGTCTAATATAATGGGAATTTCTGCAGAAGATATAGGAGTATTAGATAAGAACATAGCTCCTGAAATAATTTCAACAGGATTAAAGGATATTATATTACCAATAAAGAAGAAAGAGATATTAGATAGTTTGATTGTAGATAAGGTATTATTAAGTGAATTATCAGAGAAACTTGGAGTAGTAGGAGTACATGGATTTCATTTACCAGAATTAAATTCAGAGATTGCATATACTAGAAACTTTGCCCCTCTAGTAGGCATAGATGAAGAAGCTGCAACTGGAACATCAAATGGAGCCTTAATTTACTTTTTAAAGGAAAATAAACTAATAAAAGATAATAAGCTAACATCATTTCAAGGTGAAACCATGAATAGACCTAGCAAAATATATTGTAGAATTGAAGAGAATGAAGGAGATTCAGTAGTCAAAGTAGGTGGAAGTGCTAAATTAATAATTAGTGGAACTATGTTCATATAATCAACCAAAGCTTGGTTGATTTTTTATTGCAAAAATCAGACGGTTTATGTCAAAAAATGTCGCAATACAGGGAGCTTTAAAATAAATAGTCTAAATGTAAGATAATTAACAAACAATTCCTAAGATTTGATTTACAAAGATAGACATAAATGATATATTAGAACTGTGTCATAAAAATTTATTATACTTAAGAGGAGGTAGTTTTAATGCAAGCGTTTGTTAATGAAGTGAATGTATTCTTGTGGGAAAATTTTCTAATGTATGCCCTATTAATAACAGGAATCTATTACACTATCAGACTAGGTGTTCCACAAATATCTAAAATTGGACCAGGATTCAAGCAAGCTTTTGGTGGAATATTTAAAAAAGAAAAAAATGCAAATGCAGATGGAGATGCAGATGGAATGACATCATTCCAAGCATTAGCAACAGCAGTTGCGGCACAAGTAGGTACAGGAAACTTAGCAGGTGTGGCAACAGCTATAGCATCTGGTGGTCCAGGAGCTATTTTTTGGATGTGGATGTCAGCATTATTTGGTATGGCTACAAACTTTGGTGAGGCTGTACTTGCACAAAAATATGCAGATAGATCTGGTGATGAAGTAACAGGTGGTCCTGCATATTATTTATCTAGAGGAGTAAAAAGTAAATTTTTAGCTGGATTTTTTGCTGTTACTATAATAATAGCACTAGGATTTGTTGGTAATATGGTTCAATCTAACTCAATAGCAACAGCAGTAAATGTAGCTTTTGGCTTTAATAAAGTAGCTATAGGAATTGCTACAGCAATTTTTGTTGGTCTTATATTAGTAGGTGGTATGAGTAGAATAGCATCATTTGCAGAGTTAGTAGTACCTTTCATGGCATTACTTTATATTATAGGAAGTTTTGTTATAATATTCAAAAATCCTGCAGCTATAGGACCAGCATTTAAGAGTATTGTCCAAGGAGCATTTACTACTCAAGCAGCAGTAGGTGGAGCTTTGGGAGTTACTATGAAGCAAGCAGTTAAATTTGGTATAGCAAGAGGATTATTCTCAAACGAAGCAGGTATGGGTTCAACACCACATGCCCATGCAGTGGCAAAAGTAGCACACCCTGCACAACAAGGTATGGTTGCTATGGTTGGAGTTATTATAGATACAATTGTTATTTGTACAGTAACAGCACTTATAAATTTAGTTACAGGAGCCAATACTTTAGGTCTTACTGGAATAGAAATGACTCAAGAAGCATTTAGATTAGGACTTGGTAACTTTGGAACAATATTTATAGCTATTAGTTTATTCTTCTTTGCACTTACTACTATTATAGGATGGTATTTCTTTGGAGAAGCAAATATCAAATATTTATTTGGAGCTAAAGCTGTAAATATTTATAAAATTGCAGTTCTTGGATTTATAATATTAGGTTCATTTATGGAAGTAGGTATAGTTTGGGACTTAGCAGATATGTTCAATGGTTTAATGGTTATTCCAAACTTAATAGGTCTTTTAATATTAGCACCTCAAGCAGCTGCTATAATAAAAGATTATGATACAAGTTTTATTAAACAACAAAGATAATATACTATATAAAAAAAGGGAACAATACTGTTCCCTTTTTTTATTACTTATAGTAAAATAGGTCTAGGAGGGGATAAAATGTTTATAGATAAAAGTTTAAAAGAGTACATAGCTGCTACAGCTAGTGGAGAACCTACACCAGGAGGAGGAAGTGTTTCCGCTTTAGTAGGTAGTTTAGGGGGAGCACTTACTAATATGGTATATAACTTAACTGTTGGTAAAAAGGCCTACGAAGAATTATCAGATGATATTAAGTCAAAGATCGTCGAAAATTCTAAGGAAGTAGAAAAACTAGTTGAAGCTTTAAATGGTATTGTAGACGAAGACACAAAAGCATTTGACAAGGTAATGGAAGCTTTCAAACTTCCAAAGGAGACAGATGAGGAAAAGGCCACAAGAAGCAATGCTATCCAAGAAGGGTATAAAGTAGCATTAGAGGTTCCATTAAGATGTGCAGAGAAATGTTTAAGAGTATTACAACTACAAGATATTTTTGCTGAATATGGAAATGTAAATGCTATTACAGATGTGGGGGTAGGTACATTATTGGCTTATGCAGGATTGGAAGGAGCATTATTTAATGTAACTATTAACCTAGGAAGTATAAAAGATGAATCATTTAAGAAAGAAATATCAGCTAAAGTAGATAATCTTTTAACTGAAGGAAAGAAATTAAAAGAGGAACTACTAAAGGTTGTATATAAAAGATTGGGATAGGAGAAGGGAAACCTTCTCTTTTTCTTTATTAAATCATAAAAATATTGTATTATAATAGTAGTAGTATCATAAGTAATTCTCACCATTAAGGCTTAAGGAGGTAGTAAGATGTTTACGGAGCAGCTGGCAGATCTTATAACTAAAGCAAAAGGTGTTAAAGAAGCAGAATTAGTATTAAAAAATATAAATATAATAAATGTTTTTTCAGGTGAAATAATAAAGGGAGATGTAGCTATTGATAGCGGCAAAATAATAGGTATAGGTGAATATAATGGTAAAGAGGAGATTGATTTAGAAGGTAGATATTTATCTCCAGGCTTTATAGATAGCCATGTTCATATAGAGTCCTCAATGTCATCACCTTCTCAATTTGCTAAGGTAATAGTTCCAAGAGGTGTAACTACTATAGTGGCTGATCCTCATGAAATAGCAAATGTTAAAGGAATAGAAGGCATAAAATATATAATAGAAGATAGTAAAAATGTTCCATTAGATGTTCATATAATGTTGCCTAGCTGCGTTCCATCTACAAACTTTGAAAATGCAGGAGCTATATTAAAGGCCGATGATTTAAAGGAGTTATTGAAGGAAGAAGATGTTATAGGACTAGGAGAAATGATGAATTATCCTGGTGTAATATCTTTAGACGAGGATGTATTAAATAAGTTAGCTTTATTTAAAGATAAAGTAATAGATGGCCATGGTCCTATGATTTCTGGAAAGGATTTAAATGCATATGTGGCATCAGGTATAAAGACAGAACATGAGTGTTCGACAACTGACGAAGTATTAGATCGTTTAAGATTAGGTATGTATATACTCCTTCGTGAAGGATCAGCTGCAAAGGATTTGAGAAATATAATTCAAGTTGTAAATAAAGATAATTTAAGAAGATTCTTATTCTGTACTGATGATAAACATCCAGAAGACTTAATTAATGAAGGAACTATAGATTTTAATATTAAACTTGCTATTAGGGCAGGTATTGAACCAGTAAATGCAATTAGGATGGCTACCTTAAACCCAGCTGAGTGTTATGGACTAAAAGGTAAGGGAGCTATAGCACCAGGATATATTGCAGATTTAGTAGTAATGGATAATTTAGATGATTTAAATATATTGAAGGTATTTAAAAATGGAAAATTAGTAGGCGAAAATAACAGGGCATTATTTCAGCCAGAAATACATTTACCAAAGAATATGACAGATTCAGTAAATATAAAGGATATTAAATTAGATGATATTAAAATTCCTATGGAAAATAGAAACGCAAATATAATAGGAGTAGTGGAAGATAGCTTAGTCACTGAATCCATAGTAAAAGAAGTAAATGTCCTAGATGGTTATTTTGATTTCTCAGATGATAATATACAAAAGATTATAGTAGCTGAAAGACATTTGGGTACAGGGAATATAGGGGTAGGACTTATAGAAAACTTCAATCTAAAAAATGGATCAATAGGCTCAACCATAGGTCATGATTCACATAATATAATAGTGATAGGTGATAATGATAGGGATATATTAATTGCCATAGAAGAGTTAAGAAACATTGGGGGTGGACTTACAATAGTAAAAGATGGTGAGATTCTAAAAAGTTTACCCTTAGAAATCGGTGGAATTATGACTTCCAGACCAGTTGAAGAAACTAATGCTGTTCTTAAGGAAATGATAAGCTTATGTTATGAAGAATTAAATGTAAATAAGAATATAGATCCTTTTATGACCCTAGCATTTATGGCGTTACCTGTTATACCTAAATTAAAACTTACAGATATGGGTTTATTTGATGTGGAGAAATTTGATTTTGTTAAAGTATGTAGAGATGTTTAGTATAATTTATTTTAAATGGAGATGATTTTATGGTTTACTTTGATAATGCAGCTACATCCTATCCAAAGCCAAAGGTAGTATATGATGCTATAATGGATGCCATGGTAGGATATGGTGCTAATCCTGGAAGGTCAGGGCATAAAAAGGCATTAAAGGCCAGTAGAGGAATATTTGATACAAGGGTTCAAATAGGTAAACTTTTCAATATAAAAGATCCTATGAGTATAATATTTACATTTAATTGTACAGAAAGCTTAAATTTGGGAATAAAAGGGTATTTAAGACCAGGAGATCATGTAATTACTACATCAATGGAGCATAATTCTGTTTTAAGACCTATTGCATTTCTAGAGAGACTAGGAGTAAAACATACAATAGTACAGGGAGATTCTAAGGGAAGGATAGATCCTAAGGATATTGAAGACAGCATTACTCCAGAGACTAAGATGATAGTAACAACTCATATATCTAACTTGACAGGAACTATAATGGATATAGAGGCCATAGGAAAAGTTGCAAAGAAACATGGATTAATTTATTTAGTAGATGGTGCTCAATCATCAGGTGTATATAATATTGATGTAGAAAAAATGAATATAGATATGCTAGCTTTTCCTGGACACAAAGGGTTACTAGGTCCCCAAGGTACTGGTGGACTTTATATTAGATCAGGTATAGAATTAGTAGAGACTTTTCAAGGCGGTACAGGAAGCATATCCCACTCTCTAGATCAACCAGATGTATTTCCAGATAAATTTGAATCTGGTACACCCAATGCTCCAGGAATAATAGGATTAGGTACTGGAATTAAATATATATTTGAAAAGGGCATCGATAACATAAGAAGAAAAGAAGAAGAGCTTACAATGCATTTTATAGAAGAAGCAAGCAGAATTGACAAGATTATACTTTATGGACCATTAGAGAAAGGACATCATGCACCAGTAGTTGCTTTAAATGTTGGAGAAGCCGATTCATCAGAGATAAGTTATATTTTAGATGAAGAGTATGATATTGCCGTAAGACCAGGATTACATTGTGCTCCTTTGGCTCATAAAACCATTGGAACCTTTGAACAAGGAGTCGTTAGATTTAGTTTTGGCTATGAGAACACTCACGAGGAAATAGAATTTGCCATAAAGGCCTTAAAAGAAATTGCTAAGGAAGTTTAGAGAGGAGAAAGTATATGATTCAGCTACAAGAATTTATTGCATCGTATAATATAGAAATTATGATAGGACTTATGGCAGCAATACCTATATTATTAGTTTTATACTTAATAGCTGAAATAAGAATATCAAGAATAAAAGATAAATATAATGAATTAGTAAGGGGAGTTAAAGGTGTAAATATAGAACAGCTCCTTATAAAGACCAATGAGGAACTAAAATCAGTTCGTATGGATATGAATGTTATAGAACAAAATATAGAGAGTATTGAAACAAAGCTAGCCTTTGCTATTCAAAAGGTTGGCTTTGTTAGATACAATGCCTTTGGCAACATGGGTTCTGATTTAAGTTATTCAGTTGCATTGTTGGACAAGTTTAATAACGGATTTGTCCTCACAAGTATTTATGGTAGAGAGTACAACACAAATTATGCCAAGCCAGTTAAATTAGGAAAATCAGTATATCCATTATCTGTAGAGGAAATGCAGGCCATAGATAGGGCATTAATGGGTGAATCTCAAGACAAGACTCTCTATTAGGAGGAGCAGATTAAATGGGGAACATTCTTTTTATTATAAATCCTGTAGCTGGTGGTGGAAAGGCCAAGGGTTTAATATCACTGATTAAAGCAAAGATGAAAAAATATAAAATAGAATATTCGATAAAGCTAACTACAAAGCCGAAGGAAGCAATAACAATTGCAGAAAATAGTGTAGATGATTATAATATAACGGTAGCAGTGGGTGGAGATGGGACCATAAATGAAGTGGCTAGAGGACTAGTTAATAAGGGAAAGGGCGTATTAGGAATCATACCTGGTGGCACAGGAAATGATATGGCAAAAAGCTTGGGAATATCTATAGACCCTGTTGAGGCATTAGAACATCTATGTAATGGAGGGAAAAATAGTATAGATATTGGAGATGTAAATAATCTTACTTTTTTTAACATTGCTAGTATTGGATTTGATGGAGAAGTTTTAAGAAATACAATAACTATAAAGAAGATTATCAAGAGCCGATTTGCTTATGGGATTAGTGTTATATATTCATTGTTTAGTTTTAAGAAGAAAAAAATTCAGATTAATATAGATGGAAAAATCATAGATGAAGATGTGATATTAGTGGCTGTAGGTAATGGAAAATACTATGGCGGTGGAATGAAGATTTTGCCTGAGGCAAAGGTTGACGATGGATATTTGGATATATGCGTAATATCTAAGATTGGAAAAATAAAACTTTTATTCTTATTTCCAAGTATATTTAAAGGAAAACATATTAGATATACTAAGTATGTAAAGACATATAAGGGAAGAAATATAAAAATAACAGCTGAAGATGGAGTATACTTAAATATGGATGGAGAAATAAATCCTAAGGTTAAAGATATTGAATTTAAATTGAAGAATGAAAAATTAAATGTAATAAACTAAGAAAAGTAGCCCAAAGCTACTTTTCTAATATATACTGGTTTTTTTCTTGTCTAGATAATCTGAAAAGTGATAGATAAATACTTTTAGATATAATATCGGCCATACTCATGACTAGAGATAATCTAGTATTTTGTAATACCATAACTTCCATCATACCACCAATATTTACGACTCCAGTGATGGATATATCTCCAACCGGTGGTAAAGATTTATTCACCCCAGCTCCTGGTCGTAGAGGGGAATTTTTAATAGATAAATGTCCTACACGTTCTAATCTTCCTAGGGAAGAATCTATGGCAATTATAAATGGATTATTGTAATCCTTTTTTACTTTATCTAGAGTTTCCTCAAGATTTTTTGCGTGAATTGGATTTTCTAATGTTCCCATTAAGTGTACGTTGCTGTAATTTTTTATTATAGGTTCAAGCTTGTGACCTACTAAAGGACCTAAGGAATCTCCAGTAGATCTATCTGTACCAATACAGAAAATAATTATATCTCTATTTTCTATAGAGCCGTTAGATAAGTAATTAAATATTAAGTTGGAAAATTTAGACAAGGCAAAGGGAGAAGATGAATCAATATAATTGTTTCTAGAAAATATATTCATTAATAACCTCCTATGTATTCTCTTCTATAATATCCTTAAAATTAAAAGGACATTAAGAGTATTGCCTGAAATTAAATATAAATACTTTTTTACATATATAAAAAAGGATATTAAGAATTTGTAACATTTACATATTTATCCAATTTCTATTTATATTAATACCATAGGAAATAAGCAAAAAGATTAGTAGATGAATAAATTAAAAGAATCAGAATATAATAATTTTATTACAATATGGAGTGGTTGAAAAAAATATAATCTATGATATAATTGTTACAGATTGATTACAAAAAAGTTATGGCTATAATATGGCTATAATAAGAAGTAGTTTAAACTAGGAGGAGAAATATGGATAATCCCAACCATATAAGAGAAACTTTAGGCAGGCTAAAGGAACAAGGAAATAAGATGCTTGAATTTATTAAGAGATTTAAGATTCAAAATATAGACTTTAAAGAAGACAACTCTAATGATTGCAATATAAAAAGCAGAAATATGAAAGTAGCACTATCATCCTTAATGATTATATCTATTATTGCATTATGTATCACAGGATATAAAGTTTATGACATTAAGATGAGGGCATTTGATGTATATCTTGGAGAAGATATAATAGGAACTGTGAGAAACCAAGAAGAAGTTAATCATATAATGGACAACTTAGAAAAAGAATTATCCAATACATATAATATAGACGTAGTTTTAGATAAAGATATAAGGTTTGAGCAGACTAGAGCTAAAGACCAGCTAATAACATCTAGTAGTAATTTACAAAAGGAAATTAAATCAAAAATGAATTTCCTAGTATCTGGATATGCTCTTGAAGTAGATGGAGTAGAAGTAGGGGTATTGAAAACTAAAGAAGATGTAGAAGATATAATTAGTGAGATTAAACAACCCTATGAAGATATGGCTAAAGAAGGTACTGATATAAAAGATATAGGTATAGTTGAAAATATACAAGTAGTAAAAAGAGAAGTACCACTAAATAAGATAAAAGAAAAAGAAGATTTATATAATCATTTATTAACAGGGTCAGAGGAAATAAAGACCCATATGGTAGAAGTAGGGGAAAGTTTCTGGACTATTGCAAAGATATATAATCTGTCCGTGGATGAGTTAGAGACTGCAAATCCAGATAAAAATCCAGAAAAGTTACAAATAGGCGATGAGGTAAAATTAATTGTACCTAAATCAGTACTTACAGTAGCTACAGTACTGGAAGTAGAATATACTGAAAATATAAACTATGAAACTGAAATAGAGTATGACGATACTATGTATAAGAACCAGAAAAAAACTAAGATAAATGGTTCAAATGGTGAGAGAAAAGTACTGGCAGAGGAAACCAAACATAACGGTATTTTAGTTGATAAAGATATAGTAAAAGAAGAAGTAATTACAAATCCTGTCACTGAAGTTATAGTAAAAGGAACCAAAGAAGTCCCAAAAACTGTAGCTACAGGTACATTTTTGATGCCTACTAGAGGTAGAGTTTCTTCTAGATATGGTATGAGAAGTGGCAGAATGCATAGTGGGCTTGATATAGCGGCTCCTATAGGAACAGCTATAAAGGCTGCAGATGGAGGTAAAGTTATATATTCAGGTTCCAACAGAAGTGGATATGGAAAGATGGTTGAAATTGATCATGGTAATGGGTTTATCACTAGATATGCACATTGCAGCAAATTACTTGTAAGTGTTGGAGATAAGATATATAAGGGACAGCATATTGCCAATGTAGGAAATACAGGAAGATCAACAGGACCACATTTACATTTTGAAGTCTTGAAGAATGGTAAAAACTATAACCCAAGTAATTATGTAAAATAAAGGAAGCTTTGGCTTCCTTTTTGTATATATAAATAAGTATAATAAAAAAGAGATTTATTATAATATATAACACTAAAAGGGCGACTTTTCGCCCTTTTTAAAATCTAGAATCTAATAAAAATACAATTATCAATAACATAAGAAAAGTCTCTATTAAATCATTATCTATAAAGCTTGAACTAGATTTTATATTACCTTCTACACTATCTTTTCCATCATTAAACAATAGTTTTAAGTTTAAAACTCCTATCCCATAATTTTCAGGAGAATTGGCAAGAGCTATAGATGATTTTATTAATTTATTTTTTGCTTCCTGTGGCGAAAGGTCTTTATGTTTATTTAATAAAAGTGCAATGGAACCTGAAACTAAAGGTGTCGCCATGGAGGTTCCACTAAGGGATGTATATCCATTTAATTTAGTATTTGATAGAGAGTTAATATTTGCTCCAGGAGCTAATACATCGGGTTTTATTAAACCTTCTGAAGTTGGTCCACGGCTAGAGAATGGAGCTATAGTATCATCAGATGGATCTATAGTTCTTTTATCATCAATTGCACCAACAGTTATAACATTTTTATTAATACCAGGTGAAAGAATAGTTCCCTTTTCAGGTCCACTATTTCCTGCAGCTACAACAACAATTAAACCTGCATTTATTGCCATGTCAACAGCCTTACATAAGGGATCTTTATCACAAGAGTTATTGGCTGGAGTACCTAAAGAAAGATTAATAATCTTAGTATTATATTTATCCTTAGTAGCTACTATATACGATATGGCATCTATTATGTCTGAAATATTTCCACCACCTGATTTGTCTAGAGCCTTAATACCAAGTATATTAGCCTTAGGAGCGATACCTACATACTTGCCACCTGAAGAATAACCGCTTGCTGCAATAATTCCAGCCACATGAGTACCATGTCCGTTATCATCATAAGGATCAGTTTTATTATTAACCAGATCCTTAAATCCAACGATCCTATTATTAGGTCTTGTTAAATCATTGTGGGGAGCCACACCCGTGTCTATTACAGCTACTGTAATACCTTCTCCATTATATCCCTTATCGTGGGGAAAATATGCATCCATAGTAGGAGCTGCAATATCTAATAAAGTATATACTCTGGAATCAAAACTAATATAATCTATTTCAGGATTAGATACAATTTTATAAATTATATCTGTAGTCATAAGTCCAGCAAACCCACCTATTAATGGTAAATTACGTTTGACACTATTAGATAAGCTATTGATATTTTCCTTTAGAGTAGAGGAGCTATTATTGAACTGTACAATTACTGGTACTTCTTCCCTTGATTGAGACATTATTTTAGCACCTAGAATAGGGCAAAGCTTAGTATTTATTACTGTTTTCACTATTACCACCTTCCTTGCTCTATTCTATGCTACAAAAAAATGAAATGTGTCAAAAAAGAAAAAAGCCCGAGGGCTTTTTTATAACGAGTAGGAAAGTTCTACTTTTTAATTATTAATTTACTTAGTTCTCCTACTATTAGAGGAATAAAGGCGTATTCAAGAATTGCCAACCAATCCTTTATACCAAGTGAGAAAGTATTAAATATAGGTTGTATAAACGGTACATACAGTACAACAAGTAATAATATAAAGGAAAACAGTGTACCATATACCAAAGTTCTATTTGTAAAGAATCCTATTTTAAATAATGTATGTCTTTGTGATCTACTAGAATAAGCACGTAATAGTTCGGCAATTATTAAAGCTGCGAAGGTAATAGTTCTCGCTTTATCAATATCTCCTGGATAAGTTGCAAGACCCCATTTATAAGCTAATAATGAAGCTCCGCCTACAGCTATACTCTGAATAATTATTCCTATTAACATGGATTTATTTAGTATAGGTTCTTTTGGATTCCTAGGAGATATTTTCATAATATCAGGATCACCTTTTTCCATACCTAAAGCAAGGGCAGGAAAACTATCTGTAACTAAATTTAGCCATAATAATTGAATAGGTAAAAGTGGTACTGGTAGATTAAATAATATACTTGCAAATACTAGAAATATCTCTCCTATATTACATGATAATAGGAAGAAAACAAACTTCTTAATATTGCTATATATTATTCTACCTTCTTCTACAGCAGATACAATGGAAGCAAAGTTGTCATCTGTTAAAATCAATTCTGCAGTATTTTTAGCTACATCTGTACCTGTAATTCCCATTGATACACCAATATCTGCTCTTTTTAAAGCCAATGCATCGTTTACTCCATCTCCAGTCATCGCAGTTATTTCGCCATTAGCTTTTAATGCACTAACTATCCTTACCTTATGTTCAGGGGAGACTCTAGCATAGACCTTTATATCTTTTACTACTTCTTTTAGTTCTTCATCTGAGATTTTATTTAATTCTTCACCCATCATAGCTTGATCTATTGTATCTGCCATGCCAAGTTCTTTAGCTATGGCAAAGGCAGTTTCTTTATAATCTCCAGTAATCATAACTGTTTGTATGCCTGCTTCTTTACACTTAGCTATTGCATCTTTAGCCTCTGGTCTAGCAGGGTCTATCATACCTACTAAGCCTACAAAGGTCATATCTACTTCATTTAAATCTGGAGATATATTATTTGGTAATTCGTCATATTCCTTATATGCGAAGGCTAAAACCCTTAATGCATCCTTTGAAAAACCACTATTTACTTTTAATACTTGATCTCTTATACTTTGATCAAAATTAATTACCGAACCATCTATACTAATTCTATTACATCTATTAATTATTATATCAGGTGCTCCTTTAGTAAAAGAAACAACCTTATTAGGTATATAGTTTTTATGGAATGTAGTCATCATCTTTCTATCTGAATCAAAGGGTATCTCTTCAATTCTAGGGAACTCATTATTGATACTTTGTCTAGTAATATTGGCTTTACCAGCTAAAGTAACAAGGGCACCTTCTGTAGGATCTCCAATAACCTTATATCCATCATCTGTTTTTTCAATACTAGCATCATTAGCTAAGGCTGAAATGGAAAGAAGTGTTTGTAAATCACCTACTTCTTCAATTTTTATATTATTACCATCTATCTGGAATTCTCCAGATGGCTCATATCCACCGCCAGTTACATCTATGATTTTTCCATCGGTAAAAGCTTTAACTACTGTCATTTCATTTTGAGTTAATGTACCAGTTTTATCGGAACAAATAACTGTGGTAGAACCTAATGTTTCAACTGCTAAAAGTTTTTTGACAATGGCGTGTCTCTTGACCATTTTATTCATACCAATAGCTAAAACAATAGTTACAATGGCTGGTAAACCTTCTGGAATAGCTGCTACAGCTAAACTGATGGAAACCATTAACATCTCTAAAGCACCTCTACCTTGAAAAAGACCAATTATAAATACTGCTATACATATAAATATTGTGGCAATACCTAGAACTTTACCAAGGTGATTTAATTGTTTCTGAAGAGGAGTTGTTTCTTCTTCAAAGGATTGAATCATTGTAGCTATTTTTCCAATTTCAGTATCATGGCCTGTGCCTACAACTATACCTTTTCCTCTACCATAAGTAATGGCAGTACTCATATATGCCATATTATGTCTATCACCTAAAGATATGTCTTCATCAAAAATGGAATTACTATTTTTTTCTACGGGTACTGATTCACCAGTTAAAGAAGCTTCTTCAATTTTTAAATTAGAACTTTCCATAAGTCTTAAATCTGCAGGAATTATGTCCCCTGCATCTAAGGATACAATATCTCCTGGTACTAAGGTATTAGCAGGAATCACTTCAAGATTTCCATTTCTAATAACCTTTGCGTTTGGTGAAGACATCTTCTTCAATGCATCTAAGGCTTTTTCAGCCTTACCTTCCTGATAAATACCTAAAAAAGCATTTACAATGACTATGGCTATTATAACTATGGCATCCTGTGATTCTCCAACGAAAACTGAAATAATCGCAGCTCCTATTAAGATTAATACTAGGAAGTCTGAAAATTGGGCTATAATTTTGGAAAAGAAACTTTTCTTACTTCCCTCCTTCAGATCATTAGTGCCGTATTTTTCTAGCCTAAGTTGTACTTCGTCTGATGTCAAACCAGAATCAATATCTGAATCTAAGTTAGACAATAAATCTTCTTTGCTTTGTCTGTACCATTCTTTCAAATTAATCCCCTTCCTTCCAAATCTTATTAATTAGTATACCACTGAAAAATAAAATAAATCAAAAAAGACCTTTGTTTAAATCATAAATCGATTTAAACAAAGGTCTTGCTTCCTAAAAAAGGTAATTAGCCGGGAAAATCCGTAATGACGACTAATTATTTTTAAGCTACTCCCCTTTGAGATGATATAATTATATAGTAAATTAATGTAAGTTGCAAGTAAAATATTTGAAGAGTTGCCAAATTATAATAAGCATTTGACAATGAATCTTCTATATTAGATAATCTAATATAGAAGGTAATTATGCAAATAGTTAATTGGAGTGATTCAATATGTATAATAAGATATTGGTAATAGACGATGAAAAGGCCATTGCAGATATAATAAAGTTTAATCTTGAAAAGGAAGGCCATAGTGTAGAAACAGCCTATGATGGGGAAGAAGGCATGAATATGATCCATGAATTAATGCCAGACTTAGTAATATTAGATGTTATGATGCCTAAAAAAGATGGCTTCCAAGTCCTTAAGGAAATTAGAATAGAATATAGATTTCCAGTAATTATGCTTACGGCAAAGGAAGAAGAAGTAGATAAGGTCTTAGGTTTAGAACTTGGTGCAGATGATTATATAACAAAACCATTTAGTATGAGAGAGCTAATAGCTAGGGTGAAGGCAAACCTGAGGAGAGTTGATTTTTCTAAGACCTCTACAACGAAGAGCTCAAATTCTATGATTACTTCTGATGATTTAACTATAGATTTAAACAAATATGAAGTTAAAAAGGGCGGGAATATAGTAGATTTGACTTTAAGAGAATATGAATTGCTTAAATTCTTGGCTTCTAGTTCTAATCAAGTTTTCTCTAGGGAGCAACTACTAGAAGAAGTATGGGGATATGAATATTATGGAGATATAAGAACTGTAGATGTAACCATAAGAAGATTAAGAGAAAAGATAGAAGACAATAGTGGAGATTTTAGATATATTTTAACTAAAAGAGGAGTAGGCTATTATTTCAGGGGGGCTTAGTATGTTTGCCAGTATAAAGTGGAAATTTATTGTAGTTTATTTTTTATTAATATTTATTGCAATGATAATAGTAGGTATATTTATTATTGGAAGATTAGAATCCCAACAGATATTAAATATTACTAACTCTATGGAGCAACACATAGAAACCATAATTAGAACCTCTTCATATTTAGCAGAGGATGATTGGCTAAATGTGGGGGAACAAATACAAGAAACTTTAAATGAGTGGAAGATAGATAGCAATGAGACTTTATACGTAATATATAATGATGAAATCCCAACTATAATAGCCTCATCATCGAAGCAATATGAAAAGCTAATAGGACAAAATGCCTTATCATATAAATTCATAGATCCTACATTAGTGTTAAAGGCTTATGATGGAGAAAAGTCTAGCAACGATCTAAAGGAAAAAAATGAAGATACTTCATTAAACCATATAGCGTATCCTGTTTTAAATGAAGTAGGAAAGGTCAAAGGAGTAATATATATGACCTCAAATCTTCAAAATGTATATGTAACAGTAAATGAATCTAAGAAAATATTAACAAGTGCTACAATGATAGCCCTTGGAGTTACCATACTTTTAGGATATCTAATAGCATCAAGTATTACAGAGCCTATTCGTGATGTAACCAACAAAGCAGAAGAAATGGCTTTAGGAAATTTTGACCAATTTGTTGATGTGAAATCTGATGACGAGATTGGTCAACTTGCCAGTATGTTTAATCATTTGACCTTAAAGCTAAAGAATACAATACGAGCAATGGATTTAGAAAGATCTAAGCTAGATACTATATTTAATTATATGGCAGAAGGAGTTTTGGCAGTAGATACAAATGGAAATATAATCCATGGAAATCCTATTGCCATGGAAATATTGAAGTTAGCTGATAAGCAAACTGATAATATGGAAATTAAACCTCATATGAATAATCTATTGAAACTCATAGATTTTGAAGATATTAATTATGAACAAATATCTACTTTAGAGGGATATAAGACATTGGATATTGATTCCCATATATACAAAGTAAAATATGCACCTTTTAGAAATGAAGGAAATAATATAGCTGGACTTATATTTGTGTTTCAGGATATGACAAACGAGCATAAACTAGATAATATGAGAAAGGAATTTGTAGCAAACGTATCTCACGAGTTAAAAACGCCTATAACTACGATTAAGAGCTATACAGAGACTTTAATGGATGATGGAATAGATAAGGAAACAGAAAAAATGTTTTTAACGGTTATAGATAATGAATGTGATAGAATGGCAAGGCTTGTTAAAGATTTACTACAGCTTTCAAACTTAGACTATAAGAAGACAGTGTGGAAAAAAGAGGAAGTGTCTATAAATAGACTTTTAGAAGATATTTTATTAAAATTGGAATTTGCCTTTAAAAATAAAGGTCATAAATTAGAAGTAAATATAGAAGAAAGTTTACCAAGTATTGTAATAGATAAAGATGGTATAGAACAGGTAATACTAAATATAATATCTAATGCCATAAAATACACAGAAGATAGAGGAACTATTCAAGTTTCCTTAGCAGGTGAAAATAATTTTATAAATATAGAAGTGAAGGATAACGGTATAGGCATTCCGGAAGAAGATCAAAAAAGGATATTTGAAAGATTCTATAGAGTTGAAAAAGGAAGAAGCAGAGAGCTAGGTGGTACAGGACTAGGACTATCTATTGCAAAACAAATAATGGAAGTCTATCAAGGTGAAATTATTCTTAATAGTAAGTTTGGAGAAGGCACAACAGTGACAATAAAGATACCTTATGAAAAAGTGTAATTCAATCTTAATTTTATTGTAATAGTTCTGTAATATATTTGCTATATAATGTAGCTAAAGTAAAAAGTAAAGGAGGATGAAATATGTGGAAAAAGATATTGGCTAGTTTATTTATAGGTACTAGTTTATTTGCTATTAGTTCAGTTGGACATTCAGCAGGATTTAATACTAAAGTTGATACTGAGCAAAAAGTTGATATATCCAAATATCAAGTTATAAACCCTGAAAAAAAAGCTTATTCTACAGAGGATAAGATTACTTTTATAAATGGAAAAGCACCATCTGGAGCAGAAATTACAATAGAAGTATATGGAACTACAGATCTTACAAGAAAGAATTTTGATTTATTAAAATTGCCAGAGGAAGATGATTATATAGAGATATCTACTGATACAATCAAATCAGGTAATATGGGATTTTTTGATAAAGAGTTAGAGTTAGTAACAGGAATAAATAAGATAATTGTTAAGTTTGATGTAGAAGAAGTTTCTCCAGTTGAAATAATTATATATGTAAAATCATCAGATACTGGAAATCAGACAAATGAAGTTAAACTTAAAGATATAATAACAATTCTTAAGTAATATTTACTAATGATACGGAGATGATTAAAATGATGGAAAGATTCAAAACTCTCATATTAATATCATTAGTATGCATTAGTTTAGCGTTTACAAAACAACTATGGATTGAACTACCTAATGAAATGATTAATATATTTAGCAATAAAGAAGAGGCTTATGGTGTATCATATCTGTTATCAGATATGATAGTGCCTAATAAATATTTGTTAAATTTTGGTCAAAAAAACCATACTTTTTTCTATGACGAATATAAGTATAGATTATGGACTAATTCAAGGAGTATTTTAAATAATATATTAGGCTCAAAGAGTATTGAAGTCTCTGAATTACCTGATGACGAGTTTTCCACATATAGTGGTAAAAGGTCTTTGGTCTTTTATTTTCCTGAAAAAGTGAATACTTATATATTAGCTAAATCCTTAGAAGTTAAAGACCCTAATCTAATAGTAGATACTTTACCTAATGTTAAAAGTATTTATATATATTTGGGAAATAAGGATTCTTTTTTTATTTTTTCAGATGGAGAAAAAAATGTATCAATATATGATAAATCCATAGATTTAGATAATTTAAAAAAGCAGATTAACAAAATTGAGGAAGATAGGAATTATAATAATTATTTTTCTATGAAAGAAACACTAGATATTAACAATAATACTTATATTTCATATGAAATGAAAAGTACATTGCCTACAGTATATGTAGAAAATGAAATTAGAAATTTAGATGAAGAAGAAAAGAAAGAAATGGTAGAAAAGTTTTTTAATAAGGATATTGATTATATCAGAGAAATAGTTGAAAGTAATGGTTCAACCATATATATCTATAATCAAAAAGTTTTGAAGCTAAATATAAATGGTTCCTTAGAATATTTTCATCCCCTAGAAGGATCAGTTAGAAAGCTAGAACTTTATCAAAGTTTGACTACTGCAGCAGACTTTATATCTAAAAGTCCAGGAGTTCCAAAAGGGATGTATTTAGCCAAAGTAGAAGAAATCGAAATAGATGATAACTTAGGATATAATCTAACCTTTAGATATAGAGTTAAGGGTATACCAATAATTCTTGGAAATGAAGAAGTAACAGATTTTGTTCAGATAGAGGTATTTAATGACCATGTAAGATCGTATAAACATTTTATTAGAAAAGATATGAATCAATCAGTTGAAAATGTTCCAGAGGCTAAGAGGAATTTAGCTTCATTTGACATACTTGACATGAATTATGATTTTATAGTTGAAAAGTATTTAGAAGAAAGTAATATTAAATTAACGGATGGTGAAGAGCCTCTTCAAGAGGAGGTTTTGGAGTCTATAGAAGATATTACTCTATCTTATTTTGATCCATGTTTGAAGGATATTGGAGATGAACTAATACCTGTATGGGTCATAAGAATAGGAAATGGGCTTTATGCATTTAATGTATATGATGGTTCCTTAGTATATGAAAAAAATTAAGTAGGATGGATGGTGAGTTAAGTGGACTGGTCAAAGGCAAAAACCATCTTAATAGTTGCATTTATAGTAACTAATATGTTATTAGGCTTTGTTTTGCTTTCAAGTGAAAGGCAAACAGAAACGACGATAAAGGAAGGATTTATAGAGGATGTAACCCAAATTTTAAAAGATAAGAATATCTTTTTAGACACAGAAATATCTAAAGAAATTCCTAGTCTAAATACTTTAATAGTAGAATACGAATTTGTAGATTCTTCTAAAATAAATAATACATTTTTTCAAGGTCAAGGAATTATTGAATCAGATGAACAGAGTTTAACTGAAATTGTCCATAAAGATGAGAAAATATTAATTACAAATAAAAAGACTTTGGTCTACGAGAATAAAAGTAATACAGAAAATTATAAAGACTTAGATGAAGAAAAGGCCAAAAATATTGCATTAGAATTTTTGCAAGAGAGAAGATATAATATTTCAGATATGGAATTATCCTATATATTATTAAAGGATGATAGCTATTATTTAGAATTTTCCAAATCATACAAAGATAGATATTTAGAGAAATCTTATACTAATATAGAGGTAAATAAGACTGGAGTTAAGAAGTTGGAAAGGATATGGCTAAATGTATTGGAGGAAAGAGATACCCTTATATATATTGGCACAGCACCAAAATCTATTCTAAGCCTTTTAAGTATGAAGGAAGTATATGGGAAAACCATAAAGGATATATCCTTATGCTATTACTTTGAACCAACAGATCATAATGATTATGTAAAGGATCTTAAGGAGGCAAAGAAGGGAAAAACTATGCCTGCTTGGAGAGTTTTATTTAACGATGGATATAAAGTAATAATAGATAATTATAATAACTAAGAAAAAGAAGAATTTTAAATTCTTCTTTTTTTAATGTAGATGTACTATAATATAAAAAAGGCTCTAAATAAACATTATAAGAAAGCTTTTTGAAACTCATTTACGTAAAGTTTTAAAATAAAAAATAAAGTAGAACTTTGCTATTCATTATAAAAAGATACTATAAAATGGGGGAATTGTGAATGACGATTAAGTTTTGTTCCTTATCCAGTGGAAGTTCAGGGAACTGTCAATATATTGAAACTAGCAGTACAAGATTATTAGTAGATGGAGGTTTTTCAGGTAAACGAATAGAGGGATTATTATCCTCCATAGGAGTAGAACCTAATACATTAGATGGGATATTAGTAACCCATGAACATATTGATCACATAAGGGGAGTAGGAGTTCTTTCAAGAAGGTATGATTTGCCCATATATGCCAATATTAATACTTGGATGGGAATGGAAAAATCCATTGGTAAAATAAAGGAGAATAATATAAAAACATTTGTAACTGAAAAATTTCTAGATATAAAAGATATAACCATACTTCCTATTAATATATTCCATGATGCCTTAGAGCCAGTTGGTTACATATTTTACTACAAAAAAACTAAGATCAGTATTATAACCGATACAGGTTGGGTAAATGATAATATGAAGAATCATATAAAGGGTTCTGATTTATATTTAATGGAGTCAAACCATGATGTAAATATGTTAAAGAATGGAGCTTATCCTTGGCCATTGAAACAAAGAATACTTAGTGAGAATGGACATCTATCTAATGATTATGCTGGAAGTGTTTTAGGAGAAGTTATATCAGGTAATAAAGAAACCATCTTATTAGGGCATTTAAGTAAAGATAATAATACACCAGACTTAGCCCATAGGACTGTAAAGGAAATATTAGTAAATAAAGGGATAGATGTAGATAGTGAAGTTACATTAGATTTAACATATAGGGATAAGATAACTAAAGTATATAAATTATAAGGAGGTATTGGAATGGATGATTATAATTATTATAGCTATAATAGGCCACCTAAGAAAAATAGAGTTTTTTCATATATCCTAGTGGCATTAATAGCAGCTATAATCGGGGGGATATTTGGCTCTTATATAGCACCTACGTATTTATATGGAAAACTTCTCCCTGTACCAGAATTATATCAAAGACAAGAGACAAGTCCTATAAATCAGATAACTATTACTCCAACAGAAGGTATAACTCCAGTGACAGCTGCTGCAAAAAAAGCAATAGGTTCAGTAGTAGGTATTACTACAGTTCAAGAAATGAGAGAATTGTTCTGGTCAAGAGATGTGGAAGGAGTAGGTTCAGGAGTAATTATAGACTCAAATGGATATATACTAACTAATTCCCATGTTATTGGAGATGGTAAAGCAAAGTCAATATCAGTACTAATAGAAAATAGAGATAAAATTCAAGGAAAGGTTTTATGGTATGATTCTTCTCTTGATTTAGCTATAGTAAAAGTAGAAGCTAAAGATTTACAAGTGGCAGAATTAGGAGATTCTGATATACTTGATGTAGGTCAATTGGCAGTTGCCATAGGAAATCCATTGGGCTTAGATTTTCAAAGGTCTGTAACATCAGGAGTAATTTCTGGACTTCATCGTTCCATTAGAGTAGATGAATACAATATTATCGAAGACTTAATTCAAACAGATGCATCTATAAACCCAGGAAATAGTGGTGGTCCCCTTTTAAATAGTGAAGGCGCTGTAATCGGTATAAATACTGCAAAGGTAAAGACAGGGGAAGGATTGGGGTTTGCCATTCCAATAAATTTAATAAAACCCATAGCAGAACAAGTTATTAAGGAAGGCAAATTTAGCAGTGTTTATATTGGTTTTCAAGGGACAGAAGTGGAGAGATTTGAAAGAGAATTTGGTACTAAATTAGGCATTAATAGTGGAGTAGTGATTATAGAAATATTACAGAATTCTCCAGCAGAAAAAGCTAATTTAGAGGTTTTAGATATAATAACCAAGATTGATAATCAGAAGGTTGAAAATATGACTCAATTAAGAAAGATACTTTACAAATATAAAATTGGAGACAAAACAGTTCTGACAATCAATAGGAATGGTCAAAATATGGAAGTACAAATAGAATTTATAAAATTTTAAAATAGCTAGGAGGTTAAAAGTGAGAATATTATTAGCAAATGATGATGGAATAATGGCAGAAGGTATATATACATTAGCAAAGGAATTAGAAAAAGACCATGAGATAATCATAGTCGCACCAGATGTACAAAGGTCTGCCCAAAGCCATGCAATTACATTGGGACAAGATTTAATAGTAAAAGAGGTAGAGTTGGAAGGATTGAAGTCTAAGTCTTATAGTGTTTCAGGAACTCCTGCCGATTGTGTTAGAGTTGGTTTAGAAGTTTTAGCAGAAAGACAAATAGACTTAGTCTTATCAGGAATAAACTTTGGATTTAACTCAGGTATGGATATACTTTATTCAGGAACAGTTTCCGCAGCAATAGAAGGAAATATATATAAAATACCTTCTATAGCCATATCAGCAGAAGTAAAAGAAGGTAATGCAAGATTTGATATTGCAGCTAAATATACAAGACAAATTTTAGAAAGCTCCATGGATAAATTAGTGAAATCAAATATCGTATTAAATATAAATGTTCCCTATAGAGATGAAGAGGATATATTAGGCATAAAGATTTGTAAAATAGGTGGTCCTATTTATGATGATTATTTTATGGAGCACAGTGAAACTGGAGAAAAGGTATTGAAGTTAAAAGGTAGGAAGGACATGGAAGCTGAAGAGGCTACAGATAGGTTTTATCTAAATGAAGGATATGTAACAGTAACGCCACTTTATTATAATCTAACTAACTTTAGATTATTAGAAGAGGTAAAAACTTGGATATAATTGATTAAACATTACAAGACTAGGGTATTATTCAATTAATACTTTAATATGAGGGGGTAAAATTATGTTTGAGATTAGAGGTAAAGAAGAAGTCTTAAATGAATATGTAAAGAGATACCCAGAATTAGACCAATTTGTAATGGATGAGCTATCTAGAGAATACGACAGATACATAGATTTATTAAAAAATCTAGAGACTAGAGAAGAAGCCATAGAAATATTTGAGGAAGAGATAAAAATGAATGAAAGATCCTATAAGGATAATTCAAAGATGAGAGCATTAGAAGGCTCAACTCATAATCAATTTATGGAAATTTTAGCTAATTATGGTCTTATAGTATTTTTTAGAGACAATATGATAAAATAGAGATTATTGATGGAAAGAAGAACAGCTGTAAGATTCACTTATGCAGCTGTTTTTATATTATATAAAGGTAAAGGTATATAAATATGAATATAAGAATTATTGCAGTAGGAAAGATAAAAGAGAAATATATACAAGAAGGAATAAAGGAATTTTCAAAGAGATTATCAAGGTATTGCTCATTGAGTATAGTAGAAATTGAAGACGAAAAAGCACCTGAAACTTTATCTGAAAAGGAAATGGAAATAGTAAAAAATAAGGAGGGAGAAAGAATATTAGCCAAAATTCCCCCAAATTCCTTTATTATTTCCTTGGAAATAGAAGGAAAACTATTATCTTCTGAAGATTTGTCGAAAAAGATAGATGATTTAATGATTAATGGAATAAATGATATTACCTTTGTTATAGGCGGATCCTTAGGATTATCTCAGGAAGTAAGGAATAGAAGCGATTTTAAACTTTCATTTTCAAAAATGACCTTCCCCCATCAGTTGATGAGGCTTATTTTACTAGAGCAAGTATATAGGGGATTTAGGATAATGAAGGGTGAACCGTATCATAAATAACGGATAATAAACTATATTTATGGTAATAAAGGAGTGAGTAATATTGAAAAGTGGCAAGAGTATAAGGATTTTTTTAGAAGAAGGAAAATCTAATGGTATAAAAACAGTAGAGCTATCTAATACAAATATAATAGGATATATAGTGCCTAGAATGAAAATAGGAAAATATTTAAATAGTCAAGAATGGAGTAGACCAGGTATTTACATGTTAGTTGGAGATGAAGAAAAAATATACATAGGTGAAGCAGATGAAGTTGTGAATAGGATAAAAACCCATATAAATAATAAAGATTATTGGACAGAGTGTTTAGTATTTATGTCTAAAGATGATTATTTAACAAAGACACAAGTTAAATACTTAGAATCTGATTTTATAGCTCAAGTCAAGGAAGCAGATAGATACTTATCTGATAATAAAAATATACCTAATAAACCTAAAATATCTAAGGCGGATGAAAGTGAAGTAGTACAATTTATGGATATGATAATACTTATATTAGAAGCATTAGGTTACGAATTTTTGACACCAAGAACAATAAAGGGAAATAGCTTAATTGAAGATATTAAACAAGATATATATAAATATTCGATAAAAGGAGCAGTAGCAATGATGGAGGTAGTTGATAATAACTATGTTATGTTAAAAGGTTCGACAGTATTAAAAGATATTGAAAGTAGGAAGAGCACGAGGAAGTCTGTTGTTGAAGATAGGGAGAAATTCGTAAAAAAAGGAGTACTAAAAGAAAAAGATAATAATTTATATGAACTAATGGATAGTATAAAATTTTCTTCTCCTAGTGCAGCTGCAATATTTGTCTCAGGTGGCTCTGTAAATGGAAGAAAGGCATGGAAATTAGGAGATAAAACATTGAAAGATATTGAAAATATAGATAGTAATTAACGTTTTATCCGATGGTATATATACAGAGAACCTTACCATAAGTAACGGTGAAAAACATATCTAAATCAAGGTATATTTTTCGCCTTATCTTATTGCTTTACCTTATTATTAAAATATAAATTTATAACCATCCCTGAAATCAATTCCAAAGTTACCATTATAATATATGGTACTATGCTTCCATTGAAATATTTAGGGTTAATAGGTGATACCTTGAATGTAAAATTAAGTGTAAAGTGGAGGAATACTGCTACGAAGATACTAACAGTACTTCTATTATGGAACCAGGTAAACCAAGGACTATCTCCAATACAGCCAGCTAAAAAGGATAAATGGCAGATTGTTTTGGAATTGTCCTGGTACTAGGAATAGCCAGTAATGCCAGCCAGCCCATACTATACCTAATAATAATGAGGCCATTATAGGAGATAGCTTCTTTTGCATAATAGGCAAAGTAATGCCTCTCCAACCGAATTCCTCACCTAGAGGTGATGTTATAGTAGTAACGACTGTGGTGGGAACTAAAACCAATAATGCCGGAGTTGTTTTTATAATGCTCGCGCCAAGAAAAACTCCTGAGAACATGCATGTTGCTGGGACAGTAATAGTTAGTACATAAACATACCAAGGTAATTTTATGTTTGTAGCCCTTCTTAATAAATCCTTAACACCCTCCTTGCAATCGAATATAAATGCTGTAATAAAAGTGCTGAAAAAGGGTCCAAATTGAGCTGATAGCATTAGTGATAGGAAAATATTTTCAGAGTTTAAGTTAAGGTTTAATATTAGTGGTAATGCAAACAATCATGATATTCCATATGCAAGTATAAAGAATAGATAAAGTTTTTTGCTTTCATGCTTGTTTGTTTGAATACATTCCAATTCATACACCTCACTAGCCAAAATTTGGTTGGAAATATCCAACCATGACGATATTATACAATGATTGAACAAAGTATTCCATTATACTTTTGAAATCATAAAATTAGATGAATTTTGGACAGGCTTACAAAGTGGAAAAATTGATGCTAAATATTTAAGTAAGTAAAAATCCAATAATTTTTAAAGGAGGGCATATGGATGGTTCCAATGAATCATTTATGATAATGATATTGAGGTATTAGTTAATGAAAAATATGAAGTTATAAATTAAAAGATATAAAGTTAATACTTTATTATTAGCAACATGCAGAAGCCATTTATTAATATGGTATGATTAAATTCGAAATAACATCATGAAGATACAGGTTTAAATCAACTGCTAGAATTATTAAAATACAAAGATATGAAATTTATAGATAGTCAACACAAGCAAGTAGATTTCATGATGCATAGATTATTTCCAGTTGGTGATCATTAGTATCCGTCAGTTTTCGTCTTATAAGGTAAAATTTTTAGAATAAATCTTGGCATTGTTTTGGGTGTCGTATTCTCATATACTTATCATGTAAGTAAAAGGCCGTTCCTTAACACAATTTAGAAAGAGGTGTGTGAAAATGAAACCAACTCAAAAAAAATTGACAGATTGGGCTATTATAATGGTGGTAGCTTAGGTAGTACTACACGAATCACACAGTGTTCATAGAGATAAATAAGAGTTTAAATCAAAAGGGCATCCTAGAATCGTACTCTTTTTTGTAACGAATAGGAAAGTTCTACTTTTTTGTTCTTCATTTTAATAGACTTTCCATGGTATAAATAGGAATCAACTTATACCACGGAAACTTATACACAGAAAAATTTAATTATTCAACAACCTATAAAAAATAAATAAAAAGTGAACCTTTTATATAAATTGAACCAATACATTATGTAAGCAGCTTACAAAACAAATTTTCAATTTAAATGCTTAGGGAGGAGGGAAAAAATATTGCTAGACCAGTCAAAAGAAAAAGACTACGAGCTTTATAAGCATATAAAAGAGATGAGAGATGGCTCAATCGAATCTTTTGACTTTATTTATAATGAAACCAGTAGTGATGTTTATAGATTAATTTCAATGATTGTTTATAATCACATGGATAGAGATGATATTATGAATGAAGTTTATGTTCAGTTGTGGAGTTCAATTAATAATTATAATTTAGATAAATCCTTTGGAGCATGGCTTCATGGAATAACTATTCATCAAATTAGTAACTTTAAAAGAAAGAATTATCGTATTTTTCGGATTTTCGAAAAACAATGTTCAATGCTAAGCAGAGAGGATATGAGTTATGAGCCAAACATTATTCACTCTGAAGTAGAAAGTGAGACAATTGAATTAATTAATAGTTTATCAGATAAACTAAAAGTAGTAATAGTTTTAAGATACTATTATGATTATTCATTGCAAGAGATTGCAGACATACTAGAAATACCTTTGGGAACTGTAAAGTCAAGACATCACTCAGCTCTGAAGCAGTTAAAAAGACGGATAAATTTAATAAATAATGTGGATGGAGGTCGCAAAGATAAAGAATGGATATTGAAAGAAAATTAAAAGAACAATTGTCAAACTACGCTGATAGCATAGAGTGTCCTAAGCAAGCATATTTTAAAACACGAAACTTGTATATAAATAATGTTATTCGAAAAGGAGAGCAAAAATTTATGGAAAAGAAAAAGAAATTTATGTTGAGTACTGCAACTTTAGCAATAGCAGTAGCAGTAATAATTCCTGTAGGAGTATTTGCAGCACCACATATTATTGAAGCGTTTAAAACAGTAACTATTCAAGAGGAAAATGTTGATATGAAATTGTCAGAATATCTTCCAGATAGTTCTAACCTTACTTCTGTTCAACAGACAGCTTTAAACAAAGCTTATACAGCTTTCCCCGAATTAAAAGAATTTGATATTACGGGCATTAATACAGGTGAAGGAAGAGTAGATTATGAAACAATGAATTGGAGCTCAATTCAATTGGAAAAAGACGGTCTTGAATTTGTACTTGATATTGATAATGTAACAGGTGAATTTTATTATTTTGGCAGATATAACTGGGATAAAAACTATAACGAAATGAGTAAAGAAGATATTGTTCTTCAAGCAAAAGCAATGATTGGAAGCATCTATTCAGATATTGATTCTTATTCTTATGAGTTTAAAGATTTTTATGGTAAACTTCCAAATGAAAAACTACAAGGAGCGGAAAAACAAGGGATTAATATTGATACAGATAAAGAATGTCTTGAATTTTCAAAAGAAGATAGTGATATTTACTTCAGAGTTGATTACTCAGAAGATGGACAATTAGCAATTAGAGTTTTGAATAAATAATTATATACTACTTTAACCACTTAGCTTTCATTAAGTGGTTTTTATTTTCTTAAAAAGAGATACGTTAAAATAAAAAATTGCAATTTAATATCAACACTTTTTTAAACTTATATAAAAATATAAGATTATTATATTTCTATATATATATTTTGTTGCGAGTCAATCGTTGGCGGTGAACCTTATCATAAGTAACGGCGGTTTTTGCTGCATGTTAGGCATATCAACTGGTATATAGGATTGGAATGTAGGATGCTTATAACTATAAGTAATATAATTTTAAATTTAGTATACACGTTCTCTTACAGAAACGTTTAAGAGAACTTTTTGTTAATCGGAAATTTATTTATAGTGCTGAAGGATAATTAATGAATATTATCACTATAAATTTACTTAAAATAATTTTGACATATTATTGATAAACGAAGCTTGCACACTCGTGACTTCAGTCGTGGGTTAAAGCTTCTTTCCTGATAAGAAACTTGTGTTCGGAACTAATGTAATATATAATATATGTAAAGAAAATAAAATAAAATATTACCTGTATTATCTTAGGAAGGAGGAAACTATATGACTAAAAGAAAAACCATTAAAGAGAAAAATGAAGCATTAGCAAATCAAGGTAAACAGCTTAATAATTTTGGGATAGTATTACGTATTTATCCTGATGATTCACAAAAGATATTAATTAAACAAACCTTTGGTTGCACTAGACTTATCTATAATAAATATTTAGCAGAAAGACAAGAGCATTACAAACAAACAGGACAAGCTTTATCTGTTTATGAATATAAAAGTAACTATTTAAATCCAATGAAGCAATTAAAAGAATACTCTTTTCTTATCTTAAAAATATAGATAAATTCTCCTTAGAAGTAGCCGTTGAGAACGTAAATGATGCTTATAATAGGTTTTTTAAAGGACAAAATAGATTTCCTAAATTCAAGTCAAAACATAATGCAAAACAAGCTTATACTACTAAGTTTACTAACAATAATATCGAAATCGTAGATAAGTTTTTAAAACTTCCTAAGTTAAAACTAGTAAAATTTAATATGCCTAATGAAAAACATATTAGTGATAAACTAAAAAAGGTAATAAGGAAAAAGTCTCAAATAAAAAATATAACTATTTCTGAAAAGGCTGGTAAGTATTATGCTTCCCTATCTTGCGAAGAGGTAATAGATAGGGTTAAGACCTTAGATTTAGATAATATAGACCTAAATAAAGTAGTAGGTATAGATTTAGGTTTAATGGACTTTGCTACCATTACTAATGGCTTAAACCTAGAAAAAATACCAAGCCCTAAGTATTTAAAAAAGTCAGAAGATAAATTAGCTAAAACACAAAGGAGTTTATCTAAAAAGAAGAATGGTAGCAAAAACTTCATAAAAGCTAAGAAGAAGGTTGGGAAAGTACATGAAAAAATAGCGAATCAAAGAAAAGACTTTGCACATCAATTAAGTCGTAAACTAGTCAATGAAAACCAAGTTGTCATAGTTGAAGACTTAAATATAAAAGGTATGGTAAAGAATAGAAAATTAGCTAAATCAATATCAGATGCTGGATGGAGTAGATTCATCACTTTTCTAGATTATAAGCTAAAATTAGAAGGTAAACATCTAGTAGAGGTAGATAGGTGGTTTGCCTCCTCAAAACTATACTCATCCTGTGGAAATAAAAATATAATGCTAACATTAAATGAAAGGGCATGGGTATGTAGTGGTTGTGGTACACACCATAATAGAGATTTGAATGCATCTTTAAACATAAGGAAAGAAGGTCTTAAGCAACTTAAATTAGTAGCTTAAGGAGTAAATATAGCAACAAGAATCACTGGAACGGTGAGGTTGGCCTAGCTTAGAGTAATATTTAAGCATAGTTAAGAGATACTCTTTTTAAGTATCGACTTAACTATTGGAGTAGGTGCAAGACCAGAAGTTTTGGCAGTTTACGATGAATTAGGAAAAATTCTAGATATTTTTATCTAGAAGCCTGTGACTTTAGTCATGGGAGGTTCACGAATGAATCCTTCTCGGGCTTTAATCAAAGGTGTGGTTTGTGGTATCCGAGTGGAAGATATCGAAGAACCAACTATGCAGGAAATTCGCTATTTGGATAAGCTGATTGATGAATTAGCAAAGGGAAAAGCGATGGATAAGATTTTGCGAAAATAATTCAAATTGAAAATCTAATATCAGATCCTAGACTTCTAGGGTTTTATATTAGATTTTCAATTCAGATAAAAAATAATATTTATTACCTTTTTTACTTATATTCTCATCTGCCTCTTTTGCTAACTATAAATATTCTTTCACTAATTCTTCATTTTTACCAACCATATAGGCACTTTCAAACATTCCCAGTAAGGAATACACTCTAGATGTCTGCCATTCACTCCTTGCAAATTCAATAGGAGTTCCAACCTCATCCCAATGAAATCTCGAAGCATGAGCTGTGTGTATCATTTTTATATTATCTTCTCTAGTCCTATCAGTTTTATCAATTAAATCCTATGTAGTATTAAAATTATTGATTGCTTGTTTTTTATGCCATTCCTGTAGACTTAGCTTAATTTCATCTATCTTATTCCTCCTAAATATATGCTATCTTAAATATAGCATAGAGTATTTTGCTGTTCAATAAAAATTATTGCTCCAAGTTAGTTTAGATAAGGTATAATCATTATTAAATAGGTTTTTTAGCATTAATCCTATTAATATAGTAAGTTAAAGTAATATAAAATGATAAAAATACTTGAATGTTAGGAGATGCCTAAATGAAAGCTAAAGTCGAAAAGGTTACTCTTTATAAAAATAGGAGAATTATCGTCATAAGTGATATACATGGGAATCTAAAGCTATTTAAAAAGCTATTAGAGAAAGTTAATTATACAAAAGATGATGTTTTGATTTTGGTTGGAGATCTAATTGAAAAAGGTGAAAAAAGTTTAGAAACTTTAAGATATATTATTCAGCTATCTAATGAGCAAGAGGTTTATGTAGTCACAGGAAACTGTGATGTTTTGTGGGAAGACATAAAGTATGAAGTTGATAATGACAGTCTGCTAAAATATATGTTGTTTAGAAAGAATAGCATATTAAATGAGATGTGTAAGGCTCTTTCTATTGAAGTTAATGAAAAATCAGACATGAGTTTTATTAATGAACAGCTAAGAGCGAATTTTGCTATGGAGTTAGACTACTTAGAGAAATTACCACATATAATTGAAACAGAAGATTATATATTTGCTCACGCTGGCATTACAACTGAAGATTTAGAAAAGAATGAGATAAATAAGGTTATAAAACGAGATGCCTTTATGAATGAAAAATTGGTTTTTTCAAAATATGTTATAGTAGGGCATTGGCCAACGGCAAACTATGGAATAGAAAAAGGTTGCTGTAATCCCATTATAAATGAAAAGCAAAAGATCATAAGTATAGATGGTGGAAATGCAATAAGGACAGAGGGTCAGCTCAATGCACTAATTATAGATGGTGATAATATTACCTTTGATTCGGCGGATGATCTATTAAAAGGAGAGATAATAAAAACTCAATATTCAAATAAGAATACTATCCAAATTACTTGGATGGATAATCTGATTGACATACTTAAAGAGGGAGAAGAGTTTAGTCTTTGTAGGCATATGTCTTCCGGTCATGATCTTTTAATTAAGAATGATAAAATCTTTAAGGCTGAAGATGGTATAAGGTGCTATGATGGTACAGATTACTTTATTGAGGCAGAAAAAGGTAGTATAGTTTCAATCATAGAAAAGGCTAATGAAATAACTCTAGTAAAAAAGGATGGAGTAATTGGATGGGTGCGAAATGAGAATCTTAAACTTTAAAATGATATAAAAAAGGAGGGATAGGAGTGGATTATACTAATTTCTACGATATAATCTTCAAAAGGAAATCCATTAGAAAATATGACTTATCATCACTTGATAATAATATTCTCCAAGATGTTTTAGATTATATTAGCAGCCTAAAGCCTATGTATGAAGATATAGAAGTTCAAATGAAAATTGTAACAGGGGAAGTAGTTAGAAATTTATTCCCTATTAAAGCACCTTACTATCTCCTAGTATATTCTGAAGAAAAAGAAAAGCACATAACAAATGCAGGATTTATGCTTCAGCAAGTGGACTTATTTTTATCAGCTAATGGAATAGGGAGCTGCTGGGCAGGCATGACACAACCTAAGAAGGAAATAGTAAATGAATCTAAATTAAACTATATCATTGCTTTAGCATTTGGGAAACCAGCGGAGAATATACATAGAGACAATGTATCAGAGTTTAAAAGAAAAGCAATTGAAGAAATAAGAGATAATGGAGAAAGAGATGAATTGCTAGAGGCAGTTCGTCTGGCACCATCTGCAGTAAATAGTCAACCCTGGTATTTTAAAGTAGATAAAAATAAGATTCATGCATATTGTGTTAAATCAAATTTGATAAAAGGAATTATATATAATAGGCTGAATCAAATAGACATGGGCATAGGAATTTGTCATTTATGTATAGCAGCTAAGCATTTAGGAAAAGACTATATATTTATTTCTGATAAAGAGGCTTTAGATAATCCTCCTAAAGGATATTATTATATAACATCTATGGAGATTTTAGAGAAGGGAATATAAGAAGAAAGTTCACCAAACATCATCATTAGGAGGAAATCATATGAAAATATCACGTGAATGTATCCACTGTCTTGCTAGACAAGCAGTAGAAATAGCTGAAGAAGCGACAAATAATGTTGCAATGCAAGAAGATATAATAAAAAGATCTTTGAAAGAATTAGGAGAAATGAATTTCAATGAAACAGCACCTGAAATAGCCTTTAGGATGCATCAACATGCTAAGAATATTACTGGTATTAATGATCCATATAAAATATTGAAGGAACAGTACAATGAAATTGCTAAAGAGATTTATGAGAGAATTATTGAAGAAAAATGGTTAGATAAGGCAGAAGATCCCTTCGATATGGCTTGTAGATTGGCTATTTCAGGGAATATTATAGACTTTTCAGCTGGACTTAATCTAGAGTATTCGGATATTGTTAAGTCGGTTGAGGACAGTATTAAACATGATATTTTTGGAACTGGAACAACTGCTCTACGAGAAGCAGTAGAAAAGTCAAATAACATTATGTATATTGCTGACAATTCGGGTGAAATTATATTTGATAAATTCCTATTAGAGAGGCTTCCAACAAACAAAATTACTTATGTGGTGAAAGGAGGTCCAATAGTTAATGATGCGACTATGGACGATGCAATAAGCACAGGTGTTGTAGACTTAGTAAAAGTCATTGACAATGGGCATTCTGCGCAAGGAACGATAATAAAAGATTGCTCAAGTACATTTAAGAGGGAATTTAGTAAAGCAGATCTTATTATAAGTAAGGGACAAGCGAATTTTGAAACATTGAGTGATATTAAGGATAAGAATATATTCTATCTATTGAGAGCAAAATGTAGTTCAGTTGCTTCTGCTATTGGGTGTAAACGAATGGATTATGTTCTCACAAATTATTAGAATAACTTTTAGGTCCACCGTAATAATATCGTGGACTTTATCTTATCGAAAACAGAAATTCAAACAGTGAATAGGAACATTATAATTATAAATATTTAGTATAACATTTAAAAGATATATTGAAATTGATCTTAGAAATGAGTGGAGTTTTACCTGTATATTTATAATATGTCTGTAGAAAGTAATTAAAAAGACAAATGAAACGTTGAGTTTTTGGAGGCGAGGATTATGAGACTAAAAAAGATATCTGAAAGAATCTACTATTTACCTGCTGAGGAAGAAACGGATAGACCTATACTTGGGTATATAAAAGGAGATAAGTATTCACTGGCAGTAGACGCAGGGAACTCAAGTAAGCATGTAGAGAAATTTTACAATGAATTGAGAAATGCGAATTTAAGGTTACCAGATTATACTGTGATTACTCACTGGCATTGGGATCATACTTTCGGAATGCATGCAGTGTCAGGAAAAACAATTTCAGGACATTTGACAAATGAAAAACTAAAAGAAGTTGCAACATGGGGATGGTCTGATGATAATATGAAAGATAGGCTTGAAAAAGGTAAAGACATTGAAATGTGCGATAGATGTATTAAAATAGAATATTCAAATAGGGGAGATATAACAGTTATAACTTCCGATATAGAATTTAGTGGGACTTTAAAGATTGATTTGGGTGGAATTTGTTGTGAGATTATTGAAGTTAATGCACCACATTCCGTAGATTCAGTATTGATTTATATACCCGAAGAAAAGACTATTTTTATTGGTGACGCAGATTGTGAAGATCATTATGATAATGATGGAAAATATGATAAGTATAAGTTAAAAAACTATATAGAATTAATTAAAGGTTTTGATTTTAATATTTATATGATAGGACATGGTGAGCCAGAAAGCAAGGAATCAATACTGAGTTATTTAGAAAGTGAATTTAAAAATATAAAATAACAAAATCTACGTTTGATTTCATTAGTCTTATGGATTTATATCCTTGGGGAATAGTTCTCGTATATATTGTGTAGATTTATAAATCTGATGATAGGGCATATCTTGCATAAAAATACTTTATATAAGAAAAAGACATTCGTTTAATGACAAATGTCTTTTTTATTGACATAACAAAACAAGAATGATAACATAAAACTATGTCGCCATTTTATAAGAGCGGGTACTATCATCCAACTATAGTATACAACTTTTCGAAGTCAATGTCAATGGTTTTTTTAAATAATTTTATTAAATTATTTATTATAAGGAGGTTATATCATGAATAGAGATAATTTTGAATGGAAGGCTGAAGATGAATGGCTGCAAGAAGTACTTGAAGAAGCAGGGAAACAGTATGATAACAACAACAATTTAAAAGAAAAGATTAGAGAAGATGCTATTAGAACACAGAAGGAACTATGGGAGGAAGTAGGTTCAGTTTCCATAGCAAACGGAATGGATCAAATCACAGACTTTATGCAATTTATTAATTTTATGAGGACACAAAAGATAAGCCACGAATCAACTAGAAAAATTCAAGAAAAATACGAGAAGGTACTTTCATCACCTTATTTCGGAAGAATCGATTTTATTGAAGATGTAGAGAATGAGGCGGAGAAATATTATATAGGTCTTTCAAACCTTATTAATGATAATTTTGATTTTCTTGTATATGACTGGAGGGCACCAATTTCTAGTATGTTTTATGATTGTGAAATTGGAGAGGCTAGTTATAAATGTCCTGAAGGAGTAATGGAAGGGGAACTTATACTAAAAAGACAATACAAAATTAATAATGGAAAAATGGAGTATATGTTTGATAGCAATCTTAAGATAGATGATGAAATGCTTCAAGATATTTTGAGTAAAAGTACTGACGATAGGATGAAGGCCATAGTAACAACAATTCAAAGAGAGCAGAACAGAGTGATTCGTGATGAAGAGTACAAAGTCCTAATTGTTCAGGGGCCTGCAGGAAGTGGAAAAACTTCTATTGCTCTTCATAGAATTGCATACCTTCTATATAGATATCGTGATAAGATAACGCCTCGGAATATAGTAATATTTTCACCCAATGAAATTTTTAATGATTATATTTCTAATGTATTACCAGAGCTGGGAGAAGACAATATGTATCAAACTACCTTTAAGGAATATATGCATATGGCATTAGGTGGTGAGTTTATAAAGGAAAGTTATTGTGATATGATGGAATATATTTTAAATTCAAAGAATGAATTAAACTATAAAAACAGAATTACTAATATAATGTATAAATCTACTGTGGAATTTGTAAATATATTAAAATATTATGTGACCTATGTTGAAAAAATAGATAGAAAATTTACAGATATTATTTTTAGAGATATGTTAGTAGTATCATCTAAAGATTTAGAAGAATTATTTTTCAAAGATTATATAAGGCTTCCTCTAAAAAGGAGATTAAAAAAAATTAAGGAAAGAATATTATTTCTTTTAGATCCATATAAAAAAGACAGGATAAAGAAAGTTGTAGGTGAATTGGAGGATACGGGATCATATATAAATAAAATGGAAATATTAAAAGATAGTATCTCTATTGTAAATAATGAAATGAAGGAAATATATAATGAAATAGACAGAATAACAGAGTTTAATTTAGCAGAGATTTACAAGGGATTTTTTGAAAATCTAGAGTTCTTCTGTAGGAATTTAAATATACCATATTGTAAAGAGAAAATTGAAAAAATTAGAAATTATACTATAAAAAATTTAGAGACTCAGAAACTTAATTATGAAGATCAGATTCCCCTTCTATATCTAAAAGCTGCTTTGGGAGATATCCCAAAAACTTCGGATATTAAATATGTTATTATTGATGAAGCCCAGGACTATACGCCTCTACAGTATGAAATATTTTGTCAGCTTTTTGAATCTGCAAATATGACTATACTAGGGGATTTAAATCAATCTATTAATCCGTTTATGAATATAGGAGGTTATAATAATATATCCTATATATTTTCTGAGAGTAACACCTGTATAATAAACTTAACTAAAAGTTACAGGTCTACAAAGGAAATCACTGAATTCTCTAGGAAGCTACTTAATAGTAAATTTGTTGATGAAAGTATACAAAGAAATGGAAATAGACCATTATTAATTGGATTTTCGAAAGAGGAGGAAATAAAGGAGAAAATCCTTAATGATATAAAAATATATAAGGAGAGAGGATATAAATCCATTGGAATAATAACAAGGACTGCAAAGGAAGCAAATGATGTATATGATTTTCTAAAGGATAAGATTCATATTAAGGCCATAATGAAGGATGATGATGACTATGTTAATGATACATTGGTGATACCAGCATATCTTGCTAAAGGATTAGAATTTGACGTTGTGCTTATTTATAATGTAGGAAATGGGAATTACTGTTGTGAAGATGAAAGGCTGCTGCTTTATACTGCCTGTACTAGAGCACTTCATATTTTATGTATATATTATAGCGGAAAGTGTACACCATTGTTGAATTGAAGATAGCAAATAAATATTGCAAGTATATTGACAAAAAGATAATTGTAAGTTATGATACTATGAAATCTTAGTTTAAGGAGGAAAGTAAGCGATGATGATATTAAATTGTTAATATTAATCAAAGATTAATATGTATTTCTTAGAAATTATTGATTTTGCCTAATCTAGGCTTGTTTGTTATGCTTTTTATGGAATTAACAATTTAGAAGGTCACTTACTTAACTATAAATAACTATTATAATGAATTAAAATCTTTATATAGTATAATGTATTGTCTTTGATTCTAAAGCTATACATTTATCCTTATATGATTTTAATATAATATTTTATGCTTGATATTAGGCTATAAGTAGATTATTTCTTCTTATGGCTTTTTTGTTGCTAAAAATTAAATATTACGAATAAGGTAACCTAATATCTAAATTTCCATATAACATATCAAATGAATATAAAAAGATTGGTGGTGATTATATGACCCCCGTTTTGGTGTATACAAAACAATTAAATTGAAGGAAAAGGATATTATTACATTATTAATAGGGGATATGGGGAATTAAAACAGTGCAACTAAAATTCTGTGTCTTGAATACGATAAAAGGAGAGATATTTATTATGAGAGAGATAGTATATGATAATTATTATTGGCAAAATGATTTGGTCAGATTAAGAGCTTGGAGTGCAGATGATTGGAATTGGGATTATTGCACCAATTTTGATAGTGAAACTTTAAGATTAGCAGATTGTGAACTTTCATTGCCACCAACAGTTGTAGCATCACAAAAGTTTTCAGAAAGAATTAAGGATTTTTCAATAACTAATAATAGAACTTATTTCGCTATAGATACTTTAGATGGTACTCTTGTTGGGCGAATAAATATATTACTAGGTGATGAACAACATGGAACTTTTGAAATTGCAACAAAGATTGATAAGGAGTATAGAGGAAAAGGTTATGGTACTGCTGCGATGAGAATAATGCTTAAGTATGCTTTTATGGAAAAAAGATTAAATAAATATTGTGCAAGTATTTTAGAAGGTAATTTAGAATCTATTGCCATGCATGAAAAGCTTGGATGTGAACAAGAGGGTGTGTGTAAGCAGAATATTTATACAAATGGAAGATATCATGATGAAATTCTATTTGGATTAACAAAGGAAGATTACTTAAAAAGATTAATTCTTGTAGAAAATAATATTTGTGATGAAAAGGTTCTAAAATGAAACTACAGTGAGATTTAAATAGGCTATGGGATTTCTGTAGAGGATAAAGAAAAAATAGATATATGTTGGCAGGGGCGAAGCACATATATTCAAAGTTTTTCTAATACAGATGATTTAGGGATTTTCAATAGCCCCGATGACTTTTTTCTTAAATATAATAATACACGCAGCAAGTTAAAAAGATTTTTATTTGATGTTTTAAGAAGAATTAATAAGAAATTAGACTTAATCAGAGGTGGCATTTGTAACTAAACTAGAATCAAGAGATTTCTACCAAGATATTCCTAAAAACATAGAAATGGATAATATTTTAACTGTGAAAGTTATATATTATCCATTTTCCATATATCCTTATCTTCGATATGCTTCAAAGGTGATGACTTGATTATTATCTGTAGGATATATACCAAACTTATAATCAGAGGAGATAGTAATATCCCTAAATCCGACCTTCTCTAAAATTAATCTAAATTCTTCTACGCCATACCATTTTAATGGAAAACGCTCAAGTTCAGTCTGTATCAGTTGGTTCTTATGCCATTTTTCATATCGAAAATGAGAAACTGTATATTGATGAATGAAATTAACTTCTACTAGTGACTCGTTTAAAGTAATTAAATCTTTATTAGGAGTACTCCAAGTTCTTGTTGAAGTACGGCCAACATTAAAATCTGATTGCATGAATATATCAACAATAAGACGTCCACCTACTGAAAGGTGTTCATAGAAACATTTTAATCCATTAATAGCTTCTGTTGAATCTTGTAGTAATAGAAAAGAGCCTGTAGGAATAATAATTGCTTCATATTTATGAGGCAGAGAAAAAGATTCCATATTTTCTTCATAAAGGTCAGCTGTAAGACCTCTTTCTTTACAATGAGATCTGCATAGATCCAGCATTTCAGCAGAGGAATCTATACCATCTACAGTAAATCCCTCCTCTAGCAGTGGGATTAAGATACGCCCTGTTCCTACTGCTGGTTCCAGAATCCTTCCTTTAATACCTTTAAGTCTTTCCGTGTAAAATTCCACATCTCCAAATGAATGGCCAATGGGCTTATCTATATTGTATACTTCTGTGGAAAGCTTACTATAAAAACTAAACATATTGATTTACCTCCTTTTTATTGGAATATAAATATCCATACAGATTTTTTCATATTCCCAAGAATGGCAACGCTCATCATAGAATTCAAAATCGAGCTTGGAATCATCAATTTCATAGCCAGAGTTTGGAAACCATTCTTCTAATATATATTTCCAAGTACCTTTGATTGAGTTTACAAAACTATCATCATCTGAAGCTACAGAAGGAGTTGTGAAGATAGCATAGGTTGCAGCTGGTACTTCAAGTGTACACATTTCATCAGTTGCATAATCAAAGTCAGCTACTTCTATGCCTAATATATAAGAAAACTCATCAGTTTCCATATTTGTATTTACACAAATTCCGTATTCTCCATGTCTAGAAGGGTTCTGTGTTTTATATAAATGTGCTTCCTTACCTTCTATATTACATTGATCCCAAAAGGCAGGAATATCCCTAGAGTGAGCATTATTTCTCAGGGTGGTTTTAAACTCATATCCTACTATTTTAAAAGAATCCCTATTTATTATCTTAGGCTGCATTATAATACCTCCAATTTTATTGGATTTAATTTTTTTCAAATCTACTTTCTGTGGAAAACCTACTGGTGCGTGCAGTCTGTAAAAGCTTGGTGTATATCCAAAACATTTTTTAAAAGCTTTTGTAAATCCAGCATGAGTTTCGAACCCTAAATTTAAGGCAATATCAAGTATTTTTCTATTATTACTAAGTTCAGAAAGAGCATATTGAAGTTTTCGTCTTGTGACATATTCCATAACGGGAATTCCAACGAAACTATGGAAGACCCTATAGTAGTGATAGGTAGAAAAACCTGCAATTTCTGCTAATTTATCAACTGTTATTTTTTCGCCAATGTTATCATCAATATAATCTATGGTTTTTTGGATCAAATCTACATAGTCCAAAGAATCCCTCCTTTAAAGAATTAATTTTCCTAGGATAACTATATATTAACATATTCGCCGATGGAATCCTTTTCCTACTTTGCTAAGATAACAAATACTTAGATTAAATAATATTATTCGATTTTACTTAGGTTTTATCTAGGATATATGCTTTTTTATCAAAAAGGCCAGCAAGAATACATCCACTTCTATAAGTGGGTGATGAATTGCAATAATTGGCAATAAACGCATTGAGCAAACTTCTGTTCTGTGATAAAGTATATTCATAGAATAGAGGTAAAAAAAGTGTATTTAACAGTAAAGCAACAAGTTAAAAACCTTACCAAAGAAGAATATCTAATCTTAAGGGAACTATCTCATACTGCTAAAAATCTATATAATGTAGCCCTATATAATATTAGACAATATTTCTTTGAAACAGGTGAATATCTTAGTTATGGTAAGAATAATCTACTATGTAAAAATAATGAGAATTACAAAATACTAAATAGCAATATGAGTCAACAAATACTAAGAGAAGTAGATGGAACATTTAAATCATTTTTTGAACTTCTCAAACTAAAGAAACTAGGTAAATATAATTCTAAAGTAAATATTCCTAAATATCTTAAAAAAGAAGAATTTTTCACACTAATAATTGGATTTGTTAGACTTAATAATAATAAACTAATACTTCCCTATTCCAATACATACAAAAGGAATCATAAGCCTATCATAATAACAATACCACCAATATTAAAAGATAAAGCAATAAAAGAGATTAGAATAGTACCTAAACTATCTGGAAGGTACTTTGAAATTCAATATACCTATAAGGTAGAAGAAGAGCAAAGGGAATTAAATAAGCAAAATGCACTTTCAATAGATTTAGGAATAAATAATCTGGCAACCTGTGTAACCAATAAAGGCAAATCTTTCATAGTAGATGGAAATAAACTTAAATCCATAAACCAATGGTATAACAAACAAATGGCTAAATACCAGAGTATAAAGGATAAACAAAGAATAAAAGGGATAACAAAATATCAAGTAATAATTACTAAAAAGAGAAATAATCAAGTCAATGACTATATAAATAAATCCTGTAGATATATAATTAATTACTGTATCAATAATGATATAGGTACAATAGTCTTAGGATATAACGAAGATATACAAAATAAAATAAATATAGGAAAAATCAACAATCAAAGCTTTGTAAATATCCCTATAGGAAATATAAAAGATAAGTTAGACTATCTATGTAAACTATACAATATAACCTATATAAAACAAGAAGAAAGCTATACATCTAAAGCAAGTTTCTTTGATAAAGATGAAATACCAACAATAGGAGATAAAACCTCAAGGGACTTTAGTGGAGAAAGAATAAAAAGAGGACTATATAAAACAAGTACA